>UQDJ01000080.1 GCA_900539675.1 uncultured Coriobacteriaceae bacterium | reverse complement strand
GATATCACCAGGGCGGCGTGGGCAAATTTTGTAGGGCAGTTTTTTACCGCAAGCCTTTTCAAATGCGTGGATTACATCCAATACGCTTGAGCCCTTGCCGGTGCCCAAATTGAAAACAGCCACACCGTTGCGCGTGCCATCGGGCGCTTGCGTTCCATCGATAGAGTGCGGATCGTTCGACTTGCCATCACCAATTTTTCCTGCCATATAATCAAGCGCACGTACGTGGCCGCGAGCCAGGTCGACAACATGAATATAGTCACGCACACCGGTGCCGTCGGGTGTGGGATAGTCGTCTCCGAATACCTGAATGCAGGCAAGTTTGCCGGTTGCTACCTGGGCAACGTAGGGTAGCAAATTGTTTGGAATGCCTTTTGGGTCTTCGCCAATGCGACCAGAAACATGAGCGCCAATGGGATTGAAGTAGCGCAGTAAGACAATGTTCCATTCGTCATCGGCGCGATAAAAGTCGGTTAAGATGCGCTCCAGCATAGCCTTGGTTTCCCCATAAGGATTCGTAGCTTCGTGCATAGGGCACATTTCAGTAATGGGAATCTGTTCAGGCTCGCCGTATACCGTTGCAGAGGAGGAAAAGATAACGTTTTTCACACCAGCATGACGGGCGGCGTCAAAGAGTACCAATGATCCAGCTACGTTATTCCAATAGTATTCGAGCGGCTTGTGGGTAGATTCGCCTACTGCCTTAAAACCAGCAAAGTGAATGATGGCCGAAATATCATGATTGGCGAAGAGACTATCAAGCACCGCACGATCCAAAATAGACCCTTTGATAAAAGTGAGGTTTTTGGTGGATGCACCCGTAAGTTCGCGAATACGGTCTACCGCAACACTGCTGGAATTGGAAAGGTCATCTAAAATGACCACGTTATAGCCCTGTTCAAGCAATTCAACGCACGTGTGGCTACCAATGAATCCAGCGCCACCAGTGACCAGAATGGTTTGAGACTCATGTGTGCCTGCAAGACTTTTATTAGACATGCCTATGCCTTTCGGTCTGAAATGTGGTTCGAACTGCGCCAAGTGCAGTACGACGGATAAAGAACAGCATATCACCCGCAGCCATCATTAAGCTATTTTTCCAATTCTATTCCGCTTTGGCGCAAGGATGCATCCGCAACGCGATGGACTTAGCGCAATGTGTCGGATAGCACAGGAGACAGCCGGCAGGCATCGAAGCCCACCGGGTTGTGCCGAAACCCACCGAACCGTGTCGAACTCAACTGGGTTGTGCCGAAACAAGCTGAAACATGCAGCGATTCTCTGTCGAGGGTTTGTTCGCTGCGTTGTGTATAAGTCATGCAATCGATCAAAAATATAAAAACTTTTACAACTGAAATTATGCGTTCAGCAGCATAATAACAACTTAATAATAACTTTGCTATCTATATGCCCTAAGCCCCCAAGGAGTATTTGTGATTAGCCGCTATAGCGTTAAAAAGCCTTTCATCATTGCTGTCGCTGTCATAATCATTTTGATTCTTGGTGGTGTTTCGGTTTCCAAAATGAAAACCGACTTGCTACCCAATATGGATCTGCCTTACTTGGCGGTTATCACAACCGATCCGGGCGCCAGCGCTGAGAAGGTTGAAACAGAGGTAACCGATGTTCTGGAAAGTTCTCTTTCTAAAGTAAGTGGTGTGTCCTCAGTTCAGTCCACCAGTGCAGATAACTTCTCCATGGTATTCATGCGGTTTGAAGATGGTACCGATATGGATTCGGCTATGGTCAAGGCATCATCGGCCGTAAATGAAGTTTCATCGCAGCTGCCTGATAGTGTGGGCGATCCCAACTATATGGAAATCAGCATGGACATGATGGCCACGCTCTACGTGGCGGCGTCCTATGATAATCACGATATTTTCCAAACGTCTGACATGATGGATCAGACGGTCATTCCGGCGCTTGAGCGTGTAAGCGGTGTCGCTGACGTATCAACGGTGGGCAGTGCCAAGCAGTCGGTCGAAGTGCGCTTGTCCGATTCTAAAATTGAAGATATTAACAACAAGCTTTTGAG
>UQDJ01000079.1 GCA_900539675.1 uncultured Coriobacteriaceae bacterium | reverse complement strand
CGATCTATGTTGACCATGATACCCTTGAGCTTCGCGTCAACCTCTTCAAAGGTCCAAGACAAACGCTCGGAGTTCTGGGACATTTCCAAACCAGAAGTAGCAACGCCACCAGCGTTAGCGGCCTTGCCAGGCATGAATACGACGCCGTTTTGCTGCAGATACTCGGTAGCATCCATTGTGGTAGGCATGTTAGCGCCTTCAGCCACAATCTTTGCGCCGTTAGCAACCAAAGCTTGAGCATCCTCCAAGAACAGCTCGTTTTGCGTTGCGCAAGGCAAAGCGATATCCACCTTTACACCCCAAACGCCACGACCGTCATGGTATTCAACACCTTCGCGACGTTTTGCATATTCAGAAATACGGCCGCGCTCAACTTCCTTGATCTGCTTAACTAAAGCAATATCAATACCATTGGGATCATAGATCCAGCCGGTGGAGTCAGACAGGGTTACTACCTTAGCACCCAGCTGCTGAGCCTTTTCGGTTGCATAGATTGCAACATTGCCGGAACCAGAAACAGAAACGGTCTTGCCTTCGAAGGTGTCGCCGTTGCACTTCAAGTATTCCTCAACAAAGTAAATCAAACCATAGCCAGTAGCTTCGGTACGTGCCAAAGAACCACCATAGGTCAGACCCTTGCCGGTCAAAACGCCTTCCCAAACGTTGCGAATACGCTTGTACTGACCAAACATATAGCCAATTTCACGTGCGCCCGTACCAATGTCACCAGCAGGAACGTCGGTATCTGCACCGATGTGCTTGCACAGCTCAGTCATGAACGACTGGCAAAAACGCATAACTTCAGCATCGGACTTGCCCTTTGGATCAAAGTCGCAACCGCCCTTGCCACCACCCATAGGAAGGGTGGTCAGGCTGTTTTTAAAGATTTGCTCAAAACCCAAGAACTTAATGATACCCAAGTTAACGGAAGGATGAAGGCGAAGACCGCCCTTGTAAGGGCCTAAGCAGCTGTTAAACTGCACGCGGAAGCCGCGGTTAACTTGAACTTTGCCCTGATCATCCACCCAAGGTACACGAAACATTACAACGCGCTCGGGCTCGACAATACGCTCCAGCAAACCTGCTGCTTCATATTCAGGGTGAGCCTCAATAACTGGCTTTAAAGAAGTCAGAACCTCGGTTACGGCCTGAATAAACTCAGGTTCGTTAGCGTTTTTAGCCTTAACGCTTTCGATCACGGAGTCTACGTAACTCATGAATCCTCCTAATTAGACACTCAACGTATCAGCACAGTACCATAGCATGTTCATCGTAACTGCAAAATGCGCCGTACCTTAACGCATTTGAAACAAAACATCGCCAAGCGGTTCACCCTTACGGGTGGACGCCTGACGATGTCCAATAAGCCTTTGATTATGCTGATAAACACTGAGTTACATACGCTCAGGAGCCGAAACACCCAGCAATCCCAAGCTCAGCGCAATAACCCTGCGGGTAGCATCAATGAGTGCCAAACGAGCCTGTTCCACTTGTTCTCCTTCACCCAAAACTCGACAGTGCTGGTAAAACGAATGGAACAAACTAGCCAATTCTTGTGCGTAATGAGTCAGTCGGAACGGAGCGCGATCTCGTGCCGCCCCTGCCACTAAATCGGTGAAATCTGCCATCTTGCGCATCAAAGCCAGTTCGTTTTCATCGATCAACAACGACAGATCAGCGTTGTCAATACTTAGAGCATCGCTCAGTTCATCAGTCGCAATTTCATCAGCATTCATGCCGCGTGCTTCTGCTGCTTTGCGAATAATAGAGCAGATACGAGCATGGGCATACTGCACGTAATACACCGGATTGGAGGCATCCTTTTTCTTGGCAACTTCAATGTCGAAGTCAATGGACTGATCCGAGGATTTAGACAACATCATGTAGCGCGTAGCATCCACGCCTACTTCATCAATCAGTTCACGGAAGGTGATCATTTCACCGGTGCGTTTCGACATGCGAACCTGTTGACCATTCCGAAAGAGGGTTACCAGCTGACCTAAAACCACTTCGAGTGCATCGGGATAACCCCAAGCAGCCATCATTGCTTTGCAGCGAGGAATATAGCCATGATGATCTGCGCCCCAGATATCAATCAGATGGTCATAGCCACGTTGCATTTTGTCGTAGTGATAAGCCACATCCGACATGAAATAGGTCAACTCGCCATTGCCCTTTATCAGCACACGATCCTTTTCATCGCCAAAGGAAGACGAGCGAAAATAGGTGGCGCCCTCTTTTTCGTATATGTAGCCTTTGTCTTTCATGGCTTTAAAGGCATGATCGACCTTGGTTTCGCCATGGCTGTCAGGTACAAACAAGGAACGCTCGGAAAACCACGTATCAAAATGATTGCCGAACAGAGAAAGCGTCTCCTTAACACTTGCCAACATAGCTTTGTAGCCCATTTCACGGAAGGCCACACGGCGCTCGTCCGGATCAATGGAGAGCCACTTATCGCCATCGCGCTCTATGATATCGCGGGCCAAATCGCTAACATAGCCGCCGCCAT
>UQDJ01000078.1 GCA_900539675.1 uncultured Coriobacteriaceae bacterium | reverse complement strand
GGCGCTTTGCTTTGGCAAGGCGCCCTTCGCAGGTATTATGTCAGTCTTATGAGAGTTTGATGGCTTCTGGAGTTAGCTAAAGCCTGGAGCTAGCCACAAAGCCGTCCTAGTCGTTTCTAAGCCGCTTCTATCTAACTACTGCTACTCACAACGGCATGTGACCTGCCGGATTAGACAAAAAATCAACAAAGAAAGCTCCGATAGTTTTCTTTGTTATGGGTAAGCAAGTTTTGACGTTTATGTATCTCCTAGATTAATCCTGACAATACCTACTTTCCAGCCAATTCGTCCAGGATGTAGGTGTTATAGCCCCCATAGCGGTAGCTTGCGTCAATTCTCTTCATATAAACCAGCCGATCATCGACTTTGTCAGTGAGAGCAGCTTTAAGAAGCATCTTAATCTCGGTGTTACGTACGGGGCTTCGCTCGATCGGCGAGAAAGTAGTCCTCTTTATTTATGAGGCTCCAGTGTACAATGACCCCGAGTTCCTTTTTGAGGATGGCTTTTACGCGGGATGACGGATGGCCGTCGTACCGTTCGATAATGCCGCACAGCTTGTCAGCGACTGCCCTTTCTGGGGGATAAAGTGGGTAGGGAACGGTTTGTATTCCAGGGACAGTGATGCGATCGACTGGGTTAATGAATTCGGTTGCCGTGTAGCGCCGGAGCGGTGGTGCCGCAGACAGCGACCCCATCATAGTTTCTGATTCGATCGTGCGTGAATGCACCCGGATTTGTTAGCATCAAGATTGCTACGAGTTCGTCATAGCCTTCGTCTATTGATGATCTGAGGCGATAAGCACCATGGCAGATGCTCTCGATACGACCAGTCTTAGTGGCGTAGGAGAGTGCGTAGCGGGGGATTCCGAAGGCTTATGCTTGCGCTGCTGTGAAAACGCCATTCTGCGAGGAGGCAAGCTCTTCGATGATTGATATGTTATTTGTTCTTAACATGTTGTACTTGTAGCAAAAATTACAACAATTGCAACGATATCAAGTAATCAATGGGAGTGCGAACTTGACGACACCATTACCAAAACTTAAAATTTTTTTTGGGTAGTCGTACATTGACAAAGAATACCTATACGGGCGTGCGGGTTCAAATCCCGCCTCCGACACCAGCTAAACACAGTGCGAACCCCTTTCATCGGGTTCGCTTTTTTGTACCCTAATTCCTTTGCTTCATGAGTTTGAGTTATCTGCAAATGCGCGTTGTGCTTCTTCGAGAAAAACTTTGCAGGCTGAAGAATTGAATCGGAACGGCTTCCAGGCTAAGTAGCTTTTAAGGGGCCGAGCATCCACGATAGGTACTTCGACTAAAGGTGATGTGACTGATTGGGAATAAAGATTTTGTAGGGTGATAACTGCACCCAGTCCTTGTTCTGCCATGCGAGCTGCATTGTAGATGAGGGTGTATGTTGCAACGATATTGAGTGTTTTACGTTGTGCAGCATCACCCAAAATGCCCAATATGCCACTGTACTGGTAGGTTGCCGGGATAATAAGTGGCAGATCTTGTATATCGGAGAGCTTGCAATGGTGTTGGCGGGCAAGAGGGTAATCATCGGGTACTAATATCGCAGGCTGATCTTCGTAGTTTAATGGGATGCAATGTAATCCTTCGGTTTGGGTTTGTCGTAACAGGAACCCAAAATCAAGCAGACCTTTATTAATCTTTTCGGTTACGTTTTCTGCGGTATCAGTAACCATGTTATAGGTGACTTTAGGATAACGATCTCTAAACTCTTTCATAAAGTGGGCTAGATGTGCGATAGCTGGAGTTTCTGCACAGCCGATAGAAATAGAACCCGCAACGGTGTTGTGAGAGAGCTGCAATTCTTCTTCGGTTGCGCTTACAAGCTGCGAAATTTCTCCCGCGCGACGACGCAGCGTAAGGCCATCTTCGGTAAGAGTGATGCCATGCTTGCTGCGTTCGAAAAGGATGCAATCAAGCTCGTTCTCTAAATCCCTGAGCTGACGTGAAAGAGTGGGTTGCGATACATGAAGGGCTTTTGCGGCTGCTGATATGCTTCCTTCTCGGGTAAGAGCTAAGAAATATTCCAATACACGCAATTCCATGGTTGATTTCCTTTTCTAATTTGATGCGCAACAGGCACACCTATGATCTTTGATCGGTAGTTGGGGTGCAGGTAATACGTGGTTGACGATGATGTACAGCTCAGGTGAATAGGTTGCGTTAGACACCAATAGAGTAAATCTCTTCGAAGATTTCCCCATGCCTAATAGGCATGGCAACAATACAATATGCCTATTATACATAAGTACTTGAGCCGGATTACCGTATAGGAAAGATCCTGATATGGAGGTAGTCCTATGACAGTAAAACAAACCGCTGGACGCGATCAGCTTGGTAAATTTGCCCCTAAATTTGCTGAACTTAACGATGACGTGCTGTTTGGACAGGTATGGAGTCGTGATGATAAGCTTTCATTGCGAGATCGCAGCTTAGTAACCATTGTTGCCTTGATGAGCCAAGGGCTAACTGATTCGTCTTTTAAGTTTCATTTGGAAACGGCAAAGAAGAATGGCATTACCAAAGAAGAAATTGCAGAAATTGTTACCCATGCAGCGTTCTATATCGGCTGGCCTAAGGCGTGGGCAGTATTTCGTATGGCGAAGCAGGTGTGGTCAGATGAATCAGATGCTTTAGAGTCTCAAAAGGAGTGCTATGCAGCATCGCTTATGTTTCCAATAGGAAAGCCTAATGATGCGTTTGCGCCGTATTTTGTGGGACAAAGTTATGTAGCACCCATAAGCACCGACCAGGTGCCTATATATAATGTAACGTTTGAGCCAGGTTGCCGTAATAACTGGCATATTCATCATGCTGATAAGGGCGGCGGTCAACAACTTATCTGCGTAGGCGGTCGTGGGTGGTATCAGGAATGGGGAAAGCCTGCTCGTGCATTGCATCCTGGTGATGTTGTCAATATTCCTGCCAATGCTAAGCACTGGCATGGTGCTGCAGCTGATAGCTGGTTTAGCCATCTTGTTATTGAGGTAGAAGGCGAACATACGTCAAATGAATGGCTTGAGCCGGTAAGCGATGAATACTACGCCTCGTTGAGTAGATAAAGCTTCGACTAAGGCCAACAATCATAGCGTTTATCCATTCTCCTTATGTTGCATCCATTCCAAAAATGGGGGTTATAGGGCGTGAGGTGCTCACGCTCGATCTACAATCCCTCTCAAATTGTCTTTGAGTGGGA
>UQDJ01000077.1 GCA_900539675.1 uncultured Coriobacteriaceae bacterium | reverse complement strand
GAGGCCGCGCCCGCCGAGGCCGCTGCCCCTGCCGCCGAATAAGCTGATCTGCGCATCTACCGCACTGAACGCGCCGTCGCGCCCTTCCCGCGCTGCGGCGCTCGACACCCCGCCGCGTCCCAAGGCCGCGGCATCGTGAGAGAAAGGAACAACGTGGCTGCTGTTACCGCTTCCATGGTCAAGGAACTCCGTGAAATGACCGGCGCCGGCATGATGGAGTGCAAGAAGGCGCTCGTCGAAGCCGACGGCGACATGGACAAGGCCGTCGACGTGCTGCGCACGCGCGGTCTGGCCGCCGTGGCCAAGAAGGCCGGCCGTGCCACCAACGAAGGCACCGTCATGGCTCTCGTTGCTGATTGTGGTATGGCTGGCGCTCTGGTAGAGCTCAACTGCGAAACCGACTTTGTTGGCATGAATGAAAAGTTCCATGCATATGCTGAAAAGATCGCTCGCGCTGTTCTGGCTAACAAGCCTGCTGATTTGGATGCGTTGAAGGCTTCCGAAATCGATGGTGAAACGGTAGAGGCTATTATCACTGATGCAATCCATACTCTGGGTGAAAACATCCAGTTGTCCCGTTTCGCTTATGCTCGCCAGGAGCATGGTGCAGTATGCAGCTACATTCACGGTGGCGGCAAGATTGGTGTTCTGGTTGAATTCAAGCTGGGCGACACTTCCTTTGCAACTAACGAAGACTTCAAGAAGTATGGCCGCGACATCGCAATGCAGGTAGCAGCTGCAAGCCCTGTTGCTGCAACGCGCGAATCCGTTCCTGCTGACGTTGTGGAGCACGAAATGGGCATCTACAAGGCTCAGGCTGCTGAATCCGGCAAGCCTGAGAACATCCAGGAAAAGATTGCTACCGGTCGTATGGAGAAGTTCTACAAGGAGAACTGCCTTACCGAGCAGGAATATGTTAAGAATCCTGATCAGTCTGTTAAGGACTACACCGCTGAAGTTGCGAAACAGCTGGGCACCACGATCGAAATCGTGGACTTCAAGCGCTTCATGCTGGGCGAAGCTGAATAGTTGGATATACCCTCGCTGTCTGCTGCGCTTGATTAACAGTGCATCTGATTAACAGTGCATCTTAAAACGATTGTTGGTTTTGCACCAACATTGATATCGCTTAGCACATACCGTGCTTATAGCTATTGTGTTGAATAGAGGCTGTATTTATACAGCCTCTATTCTTATGTTTATGCAAGAAATGTATTAGTGCTGGTAATTGCTATAAGGTCTTTTAAAAAAAGTATTTGAAAAACATCTGTTCCGTCTGAAAATGGTTTTGCGTAGTAAAAAACTTGCCTAATAACGCACCTTGACTATAGCTCCCCCTCTAATTGGTTATATGTCAGCCGCTTGAGCGTTAAGCGCATGAGCACAGGCGTGGCTGACGTTTGAATATGGCAAACGACACTAGAAAGAGGTAGAGCAAGTATGGGCAGGCTTATTCACAGGCGACGGCTGGTATGTCTCGGGGCACTTGTGGTAACGACAGTCGTTTTAGTAGGTGCATTATCGCTGACCGGGTGCAGTTCTTCCAATTCAACAGATGCTTCTTCGGAGCACAAGGATCCGGTAGAGTTAAGCGATTATCTGATGTCTAATACGGAAAAGACGGATGATAAAACTCGTGTATTACCTATCGATTACACCAAGGTAAACGAGCATCCGGTTACTGGGTACTATAATTACACACTCGATTCCGGTCGTACGGTAAAAATGTATATTCCCGAGCATGCAACCCTGCGTGCTTATATTACTGTTTTGGCCGTTCCTGATGACACTGAAAACGTTTGGGATTTCTTAACGGAACAGGGCTGGATTGACCAGGCGGATACCTTTGGCGAATTGCTGTTTGTATTAGAACCCAAGGATGGTAAATGGGGAAGTCCCGCCGATGAGTCCGACTATTTAGAGACCTGTATCGGAGAAACGGTAGGTAACACCGCGTTCGATACACGCTCAAAGTCCAACAGCATTCTACAATCAGGATCCATCCCGCTTGACGATGGTACCAGCTGTTCGGTATTTACCGGTCATTCGTGCAACTACTATGTTGGCTACAAGCAAGGCTGTGCGCCACTTGAATCCTGGACTTCAAACAATCCTTTGTATGTAGCCGCTCAGGCATTCATTAAGGGCGAAAGCGCTGGGGCTGATGTATTAAACGCTTCCGCTAAGCGCACCTATGATGGTATTAATACTGGTTCTTACTATCCTGGCTTTGATGATGGTGAATTCAAAGAAGTATTGACGAAAATGAAAGAAGATGGCGCGGTTTTAAATGATCAGTTCATCACCAATGCCGATATTCCCGCTCCTACGTTATTCGTTGGATATGCAAACGACAATGAAAGCGTAAATTACTGGAAGCAGGTCAATGACGCTGTCGAAACCGATGAGCCCAACGTGTATCGTCAGAGCTTAGATTCAGATGCATGGCAGACTCAGTATGCCAATAGCCTTGCCCGTAAATGGGGGTCCAAGTATGGCATTTCCCAGGTACGTGTCGAAGATAAGGAAAGCATGACAGCCGCTGATATTCGTGCCTTCCTGTCTGAATACACGCGCTATACCAATTGTTTTGCCTATAGCAATGCTTTGGGTGTGCGTGCAGACTACTACGAAACCACCAAGGCTGCTCGTGATCAGGTCGCAGCAGGTGATAAGTTGGATTCCTTCACTTTTACAGGCTATGACGGGTCCGAAAAGACTGTTGAACAGCGCGCCTTGCAGTCCACTCGTTTAGAGGAGCTTGGTGGCCTTGCTATGTCGGGCACGCTGTACTCCAGCATGTTTGCCTTCAACGATTATGACAATGACGGCACGCTTGATCCTCGAGAAACCTTGATGTATATCCCAGACAACGCAAAGGACGCAGGCGAAAATGGTGCCCCGGTAGTAGTTGTTTGGCCGGGCAACACCCAGTCTGCTTCAACGTTTTTTGACTGCTCAATGTGGTGGTCTATTGCAAATGATGAAGGCTGCGCAGTGGTTATTATGGGCGAATACTGCGCTAAGAGCGCTGCTGGCTTGACCTATGGTGA
The DNA here is from genome assembly GCA_900539675.1 of uncultured Coriobacteriaceae bacterium. Lineage (GTDB taxonomy): Bacteria > Actinomycetota > Coriobacteriia > Coriobacteriales > Eggerthellaceae > Anaerotardibacter. The sequence goes on along the minus strand of UQDJ01000077.1, from coordinate 1,094 downwards.
TGAAGCGGATAACGCCAACTTTTCTCGTGCCACCTTGGCAGTGTTAGAAAACGCTGTTGCTAAAGATGCAGGCATAACCATCGATACGGGTCGAGTGTATGGTAGTGGTCATTCGCTTGGTTCTCGTACGGTTCAGACGTTGACTCACAACAGCGAAGCTGATTACTACGCTGCAGTTGGTTCGACTTCGTTCCCGAACACCGAATTTACTTCAGGAAAGATCATGCCGTCCTATCTGATGATCGGTGAAGCCGATATCAGCGAGCCTGAGCAGAATCGTGATTTGGTAAAGGCTCCCTGGGATACTTCGGCAGATAGTGCTCCGCATACGTGGGTAATGGATGCTAGTAAGGCTGACGGCATCGACATTCAGTTCGCTGCCAATAATCATGAGAGTTTTGTACAGTCCTGTCTGCTCTCCAATGAAACGGGCCGTTACTACACTTATACATGGGCAAAGGATGATGGTACTCCACTAGTGCAGTTCTCTCGCACGTTAGCTCGTGAACATAATTGCTATCCAGAAGAGTTCAGAGAAATCTGGAACTTTGTTTCACACTATCGGGTAGACGATAATGGGGCTCGTTATTACAGTCCATCTGCTTTCGCTAAGGATGATTCAGTAGTTATCAGCTAGGAGCAGGCCTAATAATTACGGTACTCCCTTTTAAGAAAGAGGATCACTTGCCTTACAGCAGGTGATCCTCTTTCGTGGTTATAAAGAGAGAGCGCAGGCCCTGTGGCTGCCATCTCGACAGATTTCTATTGCGTAATGCGGTGCAGCTCTTGCAATGACGAAAATGTAGAAATAACAAGATTGCACTATGTGACAGGTCAGTTGGGGGGTTGAAGGAGGTGTGAAGCCTTTTTGCCTTAGTCCGCGTGCAAACTGGGCATCCTCTATAATAACGGGGCACTTAAAACCTACAGTACCCCTAGCATTGCACGATGGTGTAATACGTTTGGAGGGAATTTCTTTATGGCTGATGACATTATCATCGCACGCGAAACGCAAAATGTTTCCGGTGTAGTGCCTATCGGTGGCGCTAAAAATTCTGCATTAAAGCTCATCGCTGCTTCCATGTTGGGGCAGG
>UQDJ01000076.1 GCA_900539675.1 uncultured Coriobacteriaceae bacterium | reverse complement strand
CATGCGCTTCAAGATATCAGCTACGGCTGCCTTTTGGTCATCGGTCAGATCAAAGGGCAACGAATGTGAAAGCGCCGCCAAAAAGGATTGTCTGTTTGCACTCTGTCCATCAAAATACCCTGCCACGTTGTGCTCATACGGACTGCAGCCCGCTATGCGTGCCCGCTCTTTTTCGATGAGCTCCAGCTCTAAAAAGAACAACTCTTCATAGCGCAAACGACGCCGTGCCGCCTGGGCGTCTGCTAACGATACCGGCTCATGCACCCCACGCAATGCCTGATAGCGCGAATACAGGCGATATTTCGTACGTAATTCCAATGGCAAAGGGTCATAGCAGCCACACACACGCTCCAGTGCATTGTGAATCAGACGGCGCACCATCACACGGGATAATTTTGAGGTAGAGGGATGTATTGGCAGCACCACTCCTACCACCTCTTCGAGAGGATCATGCACCACAATAAGAGGATTCGTCATACGCTTGAATCCATAGTTAAATTCCACCTTGCCCGAAATGGAAATACGCAAACCCTTCGAAAGAGAATTCGCCAACCAGGGCTGATTAAAGCAGGTCACCATCATGAGTCCCGCTTCATCAACCAGCGAAATTTCGATCAAGCTGAGGCGCGGACGAGGACGCTTTTGCTTGATCTCATAAATTGTGCCCACAATGGTGCATTCCTGGCCGATTTGAGCCTGCTGGGTAGAAACCACCTGTGACATATCCACATAGCGATGCGGATAGGCGCGCAACAGCTGACGCACGGTGGTGATATGCATAGCACGCTCGAGGATCTGAGCACGGGTGGCACTTACCTGTCTTACCTGTCTTACCGGCTCATCTAAGGCCAACGTAGCATGAAGGCGGTCAAGAGTTACCCCTTGTACCGCCTTCGAAAAATCAGCTGTGTTATGTGCAGATGCCAAAAATACTTCCTTGCTTGGTACAACCTTTATTCAACCGAAAGAACGATTGGATAGAGAGGCTGTTCGCCACGATGCGAATCAATTTCAAGGCCGTCGAAACGACTCTGGATCTTTTCCAACAGCGCATTGAACTGCTCGTCGGTATAATCTTCGCCTGCCAAAATGGTAAGCGTATCAGCATCTTCGGCGTCCAGAACCTCAAGTACCTTGATCGTAGCATCCTCAATTGAATCAGAAACGACTTCCAATTCACCATCAGCAATACCAATAACATCACCTTCGTGAATGGGATTGCCATGCACATCCTTGGAATCCTTGATAGCCGTTGTGATTTCGCCGGTTTTAACTTCCTTGCACGCCTCGGTCATTTCCTTGACATTGTCTTCCAACGAGGCATCTTCATCGTAGGCAAACAGCGCAGAAAAAGCTTCTGGCACACTCTTGGTAGGAACCACAGCGCAAGGCTTTTCGGATACCTCAGCGCAGGACTGAGCAGCCATAATAATGTTGGAATTGTTCGGCATAATAATAACTTTGTCGGCATTTACCTTATTTACCGCATCCAGAAGTTCCTTGGTGGAAGGATTCATGGTCTGACCGCCCGAAACCACATAGTCAACGCCCAGGCTTTCCAGGATAGCAGCGTTGCCCGAACCAGCAGCAACCGCTACAAAACCCAGGGGTTTGCGCTCGGTATCCTGTTCCTTTTCAAGCTTTGCCGTGCGCTCTTCGCTTTGGATCTTCATGTTGTGAATAAATACCTCAAAGATCTGGCCACGATCCAAGAAGTACTTTAAAACCTGATCGGGATGATTGGAGTGAACATGCACCTTAAACTTAGGCGTAGAACCTACACACAGCTCGCAATCGCCCATGGTATGCAAGAAGTCCAGTGCTTCTTCAGGATCCAGAGAATCTGAATCAACCAAAAATTCGTTGCAGTACATGTACTGGGAACCTTCCCAGTCATTGATTTGTTCAATTTCGACCTTAGGTGCAGCCGTGCGGGCGAAAGCAAGTTCATCACCCATGGTTTCAGAACGACCCGTCAAAGCGGATACAAACGCATCGAAAAAGATTGCCAGACCAAATCCACCAGCATCAACTACGCCGTTTTCCTTTAAAACTGGCAACAGTTCAGGCGTACGCTGAACCGAAGCATACGCTTCACCCACAATAAAGCGTAAGCCTTCTTCTAAATCCATCTTCTTTTTGCGAGCTTTATGAGCTGCAGCGGCGGTATCGCGCAGAACGGTGAGGATAGTACCTTCAACCGGTTTACGTACGGCATTGAAAGCAACTTCAACCGCGCACTCAAATGCTGCATCGATAGATGTCAAATCAAATGTGGTGTATTCAGCGAATCCTTCGCACAAACCACGCATAATCTGAGAGGTAATAACGCCAGAGTTACCACGAGCGCCCATCAAAGCACCCGTTGTAATGGCACGACGACGTTCTTCATCGCTTGCACCAATAGGCAGCTTCGCTAAGTTCTCCACCACCATGGCAAGAGTGAGAGACATATTGGTACCCGTGTCCCCATCCGGAACAGGAAATACATTCAAACGATTGATCTCTTCTTTGCGTGCTGAAAGCGCTTTAGCCGCAGCAGCAATAGCGTTAACGACATCGTTAGACGTGTAATTACTCATATGATCCGATTGCTCCTCTATTAACCTATGTTGTGGTGTTCTTAGCGAACTTTGATGCCCTGAACGTGCACTTCGACACCCTTAAGATGACCGCGCACAAATTCCTTCAGCGCAAAAGTAACCTGGTCAACCAGGTTCGCCGACACGGTACTAATGTTGACGCCATGCTCCAAGATGACATACAAGCTGACCAGCGTGCCATCATCATCCGTGGACACCACGATGCCACGGCACAAACGGGACTGAGGAAGTATTTTCGCTAAACCATCAACAGCATTAGGAGCAGCCATGCCCACTACCCCATAGCACTGGAACGCAGCATGACCTGCTACATCGGCGATCACATCTTCGGATACGATGAGATCTCCTGGAATTTGATTGCTCATGTGTATGTCCTTTCACAGATGCAACCCTTTCCATAAGGTCACATCACATGCTTAATGACCAGTCTCATAGTATAGCGGAAGACCCCTAACCTCATTTGCCGGACCCCTACAGGCGCACTGAACATTCAGAACCGTGCAGAAGAACCTGAAGTGTCAACTACTGATCGAACAGTTCGAACACCAACCGGACAGTTCGAATACCAACCGGACAGTTCGAACACCGATCCACCAATTCGAATACTGATCGAACAAATAGTTTGACTCTCTAAGCATTTTCTTAGCCTACCGATTTCTTTACGGAAAGCAAGAAAAACAACTCAGAAATATATTGGATCCAACAAAAAACTGTGATACAGTATTAAGGCTTTTGGAAACAAGCGGTATCTAACCGTACCCATAACGAAGTAAATGGAGTGATCAAGAATGTCCAAAGTTTGTGAGATCTGCGGTAAGGCTCCCAGCGCTGGTCGTAGCGTAAGCCACTCCCACCGCGTAAGCAGCCGTACCTTCCGTCCGAACATCCAGAAGGTAACCATCAAGGTTGATGGCAAGGTAAAGCGTGCCAACGTATGCACCAAGTGCATCAAGGCTGGTAAGATCGAGCGCGCATAGGCTCACTTACTCTTTTTAACGGACTGGACGGACGTCTTTGTCCCACTCCTTTATAAAAGGTAAAATCCCCGCCTCGGCGGGGATTTTTTTGCACAATTTCGATCTTTTAACAATTTCGGTTGTTTGTTAGCAATGTTGATTGTTTATTCGCAAGGATGGCTGATTGCTAACACTGACGCCTCATATTAACGGCGCTTTTTACCAAAGCTAAAGGCATCTTTAAGCTCACCCATCGTGCCGGTAAGCTCTGAGACCACTTCTTTGCCATCGCGATAGATATTGCCAATCGCACGCCCTGCATCCGCCAGGTTATCCTTCATATCATCGGTAAATATTTCCTTTACGCGCGATTTACCTTCGGACTTCTTTTCGCTCTCCTGATCGTCCTCCTCAGATGAAGATGCAACTTCGCCATCCGCATCTTCCGCAGAAACAACCTTCTTTACTTGAACTGGTTCTTCATCGAAAGTATCTGTCGTCGCCGCGCCATCCGACCCAGCTGATTCGTCAGCTTGAGCGGTCGCCGAAGCGTGAGACTTTACCGTAACATCGGACTGAGTTGATTCAGCCTGCACCGCAGACTCTGTCGAATCCACTTTTGCAGCCGCCTGAGATTTAGACAACGTATCTTTCGTCTTTTTCGCATTGGGATTCTTGGCCAATTCGGCCT
>UQDJ01000075.1 GCA_900539675.1 uncultured Coriobacteriaceae bacterium | reverse complement strand
TTCTACCCCCAAAAGATGAAGCTGTTTGAGGCAGTTGTTTCTGAAGCATCCGGTGAAATTCCGATTATTGCTAATGTTGGTGACAATTGCACTGCCGATACGGTGAACTTTGCTAAGGATGTCCAAAAGCTTGGTGTCGATGGTTTTTTGTTGGTAGTGCCTTATTACAACAAACCTCCACAAGAGGGTCTCTATCAGCATTTTAAGACTATTGCCGATGCTGTTGATTTGCCTTGTATGCTCTATAACATTCCTGGTCGCTGCGTTGTTAATATGGAAGCTGAAACGACGCTTCGTTTGGCGCGTGACTGCGAAAATATCGTAGGTATTAAGGAAGCTTCTGGTAAGTTCGACCAGATTGAAACCATCATCAACCATGCTCCTGACGGTTTTGCTGTGTATTCCGGCGATGATGCGCTCACCTACGATATGATGAAGATTGGTGCAGCTGGTGTAATCACTACGGCAGGAAATGTTGCTCCTGCCCGCATGAAAGAACTCACCACGTTGTGCGCTGAAGGCAAGTGGGAAGACGCAAAGCGTGTTCACGATGCCTTGTTACCGTTTATGCATGAGCTGTTTGTTACTGCTAACCCTATCATGGTAAAGGCAGCTTTGAACGTTGCAGGATTTAAGGTCGGCGGTGTGCGTTTGCCTCTCGTGGATGCCACTCCAGAGCAGGTTGCTCACCTCACTCAGGTTATGAAAGAAGTGGGTGTCCTCTAACTACCGCTGCGTCCTGCTCGCACTCGTTCATACAACTTTGGATATAACCCTTCGCATCCGCCATAGGTGCGAAGGGTCTTGTACGTGTAGGATACGAATATATAAGGACAGGTATGGCTGACAATACCTCTAGCGAAGCAACCTCTTCGCAGGCGAAACCTCGCCACAACAAGGAAAGCTTGCGCCATGTGCACTTAGAGCGCACACGCCCGAAGCTTTCTCGTTTTGATAGTGATGCAGATGAATCGGGCGATTCGAAAGATTCCAAGAAACAACGTTCATCTGCAGCCTCCAAGAATGCTAAGGCTAAGTCTCAATCTCGCCGGGCTCAAAATCAGAGTGCTGCTCGCATGAAGCGCGGCACTAAGGCTTCTTCTCGTTCCAATGGCAAGAGTGCCAATACGCGCAATAAGCGCAAAGCCGATGCAACCCTGCGCATTATTCCGCTGGGTGGTCTTGATGCTATTGGCAAAAATATGACCTGCTTTGAATGCGGAAATGACATTGTGTTAGACGATGCGGGGTTGATGTTTCCGGATGATAGTCATCCCGGTATTGATCTTATTTTGCCTGATTATTCCTATATCTTAGAACACGCTGATAAGCTGCGTGGCATTGTCATTACGCATGGGCATGAAGACCATACGGGTTCGTTGCCCTATTTGCTTAAGGATTTGGATCGTCAGGTTCCTATTTATGCCACGAAGCTGACGTTGGGTTTAATTGAAGGCAAGCTGGCCGAACACAAGATTAAAAACGCAAAGCTCTGCGAGATTAAACCCGGTCAGTCCATTAAGCTGGGCTGCATTACGGCAGAATTCTTCGCAGTAAATCATTCGATCCCCGATGCGGTGGGTGTATTTTTCCAGACGCCTGCTGGCAATGTATTGCACACGGGCGATTTCAAATTAGATCAGAGCCCGATTGATGGGGTGCATACCGATTTTGGTGCGCTTGCACGTTTTGGCAAGCAGGGTATTGATCTGATGATGTCGGATTCCACCAATGCTTCGAATCCGAACTTTACGCCCTCTGAAGCCGAGGTGGGTAAAACCCTCGATAGCATTATTTCTCAGGCAAAAGGCAGAGTCATCGTTGCCTCCTTCGCATCGCATATTCATCGCATGCAACAGATCTGTGATGCAGCCGTTCGCAATGGACGTAAAGTTGCGGTTACAGGCCGTTCGATGGTGCAAAATACCGATATTGCACGACGTTTGGGCTACTTAAAGATTCATGATAAGGATCTTTTGGATGCCTATGATGTAAAGGGTATGCCGCCAAGTTCGTATGTCGTTATGTGTACCGGATCACAAGGCGAACCGCTTTCTGCACTGGCACGCATTGCTAACGGTAATCACAAGACCATCACCATCGAAGAAGGTGACACGGTCATCATTTCCGCAACGCCAGTGCCGGGCAACGAAAAGGCGGTTACGAAAGTTATCAACGATTTGGCGAAGATCGGCTGTGATGTGTACGATAAGTCCCGTGCTCGTGTTCATGTGTCCGGCCATGCCTCATCGGAAGAATTAAAACTGGTGCTTTCGATTTGCCAGCCAAAATACTTTATGCCCGTTCATGGTGAAGCCACGCATTTGCGTGCTCATGCTCGCCTGGCTGAAGCCACCGGTGTTCCCAAGGGTAATATCTTTATCTGTGATAACGGAGACACGCTTGAGCTATCTTCAAAGGGTGTTAAGCGTGGCAAGCCAGTATCGAGTGGCATTATATTGGTCGATGGTTTAAGTGTTGGAGACACCTCTGAATTCATTTTGAATGAGCGCACCAATTTAGGATCTCAGGGCGTTGCGGTAATTGCGCTTGCTCTTAAGAAGGGATCCTGCGAATTGGCAAGCAAAGTGCAGATTGAAATGCACGGTATTCCCGGCGGCGATGAACCAAGTTTTGTGGATACCGTTCGCACTGCAGTGACCAACGCCGTAAAGCGTTCGCTGGGCAAAGGGGACGATCTTAAAAATGTTCGTCGTTCCGCTCGCAGTGCCCTGCTTTCCATCCTGTGGGAACGCACCAATCAGCGCCCGTTGGTTGTTATCAATATTCTTGAAATATAGGGTGCTCATCAAAGAATCGAAAAGCACTCTTTGAGGGGGTGCGACTTTTAGGTGCACCCCCTAGCGATTATGTAAGGCGACTCCATCCTCATGGAACATCCATAGGGATGGAGTACCATCAATGCTTTGGAAAGAATTAACCGCGAATACACTCTAACTATACCAAGGAACGGTTATGGCAACTAAGCAACCTGCTTCTAAACAAGCTCGCTCTCGATCTGGGTCTTCTGGTAGGGCAACTCGTGCTGCTCAGGCAAAAGCCCATCAAGCATCACGTACGAGCGATGAGAGGTCTCATGTACTCGATGAGCGCACCAAGCGCGATATTGCTTCGGTGGCTTTAATTGTGATTGCTCTTGCTCTGTTGGCTACAGTGATTGTTTCTCCCGAAGGGGTAGTGACCGGTGCGCTTTCGATGGCCTTGCGTTACACGCTAGGCATTGGGGTATATGTACTGCCCATACTGCTTATTATTCTGGCTATCACGTTGTTGATCCGCTTTGAGCGCGAAATGGTGCCCACTCGCGTTGCTATTGGTTTTGCGTTGCTTTTTATTGCGTTTTTGAGCATTGTTGGTCTGTTTACGCCTGGAGCAGAAGCTGAGCCTAACGTTTTATTTGCGCCTATCTATTTGGTTTCTCATGGCGGCTATATTGGTGCTGGCGTCGCATGGGCCGCTCTTAATCTGTTTGGCCTGACGGTATCCACCATTTTGATGGCGGGTCTGATAATCATTGCGTTTATCATCATTGGTTTTTCGCTGTCATCGCTCTATGAGCGCATTCGTTGTCATTATGATCAGCGTGCTGAAATGCACAGTATGGATGCTGCTGACAGCGCCACCGATAAAGCGCCCCGTGTTTCACTGGCACGAATTCGTCGTGGCCGTAATGGTGCCATCCAAACACCCGCGCACCACAATCCCATTCATGAAGCCACGACCCAGCTTATGGGCAATGATTCTTCTGCGGCTGATACGGTTGTGCTCAATCATGAGAAATCTGCTGGGCTATCAGTTCGACCGGCGTCTTCTGACGTTCAGGCTACCCAGGTTTTGCCAGTGGTCACAGCGGCTCCAAAGCATCGTGGCCATCACCGTCGTGTCAATGTGGACACACAGCTTAAGGCCGACGCTTCCCCTGGTGCCATCACCCGAAAACTGGGATCACGTCCTGTTGAAGCTGTACCCACAAACCAATCTGCCCCAACAGGCGCAAAGCCAAAGACCACGCGCAAAAGTTCAAGCGATACTGTGGCGCCTAAGCCCTCTGAAGGCTTTGAATTGCCTTCTATGGATTTGCTGAATACCACCAAACCTTCGGAAGTATCGCGCGAAAGCGAAGCATCGCTGCGCAATACCGGTGCTCTTTTGCAGGAAACGTTGGCTGACTTTGGCGTTAATGCCGATGTTGTCGGCTGGGTTCATGGTCCTACGGTTACTCTGTTTAAAGTGGATTTACCCAGTGGTGTGAGGGTGAACCGCGTATCCAACTTAACAGACGATATTGCTCTTGCATTAGCTGCGCCTGGTGTACGTATCTTTGCTCCGGTTCCGGGCACCAACTATGTGGGTATTGAAGTACCTAACAAGAAGCGTGAGACAGTACTTTTGGGCGATGTGATCAAGGATGCTCCTGCTGGACCTTTACAGGTTGCAATCGGTCGCGATGTTG
>UQDJ01000074.1 GCA_900539675.1 uncultured Coriobacteriaceae bacterium | reverse complement strand
CGGTGGCGAAGGGGCGCTTGTGATGCCCGATGGCGTAACTGTCGAAGCGCGCATGCGAAGTTATCGCTTATCGCCTGAACAGCAGATGCGTCTAAAGCGCGCTCTTGTTCGCTGGTTTGCGAGCGATTGTGCTCATGAATTTGCTCAGCACACCTTTTTGCGGGCAGAAGTGCCGTTTATGATTGCGCTGGGGGATGGGGCATCTACGGTGTACTTGGAAGGCGAAATTGACGGTTTGGCATATGACGAGATGGGCAAGGGAGCGGCCTATCTGATCGACTATAAAACTGGAGGTTCGTTCGAAGAAACCCCCGATCAGCTATATGTCAAGCATCTCATGCAAGCGCAGTGTTACGCGTGTGGTTTATTGCAGCAGGGTTTTGATGCAGTTGAAGCGAAGTTTGTGCGCGTTGAATGGGATGATCCTGCGCTACCTGGTCAGCCTTGGATTCAGTCTTATACCTTTACTCAAAAAGACTTGTCTCGCCTTAAATTAGATATTTTGCAGGCCTACAATCGCTCGCTTAATTAGTTTGTGTTGTAAGTCTTTTTTAGTCGATGAATGGGTAAGCAGTGAGAGCGCACTGAAGTAGGCTTGAACAATAAGACGCAAACGATAAAAGGATATGACGGTGGATAATCTTTTTAGCGAAATGGAAAACGATAAACGAATGGCACATGCTCCATTGGCGGTTCGTATGCGCCCACAGTCGCTGGATGATCTGATTGGTCAGGAAGATGCAGTGGGTCCGGGTACGTGGCTTCGCAGTGCGATCGAACACGATACACTTTCCTCGGTCATTTTGTATGGTCCGGCGGGTACGGGTAAAACTTCGTTGGCTCATGTAATCGCAGAAACCACCCATGCTCATTTTGTTGAGGTGTCCGCCATCGGTGGCACGGTGTCAGATTTACGTCGAGAAATCAACGAAGCGGATAAGCGTTTAATCAACCAAGGTATTCGGACCATATTATTTGTGGATGAGATCCATCGTTTCAACCGTGCTCAGCAGGATGCTCTGCTTCATGCGGTAGAAGACGGAGTGGTGGTTTTAGTGGGGGCTACCACTGAAAATCCCTTCTTTGAAGTTAATTCTGCCTTGATTTCGCGTTCCCGCATTGTGGAGCTCCATCGCTTATCGGATAACGCTCTTTCTCGCATCTTGGACCATGCACTTGAAAGTGATCGCGGGCTTCACGGCGAATACACCTTAAGCGATGCCGCTCGTGAATCATTGCTGATCTTGGCAGGTGGTGACGCGCGCAATGTTCTGAATACGCTTGCGCTCAGTGCTGACTTAGCGAAAGCACAAGGCGCACATGAAATAACCGGCCAGATGGTAAGCGCAGCTATGCCTCATCGTGCTCTTCCCTACGACAAAAAACAGGATATGCATTATGACATCATTTCGGCATTCATTAAGTCTATGCGTGGATCAGATCCAGACGCGGCGCTGTACTGGCTTGCTCGCATGATCGATGGTGGGGAAGATCCTAAATTTATTGCGCGGCGCATTTTTATTTTCGCTGCCGAAGATGTGGGTAATGCGGATCCGCAAGCAGTACTTATCGGAGAAGCGGCGTTTCGTGCTGCAGAGGTTATAGGCTACCCAGAATGCCGGATCAATCTTGCCCAGGCGGCGGTGTATATGGCGCTTGCTCCAAAGTCGAACGCATCGTATGCCGGTTTAGCTAAAGCTTTTAAGGAGGTTCGCAAGGGTCCCTTGCGTTCGGTTCCTGACCACTTACGTGACCGGCATCGTCCTGGGTCAGATGACTATGGTGACTACCTCTATCCTCACGATTATCCACCTGGCTATGTCAGCCAGCAGTATTTGCCAGATGGGTTACAAAAAGGTGCATTTTTTGAACCCGGTGAGAGAGGTTGGGAGCGTTATCGGATAGATGCCACTTTGCGTGATAGGATGAACTAGACGTGATATATTCGATTCCTAAACAAAAGGAGGATCGATGGAGTTTGTAGAATCGCTCGTTCCGGTGGGGATTATCTTGGTGTGTTTGGCCGGCGTTGCAGCACTGATAGCCCTGGCATATTTCTTGGTCAAAATGGCAAAATCTGCTCAGGAAATGATCAATAAGGTAAATCCGCTGATCGATGAAACCAATGTGGCTTTGGCTGAAGCGCGCGATGCGCTTGAAAAAGCAAAGCCCGCATTGGATCGTATTGATCCTATGATGGAGCGTTTAACGCTGACAATTGATGCGGCCAATTTGGAAATTATGCGGGTAGATCAGATCTTAGAAGACGTGAACACGATCACGGCCAATATTTCCAAGGCTACGGCATCGCTTGATACCGTAACGTCTATGCCGCTTAATGCAGTGTCTTCGGTAACCGGCAAAATTCGTCAGGGCCTTTCTTCATTGAAGAGTAAAGAATCCTGTCCCGTTTCTGAGGTGGCACATAAGGTAGATGAAAAACTTGATTGTGTTGAAGGTAAAGTTGCCAACGCTCAGGCTCGCGCTGATGTGAAGCGTGCTGAACGTGATATGGCTGCTAACGAACGTGCTGCTGCGCAGGATCACACCAATCAGATGTCTACCAACTTGAAAGATGCATTTTCCACGCAAATCACGCATGACGCTTATTCCGTTACGCAGTAACTCTTGCAGCAAAAGGAGCTAGTAACCACCCATGAAACCCGGGGGAGCTCACGCAACAGACGCTGAATTGCGTGATGAAGAATTAAAAACACTAAAGATGCGTCACCGTTTTTATTCGAGCGCATTTATTGTGCTGTTGTTGGTGCTGCTCTTTTTTGCAGCTAAAGCGGTTAATGTGCTAGCCAGTCCCATTGCCATTTTGGTGTGGACTACGGTCATTGTTTTTTGCCTGAAAGGCCCCGTTAACTACCTTGATGCACGCGGTGTTCCGCGCGTATGGGGTACCTGCGTGGCCTTTCTTATGTTGGCATTGGGTCTATTCCTTTTGGGATGGATTTTATTTTCGCCAGTGTTTGGCTTGGGTGCACAGTTTGCGTCTTTGGTTGATTCCATTCCCGACCAAATTACTGCTGTTCGAGACTGGATCAATGGCATCTATGCCCAGTATTCCTATATCTTCCAAGATGCCCGGGTGAATTCCTGGATCAATGATTCGCTTTCTCAGCTGGGGGGATGGGCATCTTCTTTAGCCACCCTGAGTGCCGAACGTGTTATGGATGCTGGTTCTGGTTTGGCTAATACGTTTTTGGTATTGGGCTTTTCGCTGGTGGTGGCATTCTGGTTACTGATAGAATTGCCCGCATTAGGCAAAGAGGTAAAGCGACTGTTTGGCCCTCGTTTTGAAGACGATCTCAACGTAATTTATCTTACGGGCACCCGTGTTATGGGTGGCTACATCAAGGGCACCTTAGTGCAATGTTTGATGATCGGCGTTGGTTGCGGCATTGGGTATGCCGTATTGGGCATTAAGAGTGCTGCGGCACTGGGTGTTATCACGGGATTGCTTAATATCATTCCTGTTGTGGGCCCCTGGTTGGGTGGTGCAGCAGCGGCGGTTGTTGGTTTGTTTGTAAGTCCTCTTGTGGCAATTATTACGCTCGTTTATACCATCATCATTCAGCAGGTGGTATATACCTTCATTTCGCCTAAAATCATGGGTAACTCGGTGGATATTCATCCGGCGCTCGTTATCTTGGCTTTGATGACCGGCTCAGCGTTAGGCTTTGCTGTCAGTGGTTTTCTGGGCAGCATTGTTGGTATGTTGGCTTCCATTCCAATCGTCGCCGCTACTAAATCGCTTTTCGTGTATTACTTCGAAAAGCGTACCGGACGTGTGATTGTTGCTGAAGATGGCGTTATCTTTAAGGGAAACCCTGCAGGCCACGTTGCCAATCCTATGGCCGATGCCACCGGTGAATTCTATGTACCTGATATAGGGACTTCATCAAACAATAAGGATGGCAAGTACGGCAATCACAGTAAATGATATGATCAATCCTTGTGCGCACGAGTGTGCGTACTGACAGAGCGTACAGCTAGCTCATTGCACTCAGGCGAAGCTAACAGGACCTACTCGAGCAAATAAAGAAAAGGACAGGAACCTACAGCATGAAATACATGACCACGGCAGAAATTCGCGAGAAATATCTCTCGTTCTTTGAAAGCAAGGGAATGAAGCGCTGGCCTTCATCATCTTTGATACCTGACGATCCTTCGTTGCTTTTAACCAGCGCAGGTATGGTCCAATTTAAACCTTACTTTTTGCATCAAAAGGAATTTGATCCTGCCTATTTAGGTCCCACCACCGTACAGAAGTGCGTTCGCACAAATGACATCGATATTATTGGGACTACCGGTCGTCATTTGAGCTTCTTTGAAATGCTGGGTAATTTCAGCTTTGGCAAGTATTTCAAAAAGGAAATGTGTGCGTGGGCTTATGAGTTTTCTACTGAAGTATTAGGCTTGCCTGCAGAAAAGCTCTACTTCACCGTTTTCGAAGATGACGATGAAACTATTGAAATTTGGAAGAGCTTAGGTGTTCCTGAAAACCATATTTCCCGTTTGGGAGAAGAGGATAACTTCTGGCGTGCAGGACCAACCGGTCCGTGTGGTCCTTGTTCAGAGCTCTATTATGACCAGGGCCCTGAAGTGGGCTGCGGTCGTCCAGAATGTGCTCCCGGCTGCGATTGTGACCGCTTCT
>UQDJ01000073.1 GCA_900539675.1 uncultured Coriobacteriaceae bacterium | reverse complement strand
AATAATCCAGCTGATGGCGGAAACGGGAGCTATCTTCTCCGTTGCCATGCAGCAGTATTAGCGGATAGCCCGAGCCCTCTTCACGATAAAACAGTTTGATATCCATGACCCACTCCCTCGATCAGGTAATATGTATATCCCCATTAATAATCCCACTAATAATAATACCGGTATTCTCCCATGCAACACACCAGAAAGAGCATCTCGATCGGCCGGAAAATACACCCCGCTCGGCACACTACGAAAAGAGGCACGTCACCAAGTGCGTGCCTCTCGTAAAGTATGTGCTGGTAATATCGGAAAACTAACTTACCAGTTTATTCCCACGTGCAAGGAGCTTCGCCCTTCAGCTGACGCTCAGACTTGAAGATGGTGTCCGGAATAGGATCGCCATGGTATACGCCAACGCCACCGCGAGCTTCAATAGCTGCAATTTCGTCGTCGGTATAACCGTACTTCTTCATAACTTCCTTGGTGTGATATCCAATAGGCTTTGCCAAGATAACCGGCGGATCGCCTGCAGAACCGAAGCGAACCGGGGTCATAGGCAGAGCATGCTTGCCGAATCCATCGTATTCAACATAACGCAGGGAGTCGTTCACGTAAGCTTCTTCGTCCTTAATAATGTCTGTGAAGCGGAACAACTTCTGAGCAGGTACCTGGTTGATGCGGAACTGTTCCATCCAGTAATCAAAAGGCTGCTTTGCGAAAGCTGCTTCGAGCCACTGAATAACCTCAACCTGCTTACCTGATGCCTTCAGATGTGGCAGATCCTTAGTGTCTGGGTTGTTCTTCTGCTCCGGATAACCGAAGATGTCCATCATCATGTCGTAGTACTTGTCGTACTGAGGCATGCAGATATAAATCCACTTGTCATCGGAAGTGCGATAGGTGTTGTTGAAGGGGTTAGGCACGTTGGTGCGGGTCTTCGGATAGTCTGCACCAAACTGCTGTGCGCAAATACCGATGTCGCCAGCAAATACTGCAGCTGCATAGAGGTTGGTTACAACCTTTTCGCCTTCACCCGTACGCGTACGGTTGAACAGAGCAGCGCAAATGCCGCCAGCCAGCATGCAAGCAGCGTTGTTGTCACCGAATGCTTGCGGAGGAATGGCAGGAGACTGGTCCTTTTCACGGAATACGTTTGCTACGCCGCCACGAGCAGCCCAGCATACTGCGTCATATCCGGGAGAGTCCTTCTCTGCACCGTACTCGCCATAACCACGCATCTGAGCCCAGATAAGCTTTGGGAATTCTTCATGCAGGGTGTCATAGTCAAGGCCAAGCTTCTTTAATGCCTTGTCACGCAGATTTACTACGAAAACATCAGCATCGGCAAGAAGCTTCTTCATGAACTTCATGCCTTCTTCGTCCTTGAGATTGATAGCAACAAGGTCCTTATTCGTGTTGTTTAAGTCGAACGTAGGATCTTCGAAATCATTCTTTTCGCAACCAAAGCCAGGACCCTGGGTACGCTGAGCATCGCCGTGAAGGGGTTCAGTCTTGATGACGCGAGCGCCCATTTCGGACAGGCAACGCGCGGCAGCAGGAGCAGCAACCCATTCGCAGAGCTCGACAACTTTAACGCCTGCAAGAGGGCCATAGCCGTTGAGTTTATCTGTAGTGGTGGACATACAGACTTTCTCCTTCCGTCATGTTTAACGATGGGCCCGTTCTGCAAGCCACTTGTGCAGAAACTACAGACGGGCTTCTTACGTTACCTTCCCAGTATGTGCGCTTAGAGTGGGTTAGATAATGGTCAGTCGGGCGCGATTGTCTAATCATTTAATAGTTTCTAGCTTATATATTTCTCCTTTCCATAGGAAACAATCGATCAATTCCTTTTTGATAGGACAAAAAGACTAAATTTGTCCACCATTTACCCCCAAAATTGCGCCGTTGACCCGACAAAGTCAGCGGCCAATCCATGACACTCGTTCATTAAAAGTCCTGTTAACTATGAAAAAAGTGCGCCACTATCAGATACGGCTTTTCTATACAATGGTTCATGAGTATGCATGCGTTTAGCACGCAGCAGCTCACCTGTGCAATCCACCTGCATGCCCGATGCAGCTAAATTGCCCGATGTGTGTGCGACCTCACACATCAAATCCCAACATTGTCGTTCACACGTTAGGAGGGATGGATGAGCCAGCTATCAATAGCGCCTGTCGCTAAAGACGACGCTAAACAGGTTCCGTTCATGCAAGAGTTCGCTCGTCGTATTGAAGCAACCCCACCGGGAATGTGCCCCATAGCACTGCAACTTTCCCTGTTGCAGTCAAGCGGCTGCCAAACATGTGGCAAATGCACGCCATGCCGCGAAGGCATTCCACATCTGGAGCGTTTGCTCAAGCAGGTTCTTGACTTGAAGGGAACGCCCGAAACGCTATCCATCATGCGCAAGAAAGCAACCAATATTAAAGAAGCGGCAGACTGTGCCATTGGTTGGCATGCAGCTGAAGTGTTCTTAAAGGGCTTGGACACCTTCGCTGATGAATACCACAGTCATGTCACAAAGCACCGCTGCCAAGAAGGCGTGGCACAGACGGTGCCTTGCGAAACCATGTGCCCTGCTCACGTTAACATTCCTGGCTATATTGCCCTTACCGCTGAAGGTGACTATGCAGGCGCCGTCAACATGGTGCGCAAGGATAACCCCTTCCCTACCGCTTGCGGTTTTATCTGTGAACACCCCTGCGAAGAGCGCTGTCGCCGCACCCTGATTGATGCACCTATCAATATTCGTGGCATCAAGAAGTTTGCTTGTGACAACATGCCTGCAGACAAGGTAGCAACCCCACCCGCACTTCCAAAAACAGGCAAAAAGATTGCCGTTATTGGCGGCGGACCTTCAGGTTTGACCTGCGCCTACTTCAGTGCTCTGATGGGTCACGAAGTGCATGTATTTGAAGGCCGCAAGAAGCTGGGCGGCATGATGCGCTACGGCATTCCAGCCTATCGTTTCCCACGTGAGCGTCTGGATGAAGACATTCGCGCCATTCTGAACGCAGGCGATATTACGGTGCATTACGAAACACATATCGGCACCGAAGAAATGAAGCAGATATCCGCTGAATACGATGCAGTATACGTTGCTATTGGTGCCCAGGGCGGCAAAACCTTAGAAATGGAAGGCTCGGACGCCGAAGGTGTTATGAGTGCCGTCGACATGCTGACCAAGATTGGCGATGACGAATATCCCGACTTTACCGGTAAGAAGGTGGTCGTTATCGGTGGCGGCAACGTTGCTATGGACTGCGCTCGTACCAGCGTGCGCGCTGGCGCCGAAAGCGTAACTATTGCTTATCGTCGACGCATTGATGATATGACCGCGCTGCGCAGCGAAATTGATTCTGCTATGCAAGAAGGCATCGAAATGCTCACCTTGCAGGCGCCGGATCACATCGAAGTGGAAAACGGTCACTGCACCGCTTTGTTCACTCAACCGCAGATGATTGGCCCCGTACGTGGCAATCGTCCGGCTCCGGTTAAAGCTAACAAGCCACTGATGCGCATTGAAGCCGACATTATTTTGATCGCTGTTGGCCAAGCCATAGAATCCTTGCCATTTGAAAACTTTGGCATGGAGGCTGACCGCACGTACTTCAAGGCCAACGAATACCTGCAGGGCATTGGCACTCCATCCAATGTATTTGTTGGTGGCGACTGCCAGGTTGGTCCTAAGACCGTTATTGTTGCAATTGGCGCCGGTAAAGTTGCTGCCCGCAACATTGACCACTTCTTGGGCTTTGATCACGTGCTCGATCCCGGCGTGACAGCGCCTGCACCAAAGCCCAACAACCGCACGGCATGCGGCCGCGTCAACATTGTTGAGCGCCCTGCCCGCGAACGTAAAAACGACTTTGACGCTGTAGAAATTGAAATGAGTTTAGAAGAGGCTCAGCAGGAATGCGGCCGTTGTCTGCGCTGTGACCACTACGGCTGCGGCGTTTTGGAAGGAGGCCGAGTCCTGTATGTTTAACATCACAGTAGACAATAAGCCCGTTTCGATCGAAGAGGGCGCAACCATTCTGGATGCTTGCCAAAAGGCTGGCATCCATGTACCCACTCTGTGCTGGCTCAAAGGCATTAACGAAATTGGCTCTTGTCGCATTTGCGTGGTGGAAGTTGAAGGCGATGACGCACTGGCTGCATCGTGTAACACTCCGGTGCGCGATGGTATGGTCGTACGAACCAATTCGCCTCGTGCTGTTCAGGAGCGCCGCGAAAATTTGCGTACCATTCTGGAAGACCATCGTTCCGAATGCACTACCTGTGAGCGAACCAGCACCTGCGCTTTACAATATGCCGCTCAAATGCTCAACGTTGGTCCGCTAGATGAGCGCCCCTCATTTGAGTTTGAGCCCTGGGATGAAACATTCCCCTTACAGCGCGACAACACCAAGTGCATCCGCTGTATGCGCTGTGTTGCCGAATGCGCTCAGATTCAGTACTGCAAGGTATGGGAAATGTCCGGTCCTGCAGACAAGCGTGGCATCACCACCACCGGAGGCGTGCCGATTGACCAGGCAGGTTGCTCTCTGTGTGGTCAGTGCATCACCCACTGCCCCACTGGCGCATTGACGGTTCGCCGCGATATTGATCGCGTTATTGCCGCTCTGGCAGATCCTGACGTTATGACGGTAGTTCAATTCGCCCCGGCCGTCCGTAGCGCTTGGGGTGAAATGGTTCATCTTAAGCGTGAAGACGCGACTCCGGGTTTGATGGCAGCAGCAGCTCGCGAATTGGGCTTCGATCGCATTTTCGACACCGACTTCGGTGCCGACCTTACCATCATGGAAGAAGCCAGCGAATTCATTGAGTACATCAAGTCAGGCAAGAAACGCCCCATGTTTACCTCTTGCTGCCCTGGCTGGGTACGCTTCGCGAAGGACCATTTCCCTGAATTTGTTCCACAGCTTTCCTCTAGCAAGTCCCCGCATCAGATGTTGGGCGCCGTGATTAAAAACACGTTGAAAGAACAGATGGAAGCTGAAGGCAAAAAGCGCCTCTTCACTATTTCCATCATGCCATGCGTGGCCAAAAAGTACGAATGCGGCGTTCCGCAGCTTGCCACTGAAGGCGGCCAAGATATTGATGCAGTCCTGACTACGCGCGAATTTTGCCGCATGATTTCCATGTTCAACGTCAACGTGCATCAGCTGAAAGAAACGGACTTCGACAACCCACTGGGCACCTCGACCGGCGCAGGCACCATTTTTGGCCGTACCGGCGGTGTTATGGAAGCCCATACTATTACACCAAAGTATGTGGAAAATGACCCGGCTT
>UQDJ01000072.1 GCA_900539675.1 uncultured Coriobacteriaceae bacterium | reverse complement strand
ATGCGCCTAGGAGAGAACCCCCCAGCGCGTTTTCTGCTGCGTCTGCCCTTCGTGGCCACGCCGCCCGCGTGCGCGTGAGTCGCCTCGTCCGATGTCTTCTGCTCGAGTGTCTGGTCAGCGTCCCGCCCAGCCATCGCTTTCACCTCCTGCGACCCCAAAACGCCCGAGAAGGCGTCCTATCGATGGGTCGTCGTGCCCTCGTCCCGTAATCTGACGGTACTCATATGACATTTTTAAACAAATATTAATAATCTCACCAAAAGCGTAGAGTCAAGCGTTGTCTCAGATTTTCGAATAAACGACCGCCATGCGGCACGAATGCAGAAGAGCGCCACTGCAACATTTCTCGAGCACACGAAGATCTACGAGAAGACCTAACACGCGCAAAAAAATCGTCTTACCCCTCTTCTTCTTATAGCATTTACATTCAGCAATCACACGTTCTTCTGTTGGGGTTTTCAAGATAATATCTGCGCTACCATCCCCAGATTTGTAAGTCATCTGCGCATCATAGCCCTCTGCGCAAAATAGAGCTGCGCAGTATTCTTCAAACGCGTATCCATTAAATCGACTGCAAAGATCCTCAAGATCACGAACATTTCGACGCTTATTGTCGGCGATTCGAATACGAGTCTCTTTTGCTACTTTCTCTTTGCAAGGGAGTATATAGGTATACCATTTCCCCGAAGAGTATTTACCAACCACACCATCTGAGAAGGGTCTGGTGTTTCGACCGTAAACCACGACACATCAAGATGACTCATTGGTCTCATAAGGGAATGCTCAGAATAGCGCTTATTAAGCGACCCATCTTGGTTAGCGTGATTCCAATATGGAAAAGAAAGGAAAAAGGAGTTTTCAGGATATGGTGGTTTACCGATTCGCTTTCATGCTTACCGCAAGCTCTTTCCCAAATACGTTGGTGGCATGCATGACTATTTAATCAGCATTTCAAGTGACCAGCGCTCATATATCGAAGCTGAACTAAACCGTCGTGTAAACAACCCTTATGTTGGCGCTATCGTACGAAAGTACCGCAACGACATGCCGATATGGGTCTTCTGCGAGGCCGTACCCTTCGGAGTCTTTTCGGATCTCGTTAAGTTCTGTGCATTTAGATGGAAAGATGGCGAGCTAGAAGACACCTACTACCTGTTAAAATACGTCCGTTCAGTGCGCAACGCCACAGCACATGGTTCATGTTGGATCAACGGCATCACCGATACCGGACCCGAAATAAGACCGCCAGCGACGCTTGTTAACACACTCTCAAAGACAGGAATTCCCCGAAGGTTGCGAACTAAGTGGCTGCATGGTGCAAGAATGATGCAAATCTGTGTGACAATCTACTTATACAGCAAGATCGTCACACCAGGATCTTGCTGTAGCGAACGCACGCTCGAACTCACATCCCTACTCAATCGAGCTTCTACCTTCGACATCCCACAAGAAAATCCCGCCGTTGCGGCACTGGGATTCGTAAAGCGTTTGACAACAGCAACTGGGCTGTTACTATAATCACATCTAGCAAAGCTTTAGGGCTTATCGGGGCGGGACTGCAAAAGCGGTTCTACCCCATTTTCTATTCTGTAGTCAAAAAGCCCGAGCTTGCGCCCGGGCTTAATGTACCTAGAGATTAGGTGCTAGGCGCCTAATCAGATGCTAGCATATCGATATGCCATCTCAAGAAAGCTGGCGAGCCTGACGCAAGAGCCAGACCCACCAGCTCATATTATTTTTCAGCCGAGTTAATCAGCTCCTCAAAATCAGCAACATTGATATTGCCTCGATCAAGTGTTTCTTAAGCATGAGCAGCGGAAAAGAACTCCTCAAGGGCCTCACCCTTATAGACAACCCCTTGCTCATTTAAGTTGTGTGCATCATAGTTAACAGTAATATTGCCTGCTTCGGTTTGAACAGAAACCTTTCGATCACCTGATTCAGGAATAAATCCAGTGTTGATAACACCAACCCTTGCGAAAAGATCGACAGCATAATCGGACTCACTGCCAGGAAGCGATACCTCTACTTCCCCATTCTCTGATTTCACATCCATATCTTTAGCATCGCATCCAAACAGGTTGATATTGCCACTCTGCGAGCTTGTGGTGATGGTTTGTGCCGTTGCTCTACCTATACTTGTATTTCCATTACCGCTTTCAGCTACCAAAGAGTCAGCAAAAATGCTATCTAGCACCATGTTGCCCGCTTCGGCAGAAAACTTTAAAGTACCTTTAATAGTTAGGATATCCGCCTGCAGGTATCCGTTCTCTGTCACAAGCTGTGCTTCAGTAGCACAGACAGTATTGGCAACAACATGTCCGCAGTCCGAATGTAGCTTTAAGTTTGCCAGGTTTGATAGGCGACTTACGGATACATCAGCGTTATAGCCCTCAATAGAAAGGTTACCAGCAAAATCTTCAGGAACCTTAATAACCGTAGCATGATCAGTCGCATTAATAGCGAATAACTGCAGGTGTTGTGACTGCGAGCCTGCATTTTGCCTCAGAGTTAACACGCCATCTTCGTTTTCTATACTCATATTACGGTCATTGTTTTCCCAATACTCAATATTGATTTGATCGCCATCGTAGCCTTCAACCCGAACACCTTGAATATCAGCCGCATCAATGCCGGAGAGTGCCGAAACTTCATCAGCATTAAAGGTGTAGTGTTCTTTGTGCCAACTTCTATCTTCATTAGAGAGGTTATTGATATCGCCGCCAGCAAGGGCAAACGACACCCCCGCCAGCAAAGCTCCAACTGCCACCAGACCAGTAGCCACAATAAGTAGAACCTTATGCGCGGTTTTCATGGCCGTCTCCTTCCTCGTAAACAGATTGGAACGCTGGGTGCTTATCAGCACCAGATAGAGCTCCGTACGCTATCTGATCATCTGACCCTTCTGCCTTTTCACGTACGAATAAGCTTTTTACGCTGCGAGCAAATAGACGAGTAAGATGGACAAGTCCACTGCTAACAGAGCGCATACCTAAAATCGCGAAAAGCCCCAAACCACAACTGGTAAGCCCTGTGCCTAGAATGAATACACCGGTAAGTGGAAAGCCTGTTGTCAAGTTCCAGATAAATCCAGCAATGCCAATAGGCCCCATAGCAAGTAAGATCACAATGCACAGCCACAGAGACGCTATAACAGCCCATATCGCCACATAGATAGCAGCAACTGTCAAGATGAATGCAGCTGAAAGTGGTACCCAAATAGGAGAAAGCACCACTGCAAGTACGATGTTGGCAAAACGATTCGACGTTTTTATCCGGGCAACCGCCTTAGGTACAGCTGGCATTTCCCCGACTATCTGATTCGCAATAGTCTCAACACTGCCAAGCGCAGCAACTGCCTCTTGTTCAGTGGCACCATCTTCCATGCGGTCGTCTATAACCTCAGCGTAGAAATCGATTGATTGGCGAACTTCGGCAGCAGGCAACTTGTCCAATAACCTTTCCAGTTCACCTAAAAATTCGTTCTTATTCATCGTCCAGCACCTCGCTTCACGTATTCGTACAGGGATTCGATATCGCTCCACTCGGCAATAAATTCCTCAATCCGCGCAGTTCCTTGTGGGGTAATGCGGTAGTACCTTCGCTGCCGTCCATTGTGTTCAGCGGAATACGTAGTAAGTGCTCCTGCATTTTCAAGTCGTTTGAGTAACGGATAAAGTGTCGATTCAGTAAGCCCTAGACTCTCAGGCGCATCTTTAACGATTTGATAGCCATAAGAATCGCCGCGATTGAGAACAGCCAATACGCATACTTCAAGGAAGCCACGCTTCATTTGCGGATCCATACGAAGACCTCCTTCCCATCCCTTTGAACAGTCGCACTAAGTCTCGTCAGACGAAAATGAAACTGTCTTCTAATACTATGCGTCGCATACTATGCATAATATACTATATGTCGCATAGTAATTGCAGTCAACAGTATCAATTAGATTTGATGCAAGAACTAAGATATGAGGCTTGATTATATTCCGAACGATATAGTCATAAACGATGCGTATAATGCATCGCCTCAAACTCATGAAGCCAAGAAATTAGGGCACAAAAAAGCGAACCCGATGGAAGGGGTTCGCACTGTGTTTAGCTGGTGTCGGAGGCGGGATTTGAACCCGCACGCCCGTATAAGTGGGCACTAGCACCTCAAGCTAGCGTGTCTGCCGTTCCACCACTCCGACATATGTAGGTAAGCTTTTTGCTTAAGAACTGCTCATGCAGCGAGGAATATACTAACAGAAAGAAAGCCGCTTGCAAGAAGAAATTTTAAATAATTTCGGTCTTACGTATGAGCAGCCATTTCTGCGCCGATAGATCTTAGTTACCGCCAATGGAACCGTGAGGATATACCACCATAAGTACAATCAGCGAAATAAGGAATACGGCTGCAAGAATAATGGTAATACGGTCCAAGTTCTTTTCAACCGTACCGGTGCCCGTCTGATTGTTATAAATCTGACTAGCAATCATGTCGCTTAAACCGGTACCCTTACCGGAATGCAACAGAACGAAAATAATCAAGCCAATGCCTGAGATTACGAGCAGAACCGTAAATATAATGGCAACGATAGACAAGGCAAATCCTTTACTCAACTTTTGCTTACACAAATAGCAAATTATAAGAACATCTCCTGCCTCGCGCAAGAGATGTTCTTGCTTGTTTCATCGAAATCATACGGTCAGCCCAAGTGCCGCATTTCAAATACTCAAGACAATGCAGAAATGCGAGAAAGCTACACCGAATACTAGGAGGTTACGCTGTAGTGTTGGTTGCATTATGGGCTGCTTCAATAAGCTGCCTAAACGAATCGCTCTTAAGCGAAGCGCCACCAACCAAACCGCCATCGATATCGGGTTGTGCAAGCAACGCCTCGACGTTGCCCTCGTTCATAGAACCGCCATACAGAACACGGGTAGCCTGAGCCACTTCTTCGCCAAACTGTTCGTTTAAAACACTGCGAATAGCACTGCACACTTCTTCAGCCTGCTCTGGAGTAGCCGTGCGTCCAGTTCCAATAGCCCAAATGGGCTCATAGGCAACAACGACTTTTTTCATATCCATAGCATCTAAACCAGCAAGTCCTGCACGAACCTGAGCGGCGATAAACTCCAAGTAGTCACCGGAATCACGCATAGCAAGCGATTCGCCAACACATACGATAGGAGCAACGTCAGCTTCCACTAAAGCCTTCACCTTCAGGTTTACTGTCGTATCTGTTTCGTTGAACATTTCACGACGTTCGGAGTGGCCTACGATACAGTACTCACAGCCCACTTCCTTAATCATAGGAATGGAAATTTCACCGGTGAAAGCGCCCTTTGGCTCCCAGTGAACATTCTGAGCGCCAACAGAAATCTTGGTCTTGTCGAAATCAATAACGGTATATACCGACTTTAAATC
>UQDJ01000071.1 GCA_900539675.1 uncultured Coriobacteriaceae bacterium | reverse complement strand
GTATGGCCCAAACAGGAATGCGCTCGTATATCCTTATTGCTGGCGGGCTTGATATGCCTCTCATTTTCAATAGTGCTTCAACCTTTATCGACGGTGGATTTGGTGGCCATGGAGGCAGATGTTTGCGTGTGGGTGACGTGCTGAATCTCAAAGACGTCAAAGCGTATACCAACACCTATGAGGGATTGTGCATGCCTGCTGCATTGCAAGCTCCCATTGAATCATCTTGGACAGTTGGCGTTCTGGCAGGACCTATGTGTACGAAAGAGTTTCTACTCTCGGACTGTCTTGTTCATCTGACTCAGAGTTCCTATACCGTTGCTTACGATTCCGCGCGTACAGGAGTGCGTTTGAATGGGCCGGCTCCTTTATGGGCACGCACTGATGGAGGCGAGGCGGGTCTGCATCCTTCCAACGTACATGACACTCCTTATTCTTTTGGTGCGCTTGATCTGACAGGGGATCAGCCTATTTTGTTAGGACCTGATGGTCCATCGCTGGGTGGGTTTGTGTGCCCAGTAGTAACTGCTATGTCTCAGCGTTGGAAGCTTGGCCAGTTAAAGCCGGGAGATGAAGTGCATTTTCAAGTTCTGTCTCCGACTCAGGCAGATGCCCTGCGCGTTGAACAGGAAAACATCATCCAGTGGATTGCTCATATTGCATCCCAGCAGGGCCATGATGCTTTGCAGGATGTGCAACGAGCACTCGATTTACTGGCATCGGATCATGAGCATCCCTATGCCCTTCCTCATCCGGTCCAAGTTGACCCTCAAAGTGCCATTTTGTATGAAGCTGGTCAGGGTGAAGAAGCCATTTGTATTCGTCGATCGGGCGAAGATGCGCTGATGGTTGAATATGGGCCCCGTGAATTGCATATCACCCTACGCTTTCGTATTCATGTATTGATGCGCGCATTGCTTGATTCCGAACTGCCGGTCATTGATATCACGCCCGGTATTCGATCGCTTCAGGTACATTTTGACCCTTCAGTGGTTAGCGCCGAGAAGGTACTTTCAACCATTGTGAAGGCAGATGCAGATTTGCCTGATTTGCAAAACGTTACGGTGCCTTCTCGTATCGTCCATTTACCCCTTTCATGGGATGACCCGCAGGCCCAGCTAGCGGCGCGCCGTTATCAGGAAACGACCCGTCCCGATGCTCCATGGTGTCCATCCAATCCTGAGTTTATTCGTCGCATTAATGGGTTGGATAGTATCAATGATGTCTATGACATCGTATTTAATGCTACTTATTTGGTTTTGGGATTGGGCGATGTGTATTTGGGTGCTCCTGTGGCAACACCCATTGATCCTCGCCAGCGTTTGGTTACAACAAAATATAATCCTGCTCGTCCTTGGACACCTGAAAATGCTGTAGGCATCGGTGGCGCCTATCTGTGTGTATATGGCATGGAAGGTCCTGGCGGGTATCAGCTGGTGGGCCGTACTACTCAGATGTGGAATCCGGTTCAGGTAACGGATACATTTACTGAAGGCAAACCATGGCTGTTGGATTTCTTCGATCAGATCAAGTTTTATCCCGTTACAGCGGATGAGTTACTTTCGATGCGGGAGGACAACTTACGCGGACGCTTCAATGTTCGTATCGAAAAGACCACGTTCTCTTTGGCGGACTATCGTGCCTTTGTGGATGATCATGCAAAAAGCATTGCTGAGTTTAAAGCTAAACGCGAAGCGGCTTTTAACGCTGAGTATCAACGCTGGGTTGAACAGGGTCTCGATACGTTTGTATCCGAAGAACCAGAAGCCCACACCTTTGCTGAAGTGCAGATTCCAGATGGCTGTCTGCCAGTTTCTGCATCGCTTTCTGGCGGTGTATGGAAAGTAAATGTCTCCGTAGGCCAGCGTGTTTCTAAGGGGGAGGCGATCGTCGTGCTTGAAAGCATGAAGATGGAATTTCCTGCAGAAGCTCCTATTGATGGATTAGTTGAATCGGTGGCAGTCCATCCGGGTGATGTGGTTGAAGCGGGCCAGGTCCTGGTTGTTCTCAGACCGTGTTAACAACGATATCCCAACAAGCAGTCTTAGGAAGTATTATGCATCGATATATTCAGGACCCGTGCATCACTATGAAATGAAATGATTATTGGATCAGAAAGAGAATCGCAATGTTAGATAAGGGTTTTACTATTTCCTCATTGCAGGCTGGCTATAAGCGAGGCGACTATTCCGTTGATCAGATAATGGAAAGAGTTGTGCAGCGTGCAGATGAGACCAGTGAGTATAACGTGTGGGTGGTGCCACCAAGTTTGGAGGCTATCCTTGATCAAGTGCAAGCTGTGCAAGCGCGCCTAGAGGCAGGTGCAGAATTGCCGCTCTACGGTATTCCCTTTGCCGTGAAAGACAATATTGATGTGGCAGGAATGCCAACTACGGCAGGTTGCCCCGGTTATACCTATGTGCCATCTGAGCATGCGACGGTAGTGCAATTGCTCATTGAAGCCGGCGCTATTTTGGTTGGAAAAACTAATCTGGATCAGTTTGCAACGGGTCTGGTGGGTACGCGAAGTCCCTATGGAGAATGCCACAATGCGCTTCGACCGGATCTTATTAGTGGTGGATCCTCCTCAGGTTCTGCGGTAGCAGTAGCACTGGGAATGGCTGCATTTGCCTTAGGTACTGATACGGCAGGATCCGGTCGCGTTCCTGCAGCTCTAAACAATCTTATTGGGTTCAAGCCCCCCTTGGGTTCCTGGTCAACGAAAGGGGTTGTTCCTGCTTGCGCCAGTCTTGATTGCGTGACGGTGTTTGCCCATACCTTAGACGATGCGGAATGTGTTGATGATATTGTGGCGGGATATGATCCGGATTGTATTTGGTCCAAACGTTATCAACGAATTACGGAAGGTCTGCCTGAGAGGGTGTTGGTTCCAGCTAATACGCCTCAATTTTATGGAGCGTTTGGCTCTTTATACCATTCAGCATGGGATGAAGCGTGTGACGTAGTTCAGCAGGCTGCACAATCTGAAGGATTGGAATGCGAGCGGTATGATACCACATTGCTTTCAGACGCTGCTGAGGTTTTGTATGGCGGACCTTGGGTTGCGGAACGTTGGGCAGATTTAGGTGACTTTGTTGAAAGCCATCCAGGTGCCACCTTGCCGGTTACTGAGACTATTTTACGCAGTGGAGCTAAACCGGCCTATACGGCAGCATCGGTATTTAAAGCTTCTCACTTCTTACAAAAGATTCGTCATATAACCAACGAAGAGCTTGATAACGCGGTTCTCATATTGCCAACTTGTGGTGGTACTTTTACACGCGATGAGGTTAGAAATGATCCTATTCAAACGAATTCGCTTATGGGCTTATATACCAACCACTGCAATTTGTTAGACATGGTAGCGCTGGCAATCCCGATGGGATTCGCCGACAGGGATTTACCCTTTGGTATCACCTTGTTTGCTCCAGCAAAGCGACAGAATTATGTTGAAGGGGTAGCTCGGTTATTGCTTGATGCACAGAAGTAAAAGATGGCACCCAAAAGGGTGCCATCATCATGCAGAATGCAAATGTTTACCCGTTGAGGTCTGTCGAGGCCCACACCTAGCATCGAGCATGGTTGCTGGTAGGATTATTCGTGTTCAGCTTTCAATTCAGCTTCAGCTTCTTTGAATCCCTTGGGGTCGTTTTGTTTAATGACCATCTTTTTGCCATGCGAACGCGCGCACATCGATACGGCACTACCCAAGGCGATAAGAGCAATAGCGTTGGGTAAAACCATAAGCTGGTTGAACATGTCTGCCAACTCCCATACCAGGTCGTTGGAAAGCAGCGAACCCAAGAAAATAAATAGCAAAGCGATAGCCATGAATACCGGTACGCCCTTTTTGCCAAAAAGATACATTACGTTGATCTTCGCAAACAGATTCCAACTGATGATTGTAGAGAATGCGAAGAACAACAGGCAGATAGCCACAAAAGCATTGCCGCCAAACGAACCGAAAACACTTCCGAAGGCAAGCTGAGCCATGTTGGTCTTATCGACGCCCTCATAGTTTCCGAGAGCCAACGGACCGTCACCTGTATAGAGCACCGTGATAGTTACCAATGCTGTAATGGTTACAACGATAAAGGTGTCTACGAATACGCAGATGAGTGCAACAACACCCTGTTCATGCGGGGTTTTAACATTGGCCATAGCATGGGCGTGTGGGGTAGAGCCCATGCCTGCTTCGTTGGAGAACAAGCCACGCTTTGCGCCTTGAGACAAAGCAGCAATTAGGCCGAAGGTCACGCCACCAACGGATGCTTGTGGGTTGAAGGCACATTCGAAGATTAAGCCAAATGCGGCACCCACGTGAGAAGCGTTAGCAATCAAAACAATAAGGCCGCCTACCAGATAAATGATTGCCATAAACGGCACAACTTTTTCTGTTACAGCGGCAATACGACTTACGCCTCCAATAAAGATAAAGCCTGCAACTATGACCACCAAAATTCCAATGACCCAGGAAGGTACGCCAAAGGCGGTAGCACAGGTGGAAGCGATGGAGTTGGATTGAACCATGCACCCCATAAAGCCTAAAGCCAAGATGATAGCTACTGCAAAAAAGCCGGCCAAGAAGGTACCAAATTTACCGTGGAACGCAGATTTAATGTAGTACACAGGGCCACCATGTACGGTACCGTCTTCATCAACTTTACGAGTCTTTTGTGCTAAAACCGCTTCAGCATAGTTTGTTGCCATACCTAAAAAGGCGATAACCCACATCCAAAAAATTGCGCCAGGACCACCAACAAGAATGGCACCGCAGGCACCAACAATGTTACCGGTGCCCACCTGAGCAGCTATTGCGGTTGCAACTGCCTGAAACGAGCTCATGCCGGACTTGTGCTTCTTACCATTTAAGGAAAAGCCGCCAAACAAACGGCGCAAACCTTCCGGGAAGCAACGCAGCTGCACGAAGCGTGTGCGAATGGTGAAGTACAAGCCAGTACCAATCAATAAAATGATTAATACGTAGTTTGACAGGCAGGAATTAATGGTTTGGACTATGCCAAGTAGTTCATTCACGCTCTTAACCTCCTAGGTCGCATCGGATAGAGAAAACCTAGGAAGCTATAAAGCTCAGTGGCGGATGTAATGACCGTCTCTGTCCTTTTGCCTGAGAGATTCAGCATACCGTGCAACGAATTATCACCTAAGAAGCGGTGATGAGCTTCGCAGATAGCCACAGATGCCTTGCACCGTCGGCACTCATTTAAGAGTTCTCCAGAGTTTTCTCCACTTCCGGTTTCGCGCGTGATAAGCGATTCCAGAAGCTTCAACGAAATTACATGACGATGAATATAGGACACGCGTAGAATGCGTGCAAGTCCCAATTAAGTCACGTTAATTGAATGTTCATAAACGGTGGCTGAGCATCGGTGAACAGGTTATGGGTCAGCCCTTCACGGTTTATCCT
>UQDJ01000070.1 GCA_900539675.1 uncultured Coriobacteriaceae bacterium | reverse complement strand
GTCAGTGGACCCGAAGCAACAATAACTGCATCGGCTGGAGGAAAAACTGCCATTGCAGCTTTTCCTGGCATATCCGTAAGTAGAACCGCACCATTTTCTGATAGGCCTACCACTTCGCCGTCTATACGTTGGATCAGCGAATTATCCTCAATGAGGTGAGTGACCTCACCTGAAAACAATTCACGATCAACTGCCAGGGCACCGCCAGCCGCCACCCGATTACGGTAAGCGCAGGCCAAAACTTCTGACCCCAATGTCGTCAGTTCATGCTTAAGCATGCCTTGAGCGCTATCGGGTTTGGTGGATTTAAGTGAATTGGAACACACCAATTCAGCGCACCGGCCCGTTTTATGAACAGCTGTCTGATACTTGGGACGCATCTCAAATAGGCGCACCGCAATGCCCCGCGAAGCCAATTGCAACGCAGCTTCACTTCCTGCAAGCCCGGCACCGATAATGTCGACAATCGGTTTATCACAGGCAACAGATGATCTTTGATGGTGAGAAGTAATTAAATCAGTCATAGTAAAACTGTACTATACCTGAGCCGGCCCATAGCGCCCATCAGGAAAGCGTGCAATCAAGCCATCTCTTTCATAACTTGCCAATTTCACCATAAGCCACGTTAAAAGATCGTCTCGCTCACTTTGAGGGCGTTCATCCCACGGCAATGTCAGCATTTGCTCAATACGCATCGGATTGGCGTAGAGCGCCTTTAAAACGGGATCCGTATCATCGGGCAACATCGCACCACTCACCAAACGATTACCAGCATCCTTGCGCGTATCTTGCATCCGCAAGAAGCCAAATATTCCCACCAGCACATCCTCAAAGCTTTCGTTATCGATGATGAGAGTGGCACCCTGATAAATGAGTCTGTTCGCACCACGCGAAGTGGCAGACGTAATAGGCCCAGGCACCGCTAGAACTTCACGCCCTGAAGCCAAGGCGTCATCGGCCGTGGAAAAGGTGCCAGAAGGTAAGCCCGCTTCAACAATAAGCGTCGCGCGCGAAAGCCCCGCAATAATACGATTGCGAGCGCGAAACGTGTATGGCAAAGGAGGAAAATCCCACAGCTGCTCTGAAATAACGGCGCCGCCTCCATCGATCACCCGCTGAAAGAGATCCGTGTTGCTTGCCGGGTAGAGCTGATTACACCCACCTCCCAACACCACCACGGTCTGCCCCTTGCCCGCTAGCGCGCCCTCGTGTGCTTGCGTATCGCAGCCCAATGCCCCTCCTGAAATAATAGGGATCCCTCGCTGCGCAGCATACTGTGCAAACTGTCGCGCTGCCGCTTTCCCATACGGCGTTGCTTTGCGTGCCCCAATGATAGAAAGTCCGTCCTGCAACGCATCTTTATTACCTATGCCATAAATCACTTGAGGAGGATCATCGATACGCATAAGCGCATCAGGGTAACCTTCCTTGCCCCGTTTCAGCTCAAATCGTGGTCCACGTAACTTTGCCTTTGGAAGAGGGGGATACTTACTTCGATGGACCGCTTGCGCGTCAGAGACGCTCATCTTTTTTGCTACCATTGATTGCCCCCAAACCTCAATCCAAACGCCTCGGCCACATGGGCAGTACGCACCTGTTCATCCTCGTCCAAATCGGCAATAGTGCGAGCTAAGAGAAGCGTTTTTGCAACTGAGCGAGCACTCATAAGCTGCTTTTCTGCAAGCGATAGGAAGAACTGCTCAGTATCACCATCAAACGCACACGCTTCTTTAAGAGATAACAAGCTCTGTTTGCCACTGTCACCGCAATACTCACCCGCACTCTTACAACCTTCCACCTGACTTCCATAAGCGCCAGCCCCATTTCCAGTATCACTGTTTATGTCATCCGAACCATCCGCCTGAACACAACTAGAAGCATTCTTGCTTTCACGCCAACGCCTAAATGCCCGCGCTCGCAAAACCCCTTCGCGCAATTCATCAGAACTTTTGCCGGTGTTGTGCGCAAACAGCGACGCGCTGTTTTCACGCCACACATCGATACGCATGTCAATCCGATCAATCAAAGGTCCGCCGATGCGGTTTTGATATGCCCGCACGGCAGAAACCGAACAGGTACACTTCCCGCTGGGATCTCCGAAATACCCACATGGACAGGGGTTTGTTGCCGCTATCAGCTGAAACTGAGCCGGGAAAACATACGTGCCATCCGCCCTGGTAAGCACTATATGTCCCGTTTCGAGAGGCTGGCGCAGTGTCTGCAATGCTCGAGCGCTAAATTCTGCGAGCTCATCCAAAGACAGCACGCCTTTATGTGCCAGGCTTGCTTCGCCCGGACGCGGCGGGCGTCCCCCGCCAATCAATCCTGCGGCGGTTGCACTATGATGGGGGCTTCTGAAGGGTCGAACTCCCGCAAGAATATTGGAATAGCGCTCCCCTGCGACCGAATGAATGAGAGCTGCCTGCAGACGTTCTTCTTCGTTAAGCTTTGGAAGAATACTCCCAAACCGCTGTGCCAGCATGGTCTTACCTGATCCAGGCGGGCCCACCATCAATACCCCATGACCCCCGGCTGCCGCCACCTGAAATGCTCGTTTGGCAGCTTCATGCCCCAAAACGTCCCGATAGTCCATTTCGCTGTGCGGCGTTATATCGCGCGCTCGCAAAGGCTCCATAAACCGTCCGGTTCTTACGTGTGTCAAATGCTCCACCATCGCACACGTCAGACCTTCCAAGGGAAGCATTGCTTCATCGCTTAGGCCACACAACAGCTTCCAACCATGAGCGTGAGCACACTGCTGATAAGCCAACATGCCCGATGGCGCTCGTACAACACCTTCAAGCGAAAGCTCGCCTACCACCAAGGTATTTTCGACCAGCGCTGGATCAAGCTGATGGGTTGCCAGCAAGATACCCAATGCAATCGGCAAATCAAACCCTGATCCAGTTTTTCTAATTTCACTGGGTGCAAGATTGACTACGATCTTATCCGTTGGCATGCGAAACCCACTGGCACGAATTGCAGCCTTAACGCGCTCACGTGATTCCATCACCGCCGCATCAGCCATACCCACAATAAAAAACGAAGGGATGCCACTCGATATGGCGATTTCCACCAAAACAGGCACTGCCTCAACACCGCGAATCGTGGCACTCTGCACCACAAACCCCTGCTGCGGCATACTAATCAATCCCAAATGCGTTGATGTGGAAACGCAAAAACGCACGATGTTCCGAAAGTACCAGGATAGAAATAATGTCAAAGCGCACCGAAACATCAACGGTGTCGTAATCCTTGAGATAGCATGCGGCAATACGTTCATAGCGATCGCGCTTTTTGGCGTTTACCGCTTCACTGGGAAAACCATGCTCCGTGTTTGAGCGCGTCTTCACTTCCACAAAGCACAGCACATCGCCTTCGCGCGCAATAATATCTGCTTCCCCCGCAAAGCATGACCAGTTGGTTTCCAAGATTTCGTAGCCATGACGCTTCAAAAAGTTGACGGCTGCCTTTTCTCCGCGCCGTCCCAATTCCTTAGGATCATGTTCAGGCTGGGGATCATAATCGCCGTCCACACAAGAAAGCCCTTCCCTTTCAGACTGGATGTCTTCCCTTTCAGATAGAAGGCCTTCCCTTTCTGATAGAAGGCCTTCCCTTTCTGATTGCGAAACGCCCTCCCCGCATGGCTCTTCGCCTACACCTAGCCGGGAGGAGCAAGATGCTCCATTGGCCCAACCTTGCTCTGATATACGTTCCATTTGCTCTTCAGTGCAAGTGCTATCACTCGGCGTTTGGTTCATCGCTGAATCCAAACGAATTTTGTTAGGTAATGTTTGCATCTTTCCTCCTCCGACCACTTCTGAGGATAGATGCTCTATTGGATATTTTGTGGATCGCGATTATATATTTTGTGCATTTGACTAGGTGTTTTGTATATAGCAGAACAGTGTTTCGCACACATCTACGACACATGCCAATTAAACAAGTAACTCAAGGGATATCTTGAGCGTGTCATCGAAACTAGATGTAACCACAGCACACCTGAGCTGAGGACAAAGCTCAAACAGATGCATACTCCTAAAATAGCGACTCCTGCAAAAAATTCTGACAAAACGAAACACGATGAATGGGAGTCAACCCTTTTTCCTGCATAGCAGCTCGGTGACGAGCGCTACCGTATCCTTTTGAAGAGGCAAAATCATAACCCGGATATACCGCGTCATAGGCAACCATTTCTGCATCACGTGACACCTTTGCCAGCAGCGACGCTGCCGAAATAGACGCGCAACGCGCATCGCCCTTGATAACATTCAATTCACGCGGATCAATGTGCAATGGATTGCCATCAATCAACACCACTTCAGGAATAACACCCTGATGTTCGATCTGATGTAAAGCCTCAGAAAAAGCTTGACGCAAGCAAGCACCCATGCCCTGCTCATCTATTATTTCAGGCGCTATGTCTACCACAGCCCACGCAAGAGCACTTGTTTTGATTGCTTCGGCCAAAGCACAACGATGCGATTCTGGCACCTGCTTGGAATCGTTGAGCCCCACGATGTAGGGAGCTTCTGGATTAAGCACCACTGCCCCCACTGTTAGAGGGCCGGCCAGCGGACCTCGCCCCACTTCATCAAGACCCACTACCAGCTTGCCTTGTGCCAACTCTCGCTCAAAAGCATACAGAAGTTCCAAACGCTTTTGCTCTTCCTGTTCCGCCTTAAGACGGCGGCGCGTCTGTTCTAAGGCCTGCTGCACCCCTTTGCGGGTATCCGCCATCAATGAACGTTCGAGCACCGCAAATTCTTTTGCATCCACCGACGCCAAGCGCGCGCGAATATCTGCCACCGTCTGAGCCATGGTTTGCCCCCAAGAAATAAAAAAGGGCACGAACGAAGCCGTGCCCTTTTGAAGTTACTAAAACAGATAAGACTAGAATGCCTTTTCCTTGATCTTTGCGGCCTTGCCCACCTTGTTGCGCAGGTAGTACAGCTTTGCACGGCTTACATCGCCACGACGTACCACTTCAATCTTCTCAATCTTGGGAGAATGTACCGGGAAGGTACGCTCTACACCAACGGAGAAGCTGATCTTGCGAACGGTAAAGGTTTCGCGGGAAGAAGCACCATGACGACGGATAACATCGCCCTGGAAGACCTGAATACGCTCACGATTGCCTTCCTTAATGCGATAGTGAACCTTGACGTTGTCACCCACATTGAAGTCCACCACGTCAGGGTTGATCTGCTGCTGCTCGATTGCGCGGATAATATCCATGATTCAGTTCCTTCTATATGCTCAAAAATTTGGTTTTACCAATACAGTGCCATTTGACACAGCAGAGAATTATACTGTTCTGCCTGTGCCTATGCAAGCCTTAAAACACACTTTATGGAGCGTTTTCTCATGCGAAAAACGCCCATCATGCATCAGCCTTGCTTACTTGAATTGTGCAGGCAGCTCCAGGCGGCGCCCTACTTCATCCAAACCACCGCTGTTCAACCAAAAGCTCAGCTTGCAAGCGCCTTTACCCATCGCTCTTACATTCGCAGCAAATGATCAGAAACGATGCTACTTTCCGCTCAACATCACCGTGTTGTTTGAAGCCTTGTAATAATACTCTAATTGGAAAGGGGCAACAAGATGCTACACATTAAATCAGCATGAGAAGGCCATAGCTGCCAACGCCTGCAACAATACACCACACCAGCGATTTCGTTTTAAGCGCCACCACAATAACTACCAGTGCGGCTACCAGAGGCAGAGCTCCCGGCCACAATCCCGCATCAAACATGCCCGGATTCAAGATCGGAAGAGCACAC
>UQDJ01000069.1 GCA_900539675.1 uncultured Coriobacteriaceae bacterium | reverse complement strand
TTGCCATTGGCTTCACTGTCATATACCTTTAAAGATACTCCTCGATTAGAAGATTTAATCGCTAAAGCCATGAATAAAGGCGCGTTCATGCACGAGCCACTGACGAGAGACACCGATATTGTACTGTTTTCATCGGGTACAACGGGAGCCCCTAAACCTATCATTGAATGCTCGTCTCATTTTCAGCAAAGTGGAGTAGAGCAGGGAAAGGCCCTGAATATTACTCAAGATGATGTGTGTTATGTTCCTGTGCCGTTCTATCATACCTATGGTGTTGTAAGTCTTTATACTGCAATAGAAACTGGATGTACGGTAGTAACCAATGTGAAGTATCGTCCAGATGAGTCTCTATCAACAATTGAGTCGATGCGCACAACGTTATACTTTGGCGTGCCTACCATGTATCTTCGTGAGCTCGCTGCCAATGAGTTCAACGATTGGGATGTGAATTCTTTGCGTTCGGGAACTGTGGCTGGTGCTTCGTGTCCGCAGAAAGTCTTTGAAGAATACGAACAGCGCTACGGTTGCAAGCTTATACAATGCTATGGCATGACGGAAACCGCTGCTACTCTTACCGCCGGTAGTCTGGATGATTCGCTTGAAAAACGGGCTACGACGGTTGGTAAGCCTGTAGCGGGTGTTGAAATAGGGCTTCTCGATTCGACTAAAGAGATTGTGTGTAAAACCCCTTCAATTATGAAAGGTGTTATCCGACCAGATGGGTCTATAGATCCCTGTCTTGATGATGATGGCTGGTTTCATACCGGTGATGTTGGAGAATTTGATCCGGCAGGACGATTAAGCATTACGGGACGTATAAAAGACATGATTATCCGTGGCGGAATTAACATTTTTCCTGCAGAAGTTGAAAATGTATATCAAAATAATCCTGCAATATCAACAACCTGTTTAGTGGGTTATCCTGATCCTGAACTTGGAGAGCGAACCTGTTTATGCGTTGTTTTGAATGATGGATATGATCCTTCTTCGTATGAATTGCGATCATATGCCAAGGGTAAAGTTGAGAAATGCAAAATTCCCGACGTCGTTCTAAAAATGGACGATCTGCCGCGTTTAGGGAATGGAAAAATAGATAAAAAATCGCTGAAAGATCAGGTTCCTAAACTATTGGGACATCCGTTGATGACGTACCGTTCAGGGGAGGGGATGAGATAGGCTATGGAGCACACAAAGGATATAGAGCAGGTATTAGCTAAATGCAACGAGTTTGCTTCAAAGTATTTTTCTGAGGAGAAAATTAAACTTTGGTGTGAATCAGGCGGTTTACCCAGCAACGTCTATCGTGAATTTTACAGAAGTGGCCTTGGCGCCTATGTTTTATCGGTGAGTGCAGGCGGTATAGATTGCCCATTTATTGATAGGGTAACTGTTTTGGAACGCTTGACACATCTTGCTGGGGCAACGTTGCCTATGCTTTCGGATATGCTCACGTGGTCATTGCTCGCCTCTATGAGTGAGCAATCTCAGCTAGAAATCATTGATGATTTTCGTATGCGGGATGAAGTTGTTCTTTTCTCCCTGGCATTTACTGAACCTGGCGCAGGAAGTGATGTTCAGGCAATTCGGACAACAGTAAGCGCTGAAGGTGACGAATTATATCTAGATGGTCTTAAAACGTTTGTTTCTGCGGGCCAATTTACTCCACGATCTTTAATACTTGCTCGAGACCCTATTTTTGGTCAAGTTGATGGAGGAATGTCGCTATGGTTGGTTCCCACGGATTTGCCGGGTGTCTCAGCCATGCCGTTTAAGACCATAGGTCAAGAAATGCTGTGTCCCGCTTCAGTGAGATTTGATCATGTTCGTCTAGATCCAAATTGGAAAATACAAACCCAAGGTCGATTGAATACTATGATTAAACGCCAATATGCCCTTGGTAGAGTGCTGGTTTGTGCATCTAGTCTTGGACTTGCAAAAGCTGCTTTTGACGACATGCTTTATCATGCTGGTTCTCATAGAGTAAAGGGGAGCTTACTTGGCAGCTTGCCCCAAATGCAGGAAAAAATTGCTGATATGACAACCAAAATATGGGCAATGGATAAATTCGTGGTGAATGCTGCTAAACAGGCCGATATTGATGATATTGATGCTCTTACTTTGAGTACCAGTATGATGAAATATTATGTACCTAAAACAGCAACAGAGGTTGCGTCTGAGGCGTTGCAAATCTTTGGTGGTATTGGATATACCGATCAGACACGAGTCAGTCGTATTTGGCGTGATTGTCGTGGCAATCAAATTGCACAGGGAACTGATGAAGTGATGGTTCATTATATTGCCTCATCTATGGTTCGTAAGGCTCAGAGTGGAGCTTTAGATCATTGCTGAAGTGCGCACCTGTTGTTGTGAATTACTCAATAGTAAAGAGGCATTTTAGTAATAGTTACGTTAGCAAAGAGCTACTTGAGTGAAGAAGTATTTCTCTTCCAGGATAAAAGCTTCTTAAAGCTATTGGTAAGCAATATCTCATATAATTAATGTTGATCATCCCATAAGAGAATCTTATGGGATGATGTTCATTTGGACAGAATTCGAAATGATCTAGGAATAGATGAGCACATCAGTTTTTTGTCCATCTTCCCAAAATTCAAGGTGCTCTATTATAGGCCTAGGCAACCAAGACCCTCCTACTACTTAGGTTGCATAGGCGATCTGCTAAAAGATAGTTTCCTTCTCTTCTTTTCTTTCTGCAAAGGAAGCGCTCATACATAGGCAAGCAGATCGTATTCCCCTCTCCTTGGACTGGTTAGCGCGCGGCATGGGTAAGCATTGAGGAGAGGGCTTCATGCTGCTAAATGAGATTTTCTCTAAGGTCACATATTCTGTAAAAGCGCAATGCCAGGACCTGTGCTGTAAAGACAGCAATCTTGATGTAGGAAAGAATTGTTTTCCCGGTATCAAACATACGACAGTCTTTATTGATAATTTTCCATTTTGCAAAAGGATTGATTGGTATTGCGTCGTAGACCGGCAGGCTGGTCAACTTTTGTTTGTTGATACTGGACATCCGGCTCTGACGGGTGGACGGATACTGGAATATGCGCGACAAAAGGCAGATATGCGATGGGATCAGGTTCAGGTTTTTATCACTCATTTCCATCTTGATCATGCTGGAAATTTACCCTTTTGTCTGTTTAAAGGGGCGCGACGAGCATATTTCCAATTCCCTGTGCCTTTTCAGAGGGAATTTCCCAAAGAAATCTTTCAATGGATGGATATACCCCAGAGCGTGAGAGATGACAGGGAATCTAGTGTTTATATAGAAACTCTTTTAGCCAAGAATTGGTCGAAGGGCATACCTGTCGAACGTTGCTTTGAAGTTGGGGTGGGTGATGCAATTGATATTGCTGGTTATCATTTGACATGCTTGCCTACCCCCGGGCATTCACCTAAACATACCTGCTTGGTTGATAAAAACCGAGGAGTTATGTTTGCAGGAGATCATTTAATATATGCACACCCCGGTGTGGGTCAATTATTACCCAATCAACATTTGCTGTTTCGCTATTGTGAAAGTTTGCCGCTGCTTCGCTCCTTTAAGCTTAAGGCAGTATTAATGAGTCATCATGGGCCTTTGTTCGGACGGGATGAAGTGGATGGTTTTCTTCGTAAGACAGAAGAGGGCTATAAAGACCTTCTGGAATCCATGGATTATTTTGTTGGACAACACAACAGAGTTGGCATCTATCAAATGGCGCAAGAATTAGCACTCAAAAAGAACCCTCAAGGGCTTACAGCTATGGGAGGTCAAGCGCAGATGCGCCGTGTGGCGCTAATGTTTGGCACGCTAGAGGGACTCTATGATTTTGGTAGGGTAGAGCGACGCCAGGATGACAATGGTGCCTTTGTGTACTTCAAAAAACGTGCTCGATAGGGCTTATGCATCTTAAGGAAAACCCCTCGAAATGGTAAAATAGATATGATTTATATACAAGAATATGTCGGTTTAGTACAAGGATAGTACACCTTTAATCGAACTGGTTTTTCTTGCATGGTTCGTGATACACCCTCCCATTCAAAACTAGGGGTGAGCAGCATGACTAACGAACTTATCTTTGTTTTAGAGATTGTGTTCACCTTTGGGTGTGTTGTTGCTGCGAAGAAATTCTTTGGGCGTGTTGGTCTTATTGCGTGGATTGCTGTTGCTATGGTTCTCGCAAATCTTACCGTAGTTAAAACGGTCGATCTTTTTGGCATCAATACTACGTTGGGGAACATCATGTT
This sequence comes from uncultured Coriobacteriaceae bacterium, assembly GCA_900539675.1. Lineage (GTDB taxonomy): Bacteria > Actinomycetota > Coriobacteriia > Coriobacteriales > Eggerthellaceae > Anaerotardibacter. Next base: position 1,622 of record UQDJ01000069.1, on the reverse strand, counting down.
TGCCTCTACGTTTTTGGCGGGGGATATGCTCAATGAAAACTACGGAAAACGTACTGCGCAACGGGGTATCATTATTGGCGTGAGTGCGGTAGTGGTATTTATGGTGTGTACTCAGGTGGGTTTGTTATACCAGCCTGCACAAATTGATATTGCGCATGAATCTATGACAACACTGTTCGCTTTGAATTTGCGCACCAGTATCTCATCTGTGGTGGTGTTGTTGCTCGCCAATCTTCTTAATGTATGGCTGTATGCGAAATTGCGTGAATTGATGCAGGGGAAATATCTGTGGATCCGCAATAACGTAACCACTATTGTATCTAACTGCCTTGAAAACTTCCTCTTTGTGTTCTTCGCTTTTGCTGGCATTTTCTCTCTGACCGAAATGCTTACGTTGGTTTTTTCGACCTGTCTGATTGAAATAATCTTGGCGTTGTGTGATACACCATTCATGTATCTGTCTCGCATGCCTATCGCCGCAGGTCCTCAGCTGGATAAAGAGTTACCTTCTTAATGGACATACTCTTTAGTGTCTATGCTGGTATATGGGTTTGAACTGAACCGTTGTTCGTCATTACATTTTTTCGTGGGTAAATCTTAAATTTGGTCTTGCATATGCGGTGAAAACCTGTAATATACTTTCTTGCGCTTATGGTGGCTGTAGTTCAGTTGGCTAGAATGCAAGATTGTGGCTCTTGAGGTCGTCGGTTCGAGTCCGATCAGCCACCCCAGCGCAGCCTTGAAAATAAAGCAAAATTCTTCTTGCAATTGAAGAAAACGTGCTTTAAAATAGTTGAGCGCTTTGACGCAAAACGCACATAACCATTTGGACCGTTAGCTTAGTTGGTAGAGCAGGGGACTCTTAATCCCAAGGTCCGGGGTTCGAGTCCCCGACAGTCCACCATTTGAATTCTAAAGGTCAGACATCATGTCTGGCCTTTTTCATTTTCCCCCTTCTCCTCTGAATTGTGGGCACCTTGTGTATGATGGCGGAAGCATCTGCGACAAAACGCTCCTTCGCGCGTGTTGGTAGCGGAAAGGAGATGGGATATGGATGTAGGTTGCGAGGCTCTGGGAGCCGGAACGTCCCGGAGCGACCGTCCGCTTGCTGCAGCGAACGGACGAAAACCGCACGCTGGCCAGCCGAGCGGAACCGTGCACGTCCTCGACGCCGTGGCGCTCGAAAGCGCCATGGAGCGCTAGGGCGACACCGTGCTTCGCTTGGCTACCAGCCGCATGGGCAGCGTCGCCGACGCTGAGGACGTGTTTCAAACCGTGTTCATGCGCCTGCTGCAATCGAGAGAGCGGTTCACCGACGACGAGCATCTGAAGGCGTGGCTTCTGCGCGTGACGATCAACTGCTGCAACGACGTGCACCGCAGCCCCTGGAGCAAGCGCCGCGCCGAGCTTGACGATGCCACGCTGTCCACGTTGCGCGCCTCCGAGCTGGACGAGCCGGGACGCGAAGCGCCCGACGACGCTTTCGGCAACCGCAACCTCGAGCCCGGCGACTTGGCCGCGGCTCTCGCCCGCCTCACGCCCCAGCAGCGCACCGCCGTGCACCTGTTCTACTTCGAAGGATATGCAACCGACGAGATAGCGCAGATCACCGGCGAGCGCTC
>UQDJ01000068.1 GCA_900539675.1 uncultured Coriobacteriaceae bacterium | reverse complement strand
TTCTTGGAATACTGGAACTTGGTATTTACGCAGTTTGACGGTCAAGAAGATGGTACGCTGGCACCCCTCAAGACGAAGAACATCGATACTGGCATGGGCTTAGAGCGCATGGCTGCCATCATGCAGGGCGTAGATAACAACTACGATACTGATGTGTTGCGCGGACTGGTTGCAATTGGTGAACAGCTTTCCGGCAAGACGTATAAGATCAATGCAGCCGACGATTTGGCTCTGCGTATCATGGCTGATCATAGCCGTGCTATTACGTTTATGATTGCTGATGGCATTTTGCCCTCCAACGAAGGTCGTGGTTATGTACTGCGCCGCTTACTGCGTCGTGCGGTTATGAAGGGCCATTCAATCGGTATTCAGGGTGCTTTTCTTTCGCATTTCGTCGATAAGATTATCGAGCTGATGGGACAGGTATATCCCGAAATTGTTGAAAACGAAGAGCTGATCAAGCGCGTTATTTTATCCGAGGAGGAGCGCTTTGGTGCAACGCTGCGTCAGGGTCAGGCTTACTTGGATGAAGCATTGCAAAACCTCTCCGGTAAGGAACTTTCAGGCGAAACAGCCTTTGTTTTGCACGATACCTATGGCTTTCCGATAGAAATCACCAAGGAAATTTGCGAAGAGCGCGGTTATACCGTAAACGAACAGGAATTTGGTGTTTGCATGGATAAACAGCGCGATCGTGCTCGTGCTGCAAATGCTAAGGATGCCGAAGCTGCATGGAGCACGTTCGGTGGTATCTATGCTGATTTGCTCAAGGAAGTCGGGGTAACTGCCTTTAGCGGTTATGACAAGCTGGTTGATGAATGCAAAGTGGTTGCCCTTATTCAGGACGGTAAGCGTGTTTCGCAACTGGCCAGCGGCACTACTGGTGAAGTGGTTTTAGACCACACCCCCTTCTATGCTGAAATGGGCGGCGAAGTAGGCGATACCGGTAAGTTTGTTTCTGGCAGTGGCTTTACTGCAACCGTTACCGATACACAGGCGCCCGAAGCTGGTTTGGTGGTGCATACCGTAGACATCGTTGAGGGTGTTCTTTCGGTGTGGGATGTAATCACCGCTCTTGTCGATAGCGATCGTCGTGCTCGTATTGCCCGCAATCATACGGCAACGCATATTCTGCATGCAGCTCTGCGTGAAGTTTTGGGAGATCACGTAAAGCAGGCTGGCTCTTACGTGGGTCCCGACCGTTTGCGTTTTGACTTTACCCACTTCGAGGCAATGACGCCTGAACAGATTGCTGAAGTTGAAAAGACGGCGAACAACTTCATTATGAAAGCTGTTCCTACCACTATTTATGAGACCTCTCTTGAAAAGGCTCGCGAAGCGGGTGTTACCGCTTTGTTCGGAGAAAAATATGGCGAAAACGTTCGCGTTGTTGAGGCCGGCGAATTTTCTCGCGAACTGTGCGGCGGCTGTCATGTTGCCAACACCGCTGAAATTGGTTTTTTGAAGATTACCTCCGAATCCAGTGTGGGTGCTAATGTTCGTCGCGTGGAGGCACTAACCAGCTATGCGGCTTTGGATTATGTGAATCGCATCGAAGCAGAGCTCAAAAACACTGCCTCCGAATTGAAGGCTTCTCTGTTTGAGGTGGCCGATCGCACTGCTTCTAACCTGAAAACCACCAAGGAGCTTCAGCAGGAAGTGAAGGCTGCTCAGGCTGCTGCTTCCGATGATGGCGCAACGGCCCTTCTGGATGCTGCAGTTATGGCCAAAGCGGGTTATCCGGTAGTGATTGCTGCGCTTTCCAGCGAAACAGACGGTGGTCAGATGCGTAACTTGTGGGATATGATTCGCTCTCATATGGATAAACCAGGCGCCGCTGTGATTGCTGCTCAGAAGGGTGGCAAGCCCATGCTTATGGCTGCTGGCACAGATGAAGCGGTAGCTGCTGGCTTTAATGCGGGTGCTATCATCAAAGAAATCGCACCGTGCGTTAAGGGCGGTGGTGGCGGTAAGCCCACTATGGCTCAGGCTGGCGGTAAGGATGCTTCTGGCATTGAAGCTGCGCTGGAAAAAGCTCGCGAAATTTTGCTCTAGTACCACCGCGCACGTAAGCCCACAAACGCTTGCAGTGGGGTTTGCGGCGGGGCGGTAGTTGGCATTCGCCGATTTAAAACTAACGTATGCGGATCGTCCTTTAATTGGGACGATCCGTTTTATTAGGCACGTGTTATAACCTATCTTTGGAAAGAAGAGGAAATGCGTTATGAGAATCATGGCCTTAGATATTGGAGAAGTGCGCTGCGGCATTGCTATCAGCGATCCCGATGAGCGTGTGGCATCGCCGGTGTGCGTGTTGCCAACCAATGAAGTGAAGGCCAATGCGGCGTCGTTTCGCAGGGTTTGCCAGGATTGGGAGCCTGAGATGCTCGTTTCTGGTCTGCCGCTCTCATTGACCGGTGAAGCGGGAGCGCAAGCCCAGCGCTGTAAAGAAATTGCTCTTCTTGTGGGGAAAAACTTGCAGTTGCCGGTAGATTTTTCTGACGAGCGTTTGAGTTCAGCTGAAGCCAAGCGCGTTTTACGTGAAAGAGGGTTATCTGAACGTGATATGCGCGGTAAAGTAGATATGATAGCTGCGTCAATTTTTTTGCAGTCATGGTTAGACGCTCGAATTTCTCAGAAGTGAGGAAAGGAAGAAGGGATGACCCCTCGTCGTAAGGTTACCTATTCGAGGCGTTCAACACATGCAGCTCGCGCGGCACATGCCAGGGGTGAACGAGAGTTTAGAACGTATGATACGTCGGCTATTCGTCCAAAGAAATCTCGTGCGCCTTTGATTGTCGCCCTTGTGGTGGCAGCCATTGTTGTTATCGCAGCGATCTGCATTTTTGTTGGAACAAGCTGTTCTCAAACCAACGATAACATGCTTGCGGATGGGCAACAAACTACCGTTGAAGTAACGGAGGGAGCTACGGTTTCCTCCGTTTCTCAACTTCTTTACGATGCCGGGCTGATAGCCACTACCAGAGATTTCGAATCGGCGGTTCGCTCGAAAGGCGCGGCTTCTTCTATCAAAACAGGTGTCTACGTCTTTTCCGGTGGTATGAGTGCTGATGAATTAGTGGATGCTTTGGTCCAAGGCCCTTCATCTACAGCTTCTGGTCTTACGGTGCCTGAAGCCGCAACGCTTGCCGCAATTGCCGATATGGTACAAACCGCCTATAACGGTTCCATTACTGCAGAAGATTTCAAGCGTGCTACTTCATCGACTGATCCCTATCTGGCCGATTATCCTTTCTTAGAGGAATCAATGACCGGTTCTCTTGAGGGTTTTCTGTTTCCAAAAACCTATGAGTTGTTGATTAACGCCAAGGCGGAAGACGTTGTGCGTCAGATGCTTGACCAATATAAAGCCGAAATCGCCACTCTAGATTATTCTTACCCTCAAACTCAGGGCTTAAATCACTATGAAACGCTTATTCTTGCCTCCATTGTTGAAAAGGAGGCAACGCACGATACGGACACAAAAGTAGCCGCGGTGTTCTATAACCGCTTGGCAAACCAGGGTGATCCCTCGTATGGCACCTTAGGCAGTGATGCCACCACGGTTTATGAGGTGGGGGATACCTTGGATTCGTACGACTGGACAACAGATAGCCCATACAACACCCGTGTTCGCAAGGGTTTACCACCAACGCCCATCTGTAGCCCCAGCCTAGATGCCTTGCAGGCGGTATGTTCTCCCGAGGCGAATTTTCAAGATTACTATTTCTTCTCATTTTGGCCGAATGATCAGGGCGGCGTAGATTATTACTTCGATAAGACCTACGATGAGCATCAACAAACTATTGCAAATCATCAGTAAGGTAGGTCGTGCATGTCCCTGTACAGCCCCGATAGATACTTTTCTCGTGTAAGCGCTATCGACATCAAGCGGGATATTGTCAATGCTGGGTTTTTAGCGGTATTGCTTGATGTGGATAACACGCTGCGCTCTCGTGCAGACCATTTGGTACCGAGCGATGTGACGCTGTGGCTTGGCAAACTTAAGGCTGCTGGAGTTTCTGCCTGCATGTTGTCGAACAATTTCCATGATTCTGTGTTTGAGCTAGCTGAAGAACTCGATTTGCCCATTGTGGCAAAGGCGATGAAGCCACTCCCGCAGGGATTTATTGCGGCATGTAAAAAACTGAGGGTATCAAGGCACGATACGCTGATGATTGGTGACCAACTTACCACCGATATTCTAGGGGCTCACCTGGTTGGCATGCGTGCCTATTTGGTATGTCCGCTGGTGGAAGTGGATTTGAAGCATACGTTACTGTTGCGCAATTTCGAGAGAATTTTCATTGCTGATAAAGAACCAGAGGGAGCTAGCGCATGCGAAACCTTTCATTCATAGCTACACCCGATGTCGTTGATGCCCCTCGGCAATTCCGTGCGGCTTTCATGAAAAAAACGGCGGTATGGAATGTGGCTATTCGAGAATGTACCACACAAGAAGACGCGCTCAAGTGGCTTGATGGCTCCGATCATGCTTTTGTGGTGGCACCTTCGTTTCGCGGGTTGCTCTATGAGACTGCCTATGTAAAAGGGGCATCGTGTCAGCTCACAGAAGGTTCAGATGTGCGCTACCGCGGTGGATCGAATACGATAACGCTTGCCCAGACGCAACGCAGCTGTGTTGATGCCTTAGAGGCAAACTATATTCCGATCTTTGGATCGAATGTGGTTATTTTAGGCGCACGCAGCAATGCGTTGGATATGGCGTATGAATGTTCGCGTGCAGGGGTAGATACCGTTACGCTTTTGGATACTAATCGTGAAAGGGTATGCGAAAACCTGACCGCTTTTGTTGATGAATATGGACGCAAGCGTAACAGCATTCTTGATACCGAACAGGCGCGCACGGGCCATCTCTCAGCTAAGCGTGCCTACGAACACACGTCATTTACGTACGGTTCACTCAAGGCGCTTCGCACCATAGCGGATGCGGATATCATCATTTCGTTTATGAGTGATGATCACTTGCTACCCGATGAAGTGGCCAGCGTTTTAAAGCCTGTTCAGATTGTGTGTGATCCCTGGAATCGCAGTAAAAAGCTTATGGCTTCCGCCGAATTGGCAGGATGCGATATTTTGCCCTATGAAACTATCATGCAAACTTGGGGTCGCGAATGTGCCGAGCTTCTTATTGATTTCGGCCAAGCTGGCGCTTAAGTGTTTCCACTATATTGCGATGCTCCTTTAAGCGAAATAGTTCCCGTGTTGATTTCTGCCATTTGTTAGAATCAGTACCGTTTATTAATATCACGATCAAAGCGAGAATCAATGGAATACATCACAGCAGGCGAAAGCCACGGCCCCGCATTGACGGCAATTGTATCTGGCGTTCCGGCAGGGCTTCGCATTTCTGAAAAGAATATCAATTCAGATCTGGCGCGACGTCAAAGTGGTTATGGTCGCGGTGGTAGACAGGCTATCGAAAAGGACACCGTGTCTATTACATCGGGTGTTCGATTTGGGTATACCCTTGGTTCTCCTATTACCCTTACGGTTGTAAATCGCGACTGGAAGAATTGGACTGAGCGCATGGCGGTGTTTGGCGATGCACCGCATGATTTGGTTCGTGAAGTAACGCCTCGCCCAGGACATGCCGATTTACTCGGTGTTCTCAAAAATGATTTCGATGATTGTCGCAACGTATTGGAGCGTTCGAGCGCTCGTGAGACCACGATGCGAGTTGCAGCTGCGGGTATTGCCCGTGAATTCTTGGCTGATTTAGGTGTTGAGATTCATTCTTATGTCACCTCTATTGGGGATGTGGTTATGCCTGAAGAAGACCCTATGGCACAGGCACCCTATTATGAACCGCTCGCCATTGAAATGAGTGAAGTGCGTTGTCCTGATGAAGAAACGTCCGAAAAAATGATGGACAGATCGGAAGAGCACACGTCTGA
>UQDJ01000067.1 GCA_900539675.1 uncultured Coriobacteriaceae bacterium | reverse complement strand
GACGGGGTTCGAACCCGCGACCCTCACCTTGGCAAGGTGATGCTCTACCAGCTGAGCCACGTCCGCGCGCAAGAAATTATTATACGGAAAGTAGAGCGTAGCGCAAGAACTAATTTTTACATTTTTACGGGCAATTTTTGCAAGTAAGACATTTGTGAAGCAAGATTTGGTGGAGAAATATCGTGTATACAGCGAGCAGGAGTCATTGCGAAATGTAATGACTCCTGCTATTTAAGCAGTTAATACTATTGGCAATTATCTTTCGCCCTTTTCATAATCGAAATTGCAAGAACCACGGAAGGGTTTGGCTTCCCCTAGCTGAACCCCGAAGGTTCTTAATTGGGGATCACGAAAAAGGGAGAACATCATGGATAAAGTGCGTTTGGCAGTATTAGGAATGAACCAGGGTTCAAAAACCGCGCGCGATGCGGCGAAAAATCCTGAGGTGGATCTCGTTGCAGTTGCGGGTTTTGGTGAACAGGATGCCAAAATTGCCCAAGAGCTTGAGACTCCCATTTATAAGGATTACACGTTGCTGCTCAAGCAGGAGCAGCTTGATGCGATCGTCATTTCCTTACCCAATAATTTGCATGTTGAAGCAACCGATCGTGCGCTTGAAGCGGGCATCAAAAACATCCTTTTGGAAAAGCCTATCGCAAACACCGTAGAAGAAGCTGAACACATTATTAAAGCGTGTAAAGATGCGGGGGCGACGTTACTTATCGGGCATCATCGCCGCTCATCAAGTAAGTATCAGCTCCTTAAGGAAGTTATTGAATCTGGGCGCCTGGGCAAGATCATTGGCATCCAGTCCAACTTCGCTGTGGCAAAACCGCATGATTATTTCGACGTGCCATGGCATGTGACTAAAGGCGTTGGTGGCCCTCTTCTGATCAATGCTGTGCACGATTTCGATGACCTGAACTATGTCACGGGCATGACGCCAGTAAAGGTATATGCGGCAGCACGCAATACGGCACGTGGCAAAGAAGTGGAAGATTCCGTTTCGTGTGTTGTCGAGTACAAGGAAGGCGTTACCTGCACCTACTTCTTGAGCGATGCAACGCCTGGTCCCTGGAATTACGATTTGGCTGCTCAGGAAAATACCTTCTGGACCATGTGCCCAGGTGAAAATAGCATGCGTATCTTTGGCACTAAGGGTTCATTTGGTTTTCCAAACATGGATTTGTACTACTACGACGAAAATGCTTACGGCTGGACGTCGCCGCTGATTCATGAGCACTTTGATGTGGAGCACAACGATCCCATGACGGCCGAACTCGAACACTTTGTTGATTTATGTAAGGGCCGCGTAACTGATCCGCGCTGTTCAGGCGAAGATGGTCTGGCTACCTTGAAGGTGGTAAACGCCATTATTGAATCGGCAAAAACAGGCGAAGCAGTTTCTATCGATTAGCCCTCAACGGCTCTCACTGCACCGTGCGTTTAAGGGGAGGGAACGTCATGAATGCAGAAAAAACTCAGTGTGCAACATCTGATATATCTATGCCAGTGATTTCTGGCCGGACGAAACTGGTAGGGCTTTTAGGATCGCCCGTGGCGCATTCGATGTCGCCAGCAATGCATACTACCGCTTTTTCGAAAGAAGGAATTGATGCGGTATATCTTTCGTTTGAGGTGACTCCCAATGAATTGGAATCGGCTGTGCGGGGGCTCGAAGATGTTGGAGCGGTTGGCTACAACGTAACGATGCCGTGCAAGACAAAGGTAGTGAACTACCTCGACGAGCTTTCGCCTGCTGCCGAACTGATGGGCGCGGTCAACACCGTTGCTATTCGTGATGGTAAATCTATCGGGTACAACACCGACGGTGAGGGATTCACGTGCAATTTGCGTCTACGTGGATTTGATCCTGCTGGTAAGGTTGCCACTGTGGTTGGAGCTGGAGGGGCAGGGTCTGCTATCTTTACCCAACTGGCCCTTGATGGTGCTCAGTCCATTGCGGTATTTAATATCCGAGATGACTTTTGGGAAAAAACTCAGCGGCGTGTTGAAGCTCTATCGGCGCGTGTAGGGGTGCCTGTGAGGTTATTTAACTTAGCAGACAGGGAGCTTCTTGCTCGCAAGATTGCGGAATCCGATTTACTCGTCAATGCTACTAGAGTGGGCATGGCACCAATGGAGGATGCCTGTGTGGTAGATGAAGCCATGTTGCATGAGGGGTTATTTGTGGCAGATACGGTCTATGAACCGCGTGAAACCAAGCTTATCAGTATGGCGAAGGCAAAGGGCCTGCCCACTGCTCCCGGCCTAGGCATGCTTCTTCAACAGGCAGCTTTAGGTGAAAAGATTTGGTTTGATGTGGATATGCCGGTTGACTATATTGAAAAGCAGTTCTTTTAAGAGGATTGAACGGGAAATGCTAGTGGGAGATTGCAGAAGAGGATTTTGAACGGGAGATTTCAGCAGAGGGGAAGTTATGCGCATCGAATACCTGCGCTATTTCAATCAGCTCGCAAAAACGCTGAACTTTACACAAGCGGCAAAAGAACTGTATATCGCTCAGCCAACGTTGTCGCTTGCCGTTAAACGTATGGAAGACGAGCTGGGCTTTCAACTGTTTGATCGTGGCGATGGTTCGTCGGGGGTAAAACTAACACCGATGGGGTCAGCGTTTAGCGAATATACTTCAACCATTTTGAATGCCTATGATACTGGTTTGCGCGTGGCTCACGAAATCCAAGGAGAAATGGATTCCACCTTGCGTGTAGGAACTATCTATGCCGTGCAGGGACGATTTTGGTCGCAGGCTATGGCGGCATTCATGGAAACGCGCAAGACCGAACCTAAACTGGTTATTGAGCAGGCGTATTCGGTGGTATTGCGTGATAGGCTGCGCAAAGGTGAGCTCGATGTCATTTTTGGTGCGGGTGGCACCAATGAAGAATTCAATCGGGTGCTGGTGTGGTCCCAACCTTTGGTGCTATGTGTGCGTAAGAACCATCCCCTAGCTCAGCGCAAGCGTATTACGCTCAGCGAACTCAAAGGGCTCGATTTGATTACCTATGTACCGAAATCTCCCACTACGCCCGCACTTGAAGAAGAGCTCCCCATTAACGAAATGCACTTACATCGTGAATATGATGACGAAATAACCATGTGCTCGCTGGTGTCTTCCGATGTCAATAAAATGGCACTTCTGTGCTATTCGTTTCTGGTCAGCGCGTTTGATGATGTGGTTGCTCTTCGCATCGACGGCTTGCCGATGGACTTTCAGAAAGTCTATCTGATGAGTCGTCACGAAACACATCCGAAAATCGTGGAAGATTTTATCGAGTTCATGTCATCGTATCGCTTCCCCAATGCGCTAGAGGCGGGTTTGCGTTAGCGGAAAGCCCCGAAGTGGTAAATCAAGGCCGGGACAAGAGGTACTGCCGGGTCAAGGGATGCGTGTCAATTAGAGGTGCTGCCTCGCCAAGGGGCGCAAGTTCGCTAAGAGGTGCTCTGAGAGGTACTGCTTCGTTAAATTTGACTTTCATTCCCTCCAAATAAGCGCTGGTAATTATAATGAAATAAAGGGGATCACTATAAGAAAACAGGGGATTACATAGGCTTCGATAGTGGAGGGGAACTACGATGCGCATCGAATATCTACGCTATTTTGACCATCTAGCAAAAACACCCGATTTGGCTCAGGCTGCCAAAGAGTTATATATTGCTCAGCCAACGCTGTCACTGGCCATTAAGCGCATGGAAGACGAATTGGGCTTTGCGCTTATCGTGCGAGGTGCTGAAGGATCACACATTACGTTAACTCCTATGGGCAAGGCGCTTCAAAAGCACGTCAGCAATATGCTGGCTAGCTACGATGCTGGATTAAAAGAAGCCTATGAAGTTCGTGACGAAGTGGATGCCACGCTGCGAGTGGGTACCATCTATGCCATGCAAGGACCGTATTGGTCTCAAGCGATAGCTGCATTTATGGATTCGCGTTCCATCCGACCGCGCCTTTTAATTGAACAGGCATTTTCTTCGGAATTGAAGGTCCGTTTGCGCATGGGAGAATTGGACGTCATCTTTGCGCCAAGCGATACCGATGCGGGATTTAACCGCGTGCAAGTCTGGTCTCAGCCGTTGGTGCTATGCGTCAATAAAGACAATCCGTTAGCAGCAGAAGAGCGTGTGAGCTTAGCGACGCTGAAGGAACATGAGCTTTTGACCTATGCGCCTACATCGCCTATTGATAGCATTCTCAAAAAGCAGCTTCCCATGGATGAGTTGAACTTGCAGCGTGTATGTGGTGATGAATTCGATCTATGCGCTGAAGTGGCGCAGGATCCAAGCAAGATGGGATTGGTGTGCTATTCGTTCTTGATTAAGGATTCACCAGAGGTTCGTTTTGTTCGTCTGGATGATTTTCCGGTTGATTTCCTGAAAATCTATCTGATGACGCGCCGTGAAGCTCATTCAAAGACTGTGCAAAGTTTTATCGACTTTATGAGTTCGTATCATTTTCCCAATATTCTGGAAACTGCATAAGAGCGCCTAGGTAACAAAGGTGACATATCACGTGACATATCACCCGGTACATTACGAAAGGTGCTAGGTGAGTCAAGACAGCCGATCGATCCTTTAGAAGGGTTTCGACAAACATGCAAGGGGTGGCAATGGGAGCCGTCCCTCGTCTCTTGGACAGAGAAACAGCCGTTCATGAGATGGGGACAGTTCAACAAAGCCGCCCTTTACTTGTATTAGGCGCCATGGAACGGCTTGAAATACAGTGAAGGTGGCTAAAAAATATCTATAGGAGATTCCTATAGATGATCTTATGAAAGAGCGAGAAATCCCTATGTAACATTTTTGATCATTCGTCAAATCCGCACTTTGTTTACTGGCATTGGAATGGGCTCAAATGATCAACAATTGTCCAAAAAATAGGGGAATTAGTGCAAAAAAATGAATCAAAATATGGCTGTTACGTCAATGAAGTGCGTTCAAATTCATTTCGTTTGAAAATGAATTTTTATAATCCCTATTAAACCGCCTGATAGAAAGCTTTATAGATTTTTGCGATAAAGAAAATCTAGAAAGCTATTAGTAATGAGCGAACAATTCGTGAAGTATGATAGATACGGAAGTTACGCGGGGCCTGTTGGCTGGGTGGAACAAGCATCGTGTGAGAGGGAGAGGGTAGCTACTGTCGTGGTAGGTAGGAGCTATTCAAAACAGCTTTCGTGAAATCAGTTTTCAACTGAAGAGGGTGAATGACCCTTTACGTGGGGTAAAGGGGTAGGTCTCTTTGTCTGCTTTACGGCAGAAAGAGCGTATGTGCGAGTTTGGCTTGCTACATTCCTGTGGCAGGAAGCTCATGCAGCGTTTTTTGTTGTGGCAGCAAAGGGTTGGGTCGTTTTGTGCTTAGGCATAAAACAAAACTGGAAAGGAAAGGAAGGCGATACGAATGGCTTCTAATGACGCAGAAAAGTCATTCCACGGTATCGCAGCACGTCTTGACCGCATGCCCATTTCTGGCTTCCACAAGAAGATCATGTGGCTGTTGGCCGGTGTTACGTTCTGCGACTCCGTTGACATGGCTGTTGGCGGTCCTATCGGTGCTGTACTTCAGACCGAAGGATTCATGACGCTTGAACAGTTTGCGTTCTTTAACTCCATTACGATGGTCGGCTACCTGATTGGCGGCTTGCTCGCAGGTGCCATTTCTGACGCTTTGGGTCGTAAAAAGGCAATTCTGACTTGCGGTACGGTATTCACCATTTTCTGCTTTGTTGCAGCAATGGCTCCAAACGCTGATTTCTTGACTGCATGTCGTTTCTTTATGGGTCTGGGCTTGGGTGCTGCATTCCCGGCTGGTTATTCTGCTCTGACGGAATACACTCCGCCGAAGAAGCGTGGTAAGTATCAGTCCTATGTTGGCTTGATTGCTAACTGCGGTACGCTGTTTGCGTCTGTAATGAACCTTATTATTCTGC
>UQDJ01000066.1 GCA_900539675.1 uncultured Coriobacteriaceae bacterium | reverse complement strand
CCTGCGACATCCTGCTCCCAAAGCAGGCGCGCTACCAAACTGCGCCACGTCCCGACGACAGCAATTAGGTATTATAACGAAACTTTTTATCGTGACAATAGGTTACGCAAATTTCTTAGCGCTGCTCCACGATGAGAAATTGCATTTTTTTCCTCTTGGCTCACTTCAGCAAGGGTTTTTTCGCCATGATACGCCTCCGGGAAAAAGAGCGGATCATACCCAAAACCTTCATTTCCTCGCTCTTCATGACCAATATGGCCTTCAACAAAGCCTTCTGCTACCGTTTCAGAACCATCATCATCAATGAATACCAGCGTACAAGCAAAACGTGCTGTGCGATCACTATCAGGCACCTGCGCCAGTTCACGAAGTAGCTTTGCATTGTTTGCCTTATCATCGCCTTCAACACCGCAATAGCGAGAGGAATATACGCCGGGAGCACCATCAAGGGCATCGACAATCAGACCCGAATCGTCTGCAAGCACTGCCATTCCGCTTATCTCATGGGCAGCCTGGGCTTTGATGCGAGCATTTTGCTCAAACGTGGTGCCGGTTTCATCGGGATGCGAGTCAATACCCGCTTCTTTGAGGCTCTTGAATTCCCAGCCCTCAAAATTCAAGGCAGATTCAATTTCTGAAACTTTATGGGCATTATTTGTTGCAATAATCACGGTTTTAGTCATTCATGATCCCATCTCTAAAGTGAGCGTTTTAATAAGGGCGTCAGATAGGCATATACCTTACAACATGATGTCCCGCAGATAGACAGAGATAGACAGCCCCTATTTTCTTTCGAAAGGTACTACAAGAAACGTACTACGGAATGGGCGCAAACTCCACTTCTCCTAACGGCATACGCAGCACGCGCTCGCCAAAGGAAGCAAATTCGGTTACATCAGCATCAGACGAAGCGAAATGATACGTAGGTACATGACCTGGATGAGCCAGCGATTCGCGACGCTCAAGCAAATCCTTACAATCAAGCGAAACTTCAGTCGCCGAAGAAATCAGACGAACGTGAGAGCCAATCACGCCACCAATCAAGGTTTTCAGGAGCGGGAAATGCGTACACCCCAATACCAGCGTATCTATTTCACTGCGACGCAACGGATCCAAATAATCCTGAGCTATAGCCTGAAATTCCGGGCGAATATAAACTTTCGAAGCCAGCGACGTATAGCTTTCAATGGGACCTTTGGCCATGCGTATACCCAGTTCAGCGATTTCTACAAAACGAGGCGTTGCGGTGGAAAACACGGTAATGCCAGCATCAATATTGCGAATTGCACGCGTATAGACACCCGAATCAACCGTGCCCTTCGTTGCTATAACACCTACGCGACGGTTGTGCGTTGCACGAACAGCAGCACGAGCACCGGGCTCCACGACACCAATGATTGGAATGTCAAACATCTGCTGAGCCATTTCCAAACCTGCAGCAGTGGCAGTGTTACACGCGATCACAATCATCTTTACCTTGCGATCGATTAACCACTGACATATTTTGATGACAAACTTGCGAACCTCATGCGGATCACGAGGCCCGTAGGGGCAATGTGCCCTATCTCCATAGAACAGCACGCTTTCTTCGGGAAGCGCCTTAATTATTTCACGGGCAACTGTCAGTCCACCAAAGCCCGAATCAAAAACACCTATAGGCGCGTCATCGTAATTCATGAAGGCTATCCTCCACCTATCACCGCACCACTCTTACAACGTGGCAGTAAACGTACCACCCAGCTTTTCAGCCGCACTATACCAAGCGAGCCCTGTAAGCACAGAACGGGTTTGCGAATACAACGTTTTTCATAGTAGATCAATCGATCTTGTTATACGTGCAGTTTAATCGTATTTAGAGAACCGCTATAAAAGTAGGCTATAATTTAGTCCTTGAGCGCTCATAGCTCAGCTGGATAGAGCAGTGGACTTCTAATCCAAAGGTCGTAGGTTCGAATCCTACTGGGCGCGCCATTTAAAAACTAAGGCGAATGACTATATCAAGTCATTCGCCTTTTTTATTGGGACGACAATTGAAATGGGCCTACGCCCAATCGCTTTAGTTCGCCTATATGTTTCATACAATGAGTGGTGTGCCCCATAAATGAATGGTCTGTCCTATGCGCTCTATAGGACAGACCAACAATCTTGAATGCAGGGCGATAAACAGCCTAATTGTGCGTAATGATACACACACCAACTTGCAAGTTGTCGTAGAACCATTGGGCATCGCCCAGAGAAAGGTTTACGCACCCGTGGCTACCATTAGTCTGATAGCGCGTCCCGCCAAAGGATGATTGCCACGTAGCATCATGCAAGCCAACGGAATTGCCCACGAAAGGCATCCAATACTGAACTGGCGTTTCGTAATCTATTTGGCCGTTGGGCTTATAACCAATCAGCTTCGAAGGGCTCTGCTTGTTGTTCAGATAATACACGCCGGTCGGGGTTGCACGATCTTTGGTGGGCAACCCAGAAACAACGCCACAGGAGTGCAGCAAATTGCCACTTGCATCGTAATAGCGCGCCGTCTGTTCGGTGAGGTCTACATCAACATAGGCGCCCCAATCGCGCTGACCAGGTCCGTTATAGACTGCACCGGTTTGCGAACAAGGAATATCAATTGACGTAGCACCCCCTTGGCTCAACGTGTCATACACCGTCTGCGCCAAAGAAGAGGTGTCCACCTTCCAGCCATACGTACCACCAGAAACACTGCACTGCTTGCCATCTTCGCGTGTCCACGTACGTGAAGTACCAACCGTGTTCATACCTGAAGTCTGTTCATCTACCCAACCGGTAAGGGTGTCCTGATCAATCTTGGGAGAAAAATCACCGGGATCGATATATACCCAATTGGCAAACGTTGCCTTATCAATAGTTGCAGCATTCACTGATCCGTTTAAGGTCAATTCCACATTATTCGGAAACAGTTCCTGCGTTTTCTTCAATGCAGAAAGGCTGCGAGGATCAGCTGCTAAAATTTCAGGCTTTATAAGATCGTCATCGGTCAATTTGCAATCAGCGCGCATGGTCTTCATGGCATCGCCAGCCTTTTTGATAACTGCATCAGCATTAAGCTGGGTACCATACACCTCAGGCTTGAGCGTAAAGGAATCATTGTCTGCGTCATATACGATCTGAGCATTCTTGGAAGGCGTCTGCGACTCATTGAAGGAATTGACCTTATCCTTCAAAACATCAGATATACCAGTTTCATCATAAGCGGCAACCACCACATCAGAAATGTCATGCTGCTTGAATAACTCAATCGGCCATGCCGCTACATCCTGGGCCTTGGTGGTATCATCAGCAATCTTGCGAGGATCGATGCTGATATCGGTCTCACCCGCGGCAAAGGTATAGTTGAATCCTTCACCTTCAATGGTAAGTGAGTAGTTGTCTGCCTGATTTTGAATTTGATTTGCCAACGCATCACTGGACTGCAGCGATAAATCCTCATCATTCAAGACCGTATTCGGAAAGAAGTGAGAAGAAAAATATGCTACCCCAATACCATAGGTGCACGCTAATACTGCCACAACAATAGCAACAGCAATAATGACCTTCTTATGGGAGGGTTTCTTCATTGCCGCAGCACTGCCGCCAGCAACACCGCTCAAAGGAATTCCGCCCTTTTCACCATGAGCGAAGTTAGAAGCGTGGTAGCCCCTCTCTGCATGTTGCTTAGTATGCTGAAACGAATCACCGGCATACGCAGACTTAACATAGGGATTAGAGTTATATCCATAGCTTGCAGGCATCTGCTGAGTCTTGTTAGCAGGCATCTGGTGAGTCTTAGTAGGGCCCTTTGAGGAAGATCCTTGGAAGGCGTTGTTATTTGCAGTCCGACTGCCTGCAGATGAAGCACCCTTCGGGCCAAAACCAGAAGCGTGTTGGGAATTCTTCTGACCCAATGAATTCATACTTTTGGTGCTCTCAGCGTGCACCTCATGATCTCCTTGTTTTCCAGCAGAATGCTTCTTGTTATCCTTCATGAAAACTGTTCTCTCCGTTGGCCCGGGGCTAACTTTTTGTAATTACGTCGACTAGTTTACTTCCTTTCTGGAAAAAACTAGGTAAAAAACGCGAATTACCTCGACAAAGTAAAAAGAGTTAGAGATATCGAAACAATAACCAGTTCAAAAGAAATAGAGGATTGGAGACATTAACGCAATAACCAGTTCTCAGGTTTATCGATAACCAACAGCATTGTAAAAAAGATGTAACACTTTAAGATTAATACCCGTCACGTATTAACCGCGTTCTATGTGACACCCTTGGGACTTTCATCATGCTTAAAGAGGAATTGCCTTCCTTAGCGCACCACTGTCCCAAAAGGCCGCCATTTTGGTGCACGGAGGGTGTTTCAGAGACCCCGCACATACTATTGTTAGATAACCGAAAGGACCCCTTTATGTCTCGCGTTCTGGCACACAAAAAGCCCTTGGTAGCAGTAGGCGTCTTGCTAGCTGTACTGGCTTTAACAGCAGCTACCCTCACTGGTTGCTCTTCAAACTCCTCTTCCGAAGACAAAACCATTACCGTTGCAGCCAGCCCTTCTCCTCACGCTCAAATTCTCAATGACGCTGTAGCGCCTATTCTGGAAAAGGAAGGTTACACCCTTGAAGTCAAGGAATTCACTGACTACATTCAGCCCAACACGGTGACCGAATCGGGTGAAGTTGATGCAAACTACTTCCAGCATCAGCCCTATCTTGATTCCTTCAATGAAGAGCAGGGCACTCACCTGGTATCCGTAGAACCAGTTCATTACGAACCAATGTGCATCTTCGCGGGCAAGACTGCTTCTTTGGATGCTCTCCCTGAGGGTGCAACAATTGCCGTACCCAACGACACCACCAACGAAGCTCGCGCTTTGCTCCTGCTTGAGCAGGAAGGTCTGATCGAGGTTGATCCTAACGCGGGCGTTACTGCAACTCCTAACGACATCACCTCCAACCCGAAAAACCTGCAGTTTAAAGAACTTGAAGCCGCAGTTGTTCCCACCGTTTTGGCTGACGTTGATGTTGCTGTAGTAAATGGCAATTATGCCCAGAGCGCTGGTTTGAAGATTTCTGATGCTCTTGCCCACGAAGCTCAGGATTCCTTAGCAGCTCAGACCTATGCCAATGTTTTGGTAGTCAAGGACGGCAACCAGGATTCCGACAAAACCAAGGCTTTGGCTGAGGCTTTGCACTCCGATGAGGTCCGCGATTACATCAATAACACCTTCGACGGTGCTGTACTACCAGTGTTCTAAGCAAGATCCCCTGTGAGCTTACCTACAAGACCGAGGAGCAATCCTCGGTCTTTTTTGCGTGAGCAACCAGATACATTGGGCGATCATCCGCCCGAACGCACAAGGGTATCTCACACCTATTTAAAGATATCTTGTTCTCTGCTCTGCTGCCTGTTGTTCTCTGCTGCCTGTTGTTCTCTGCTGCCTGTTGTTCCCTGCGGCTTGTTATTCGCTGCCGCGTGTTGTTTTCTGCTGTCTGTTGTTCTTAGCGCTTGTTTTCGATATGACCAATGTTCTTAAGTTCAATCGAGATAAGACCATTGGGCGTACTGGCAAACTCGATGAAGTCGGAATTGTTTGCATACTCGGAAGGAAACGTTATTTCGATGCCGGTGTCTGTTCGAATCTTATGATTGCGCCCTACGCGTTCGGCAGCTTTCTTTTCCACCCGCACGCGCTCGGGAATTTCTTCTTCGGCAACTTGAGACATAAAACGTTGCCGCAGTGGCTCATCGTCAAAAACCTCTTGAGCCATATCGAAGGGGGCCACCTCTTCGTTTTCCTCAGTGGATTCGCATACGTATGCTTTTGCCTTGGACAGGCTTACCACCGGATCGGCGCCGTATTCAGCAGCCACTTCCTCAACAATGCGTGAAAGCTCGCCAATAACTTCCTTGCTGGAGGCTTCCATAGTGCACTGGAGCAATTTATCGGGAATAAGCCAGGTGTCCTCTCCTGCAATGACGCGCTTTTTATCCTGGAAGACCACATCCATGGTGCGCATATTGATGAGCGCAAATGAGGCAATCTTTTGAGATGGATTGGGTAAAATGGCGTGATGCCGCTCGATGTTATTGATGGGCACATCGCCTTCACCATATCCCACTGCATGCATAAATGCCTGACGGCTTTCCAAAAGGAATATACCGAAATAACGATTCACTCTGCCAGAGAAGGACGCTTCGATAGCATCGTCATCATGACTACCACCTTCAAGCTGCTCTGCCTCTTCAAAATCAACAACCAATAAATCGGTAGACTCCGACTTACTCATGCGGCCTAATTCTCCCGCGATAAATTCACCAATCTGACGTGAAAGATCAATAAAGTCACGCTGGCCGGCAAAGTAAGCCTGTAATTCAGGCACGAACAAACTCTCGGGCACAAATTGACCATGTTTGTTATCGATATTTCCCAATGCCTTTTTAACTTGCTTGGTGACATAGTTTTTCACCTGACGGCTATCGCGGCTTTCCAGATCAAGCTCACCTTGAGAAAACACATTGACACAGGATGTGAAATCAAACACATGCAATATGGCATGGTTAATACGCAGCATATCTACCCCTTAGTGGTTTGTCTTGACTAACAGTCCGGATTGAGCACGGGCCGTTTACTATCTGAGCTGCAATTCTTCAGCAATGTAATTACCGGTGATGCTTGCATCGCAGCAAGCCACTTCTTCTGGCGTGCCTGCAACAACCAAACGGCCACCCGCATCGCCCCCGCCTGGACCTAAATCGATCACGTAATCGGCGTTGGTAATCATATCTAAATCATGTTCAATGACCACTACCGTTGCCCCGTTATCAATTAAACGCTGCAATACCCCAAGCAACACCTCAACATCAAGCGGATGTAAGCCTATGGTTGGTTCATCGAAAACGAAAAGGGCATCAGTTTGACTGCGCGTCAATTCGCTGGCAAGTTTCAGACGTTGAGCCTCACCGCCGGAAAGGGCTGGAGTGGCTTCTCCGAGCGTCAAATATCCAAGACCCAAATCGTGCAGGATAGTAAGCTTTTCTTCCACCTTACGCAAACCAATAACTTTTTCC
>UQDJ01000065.1 GCA_900539675.1 uncultured Coriobacteriaceae bacterium | reverse complement strand
GAACGATCAATTCCTGATCGTCGCTCAACTTGAAATCCATTGTTTCCTCCTTCTTTGTCGCACAGTCGGCGACATATAAGCCTTCCGTCCTCAGACTTCCCCTTTAATACATTCCCCAGGTAGTCATTGAACGATTTATCTAAAGCCGGTAGGTTCCATGCCTTCCTACCGGCTAAAGATCATATGAATGGGTTTAACTCGGTTAGTTGCTCGAATGATGTGAAGTGCTGTGAACTTACTTTTCACTGCTTTCGTTTGCAGCTGCGTCCTGTACCTCAGAGGGGCTCTTGGAACCAAATTGCTTTTTTACTACGCGAAGCAGCATGATCAAGCAAAATACGCCGATAACTGCAAAGCCAATTTCAAAGCCAAAGATTCCTGTATAAGCAGCAGTTCCCTGAGCATCGATCATGGAGCCGTACCAGGTGTGGATAAATACATCTGGCAAGAAGCCGATTACGGATAACAGACCAGCTGCCGTACCGAAGATGCGCATCGGAATCTTCACCTCAGATAAGGGAGAAGAACCGATAGAGAATGCACCGTAGGTGGTGAAGCCAAATACAACAACAAGAGCAGCAACAACTAAAGCGATGTTCGGATCATCTGGGCAAGCAATGAATCCAAGCAAAACTGCAACCGTAACAATCAAGGCACCAGCGATAGTCTTTGAAGGGCTCTTGATCTTAGAAGCGATAGCACCAACAACAGGACCAGCCAACAGACCAATACCATAGGTACGAATAAGACCAACGACATTAACCATGTTGGGATCAGCATTGAATACCTGAGTCAGGTATGGCGTGGTATACGTTGCGCCCTGATAGACGGCATAGACGCAGAAGTAAGCAACGCATGCCCACAAAACGCCAGGATGCTTAAAGGCTTCGATAGCATCTTTCAAGCTAAACAGTTTAGAGTTTTTATTAATTTCACCCTTGAAATCAGGAATCATGAAGTAGGACAGAATGCCCAGTACCGCAATAACAACACCCAAGAAGACGATCATTGCCTGAACGCCCACCGTGGTAGAAAATGCCGCGATGATAGCTGCATTAACCAGACCAATGATCAAGCCAGTTGCACCATAAATGGAGTAGCTGATACCGATCTTGGAAGCGTATTCGTCCTCTTCGCAGCACAGACGAATAACCTTAAAACGGGTGCCCCACCAAATAAGGATTGAGGTAATACCCATTGCTACAAACAAAGCCAGACAAACCTGTACTGAAGGCAGTGTAGCGTAGACAAATACTAAAACCGCGGTGGTTAAAAAGCCAACCGTTGCCAGAGTGCGCATGCGGAACTTATCTGCAATAATGCCTGACGGTAAATAGCAGATCATTGCCGCTATTGCGTAGGCAGAAAGCATCAAGCCTAAATCGGCATTACTGCAATTAAGTGCCTGCATAAGTGGTTCGTAGAAAACATTCTTTAAATACATCGGCGTGTAAATGATGGACGAACCCATAGAGATAAGTATGACCAACGCCCATTTATGGGCACTGGTGATCTCTTTGTATGAGACCTCCCCCATTTTCTTTGCAAGGAATGTCATCGATTTCCCCTTTCGTATCAATCCCCTTGGGAATAGCCCCCGCCTTTTTGCTTAGCTTCAAAACAGTTGCCAATAAAAAGGCGGCTTCAGATATGGCTACAGCATCGATGAACACGTTCATTGTGAAATCGTCTAAAACGAACTAAGTCCTATTTAGAAGCCTTTTAAGTATTACGTAGGTCCTGATCAGTTTTGATATACCTAATTTCTAGTGATAATTAATCAGTGGTAGTTGAGTATGTTTATAGATGGGATCTAAGGAAAGTGAATATAACGATCGGTATATCATTTCTTTAAGGAGTAGAAATGAATACATTTCGAGGGGAAATTGTTCATGCAAGTGGTCGACTAGGTAGAAGTACTAACAATTCATCGTCTTCGATACCTAATCGAGCTGATGTCAAGCAACACAAAGATAATGAATCGGACGAATCAGAAGGCAAAACGGCTTTTAAAACGAAGTTGTTTAAGCTTCCAGTAGCTTTTAAATACTTAGGCTTTTCACTTCTTCTTACGTATCATTACGTACTGTGGTTTATACCTGAGAGTTTCCGAGATACGAATTTACTCTCTTCTACTATTACGAATGCGTGGCTCTACAATTTATTAGGCACTTGTTGTTCTATGGTTGCCATTGCCCTTGTACTGCGTCGGAGTAAACATCTTCTTACTCATAAAGTACTGTTCTATCTCATCCCAGTTGTGCTGATAGCTCTCAGTTTATTTATGCAGTACAACGCAGATTCCTTTGATATGCATATTGCTTTTTACGTTATATCTGCCATTGCAGGTATCGCAGAAGGTTTCATGTGGGTCCTTTGGGGAGAATGCTGGTCTGTTCAAAAGCAAAGTTTTCAGTTATGCATATTGGGGCGATGTTCGGGGCTACGCTGTTTATTGGTATGGTAGTTGCCCTTGTGCTTCCTGACGTGCTAGTTCCTATTTTCACCAGTTCACTCTTAGCCCTCTCCGCAATATTATTGTTCCTTCAAACCTCACAACTTAAGCAAGGTTTTATCACTCTACTACCCCGCAAAACTGTACGGGGTGCCTATAAAACCGTCATTACCGTAAGCGGCATTGCCTTTATCACTTCGATGGCTTGTTATTTCTTGGTTGCCATTATTCCTTGGCAAGAATTGCCGTTTGAAATTGATGCCTTTTCGCTTGGCATTACAGCTGGTGCGCTATTGATATTTATGATTTCTATCATTGCATTTCTTCAAAAAACAAAGATGTCCATATTTAATGTGTTCCCCTACTTTTTAGTGCTTACTATTGCAAGTTATTGTCTATTTTTGTATTCCAATTCATTGCAATTACCGGCATTTATTACGGTATTGTGCGTGTTTTCGGTTCTGGAAATATTTTTGATCATGTATTTTGGCATATTGATGCAACGAGGCATTTTCGCTTCTGCAACAGTCTTTGCCTTTTCGGTTGTTTCAGTTCGTCTGGGTGTATATATCGGTAATTCAATCGCCGTGTATTACGAGCATTTCCCACATTTAGGCAGCCAACTAACGCCTCTTACTTCGTACATATTCATCATTGTGTTAGCAATAGTATTAGTGTCTATTGCAAAACGTGAAAATGACATCGTTCAGTTAACAACTGCGCCAACCACCCAGTCAGAAACGGACACAATCTGCAAAGAAATAGCTGCAGAGTTTAATCTGACTGAACGTGAAACCGAAATTTTAAAGCTTATGGCAAACAATGATCCGACCAGTTTAATTGCGGATAAGCTATTTATTTCACCTTACACGGTAAATACCCATATCAGAAATATTTACAAAAAGGTGGGTATTCACAAGCGCAGTGAACTTACGGGATATATTCATATGCGCAAAACACATGACTAGTCTAACGTGGCCTAACTGATCTGATCTGTGAGGGACACATCCTGTAGGACACCTTTAGAGAGGCGATTATCTTTTCATTATGGGCTTGTCTCTTCGATGAAATGGCCAGTTACTTAAACTCGTAACTGGCCAGGTAATCAGGTATTTGATTGAACAATGTCGAAAAGCAAGCGCTCATGAAATGATGCAAGAAGTTAGACACCTTTTGTGTGAGGATTAATCTTGCTTGTTTCAGAAAGCGACAAGCCCTTTGTCTCAGGTGCCATAAAAAATGACAGTACCAGACCCAGCGTTACCAAACCTGCAGCAACAAGCATCGTTGGTCCAACGCCAAAATGAGCTAACATAACCGGTGTTCCGTAGGTTGAGATAATAGTGCCAACACGCGAAATGGAAATTGACACGCCAACTGCACTTGCACGCACAGCTGTTGGGAACAGCTCATTAGGATATAACCACTGCAAAATACCAGGTCCGCCGCTGAAGAAGGTATACAGGCCAAATGCCAGAATAACAACTATCACTGGAGCAGTTGGGAACACGCCTAAAATGATCAACCCGATAGCCATAAAGAGAAGAGAAACAATGAGCAAGGGGCGTCGACCAACCGAATTTAACCAGAACATGGCTGGGAATGTACCGATCAAGAAGAACAAACTTACTGCACTTTCGCCCAGAATAGATTCTTGACCATGCCCCAATCCAAATGCATTCATGATCTGAGGTCCAAACGTATAAATAGCATACATTGGAACCACCTGGCATAATGTCAGAATACCTAAGAAAATAATGCGTTTGAAATAGCCACCATGGAAGAGCTGGCGCATACTAGTTTTTGCGGCAGCATTATCTAAGCTTGCACCCATATCTACATCGGTGCCGTAGACTCGGTCCATGACTTTACGCGCTTCCTCTGTGCGTCCTTTGCTCTGTAACCACAGAGGAGATTCAGGAATATCATGCCTGCCGATCAGTAAAATAACACAGGGAATGACAGCGCTGCCGAGCATCCATGCCCAGCCTCCATCCACCGCAAACAATGCAAAACCAACAATGGCAGCAACAGTTGCACCAAAATACCACGAGGCAGAAACCATACCCATAGCAATAGAGCGGTGATGCTTTGGGGTAAATTCTGCAATTAACGATGTTGCAATAGGGTAATCTGCGCCTACGAATAAACCGATGAAGAAACGCAGTATTACCAATTCAAGAGGGTTGGTGACAAACATTGACAGAATAGAGAAAACGCCAATAGCCACGACGTCAAGAATAAACATAATGCGACGACCAATGAGGTCGGTTAGCCAGCCGCTTAAAATGGTGCCCAAAAAGATGCCCAAAAACACCGATGCGCCAATAGCCGCACTCCAGAACGTATCCAGATTCATCATGGGTGTAATTAGAGTAAGAGCAACGCCAATAATGGACAGAACATAGCCGTCCAAGAAGGCACCGCCGCTTGAGAAGAAAGTAATCTTGCGTAAAAAAGGCGTCATTGTAACGTCGTCGATGGTTCTGCGAGGAACAGTCTTAATCTTGCGTTTAACACGACCGTTTTTTACTGCTTGGACCACCGTCGAAGGTGTTTTTGCAACCTTCGATATCGTTTTCTTCAATTGTTTTCGCATTTAAAACCGCCTAACACCCATCACGTGATATGTGACAAGGAGCTTCCCCTCTGGCATGGGCTTTTAATCTGTGCACCTCTACAGTAACGTTATCCTGCAGATTGGCTTCTGCTTGGCCTGACGTGCAACACCTGCGAACGTATGCTCATTACTTCAGAAGCTTCTTTTCTATCTTTAAACTGCAGGTACGAGGAAACTCGTCAACGATCTCGTAATAAGATGGTACCTTGAACGACGCAAGCTTGCTTTCGCAGTAAGTTTTTAGTTCCTCAACCGTTACCTTCTTGCCAGCTACCGGTAAGATAAAGGCTTTTAAAGCCTGATCACGTATAGGATCAGGCACGCCGATTACGGCAGCTTCAGAAATATCAGGATGCTCTTCAAGAATCTCTTCTATTTCCGTTGTCGAAATGTTTTCACCTGCACGCTTTACCATATTGGATTTTCGATCAACGAAGAAAAACCAACCATTCTGATCCTGATAGCCCTGATCCCCGGTTTTGAGCCATCCGTCTTCCGTAAACGTTTCTTCGGTAGCCTTAGGATTGTTTAAGTATTCCAACATAACCGTGCGGCCACGCACGCCCTTGATTTGAATTTCGCCGGTCTGGCCAAAAGGTACCTCGTTGTTGAATTTGTCAGCAATGCGTACCTCATATCCCAAACCTGCACGGCCAACGCTGGGCCAGTTGCGTCGGCCAACGGGTGGATCAGTAAGAACCCAGGTGATCGATTCTGTGGACCCATACGTGTTCATAATGCGCGCGTTAAACCGCTCTTCGAACGCATTCTTTTCGGCGTTGGTAACTGGAATGAAGTACAACACCTCGCGCACGCAATGATCCTGTTCGTGTGGATCGATAGGCTGCAACATCATCGTGCGCAACATCATTGCTACTGCTTGGATTACTGTTGCTTTATAGTGGCGAACTTGCTTCCAAAAACGGCGTGCCGAATACTTTTCAACAATAATGATAGTAGCACCTGCCACGATAACCGGCATTAAAGCTGCCAATTGGAAGTTTGAATGACAGGCAGGCATAGTGGTGAGAACGCGATCATTACCGCGCATACTTACCTGCCAGTCTCCGTATACCCCGGCAAATACCATGTTGGCGTGAGTTACCACCACGCCCTTCGGTCGAGAAGTGGTACCAGAGGTGTAGATAATCTGACACGGGTCGTTCGCATTGAGCGTCGGGGCTTTCTGCAAGGTAGGACTGGCTTCGCAGCGCAGTTTCCAAAAGTCATATACTGATTGCTCACCTGGCTTTAAATGAGCTGCATTAGCAAATACCTCTGCTATATTGATGTCGACATCGTCTGTGGGTGAATCACTGCCGGCACGCGCTAACAGCAAACCTTTAGAAAAACGCATTCCTTCACCACACAGCTGTTGATAGGTTTCATAGAATAGTGGCTCAACCACAGCACACGTAATGTTGGCACTTTCAAGAATATAGCGAGCTTCGTCTGCGAGATACTGTTCGTTTACCGGTACCACAATGGCGCCTATTTTTGCAGCTCCAAACAGACACATTAAAAATTCGGGAGAGCTGTGAAGATGCAGAGCAATGTGATCTCCCTTTTTAACCTTTAACGATAAAAAGACATTTGCAATACGATTGACGTCTTCATCAAATTCGGAATAGGTATATTCAAAGATGTCGCCGATACGGTTTTGGAAGGTTAAAAACTGATGATCTCCTCGGTTCTGGACAATATCAAACCACAGATCACGCAGCGTTTCATTTCCAACAATATCGCTCATCCCTCTTCTCCTTTCCGATGGGTACTAGCTCACAAATACTGCAGCTAACATTGAGACGCTCTGCACCGTTTTGAAACGTGTAATCTTCCGGATTAAGAGGCCACATAAACGCTCTCAATCCGGAAGAAATAACGAATGCTCTCTTAAAATGCTCTCTCATGGGGAGCACGAGAACAACAAAAGCTAGTCTGCCTTAAGGACGCCCTCGTCAATCATCTTATTGATCTCAGCTTCGCTGTAGCCCAGCTTCGTCAGAACATCTACGGTATCGCCGCCCTGATGAGGCATAGGTCGCCATACCTGGCCAGGATGATTCTTGAACTTCGGGAAGACGCCCAGACCATGGAAGGTATCTCCGTCTGCAGTCTGCCAATCCAGCCAGTTATGACGCAGCTTTAAGTGCTCTTCTTTTACCAAGTCTTCCATATCGTTGATAACCTGTGCTGCAATGCGATGTGCTGCAAAGTCCTCTTCGATGTCGTACTTGGAGTGAGCCAAGCAATAATCCTCGAATGCCTTTTGGATTTCAGGGGCATGAGGGTTGGACAGCCACAGAGCAGAGCAATCTTCAGGAATATCTTTAGTTCCCCACAGATGGCCCAGACCAATGGTCTCAAGGAAGTACTTGTTCTGGTCTACGCCATACAGGCATACTCCCAAGAAGCCAT
>UQDJ01000064.1 GCA_900539675.1 uncultured Coriobacteriaceae bacterium | reverse complement strand
TTCAATTTCATCACGGACATCAGGTGTATCACGCAACGTGCGTTTAGCCGCTTCTCTACCTTGACCTAGGCGCTCTTCGCCATAGTTAAACCAAGAACCACTCTTCTTAACAATGCCCGCTTCAACGCCCATATCAAGAACGCAGCCCTCTTTAGAGATCCCTTCACCATACATAATGTCAAATTCCGCCTGACGAAAAGGCGGAGCAACCTTGTTCTTCACCACCTTTGCGCGAACACGGTTGCCAACAAATTCGCCATCCTTTTTGACCGAGTCAAAGCGACGCACATCGATGCGCACACTTGAATAGAATTTCAACGCGCGACCGCCTGTGGTGGTTTCGGGGCTCCCAAACATAACGCCAATCTTCTCACGGAGCTGATTGATAAAGATACACGTGGTATTAGAACGAGATAACGAACCAGCTAATTTTCGGAGAGCCTGGCTCATCAGACGAGCCTGCAATCCTACCGTCGTATCACCAATCTCACCTTCTATTTCTGCACGGGGAACCAAAGCAGCAACAGAGTCAATAACCACACAATCAATGGCGCCGGAACGCACCAGCATGTCGCAGATTTCAAGGGCCTGTTCTCCTGTATCAGGCTGAGAGATGAGCATCTCATCCACGTCGACGCCAAGCTTTGCAGCATATACCGGATCCAAGGCATGTTCGGCATCGATAAAAGCGACAACACCGCCTAATCCCTGTGCCTCAGCAATGATATGCAATGCCAAGGTGGTTTTACCACTGGATTCAGGACCATAAATCTCAACAATACGACCTCGTGGAACGCCACCAATACCCAAAGCGACATCAAGCGGCAAAGCACCGGTAGGAATAGCCTCCACCTGCATATTGGTGGATTCGCCCAATTTCATAATTGAGCCCTTTCCGAACTTCTGCTCTATCTGGTCGGTCGTAATCTTTAGGGCTTTATCTTTATCTTGTTCCATGAGTGTTCCTTTTATCATAGGCCGTGGTGTTTTATTCCGTAACGAGAATACACGAACGGGTGTTCGTATGCAAGCTCATTACCGTTGATTAAGATGCTAACCACATGAAGTGAAACAGTGTTGAGACAAATGAATAACTTTTGTGTAACCCAATTGGATGTGAAGTAAATATTTCAGAAAAACGAAGAGTAAATATGAATGGCTATTGTATATGCTTAAGACCTGTTATAGCTGACGACAAGATATTGAATCGATTCTGCTTGTTATACGCGTTCTGTTCATTAAAAGATTGTTGCTCAGATGCGCATTACTGCTCGTCTGAATATGCCGGATAATCAACTTCGCTTAATCCCGCAATAAATAAAGTTAAAGCGAAATCGACCGTTTGAGAACGGACTTGATCACGATTCCCTTTGAAGTGACGCACAAAACTTGCTGATCCCTCATGGGTTGCAATGCCAAACCATACCGTACCAACCGGTTTACCAGGCACTGCCCCACCGGGCCCAGCAATGCCCGTCACTGAAACAGCAACATCGCTTTTACACTTGGAACGAGAGCCTTCAGCCATTTCACAGGCAACTTCAGAACTTACCGCTCCAACTCGTGCCAAATCTTTCTCAGAGACTCCCAAGACATTGCGCTTTACTTCATTGGAGTAGCTGATAATGCCACCTTCAACGACCGAAGAGCTTCCGGCCACATCGGTTAACGTAGCGCCAATTAAGCCACCGGTGCAGCTTTCGGCTGTGGAAATCTTTTTGTGATTCTCCTTGGCAAGCGTAATAACTTCAGAAGCTTTTGTTCGCAGGGCATACTCAAACACAATATTTTCGCCGGAAGCAAGCTCAAAGCTAGACGCTTCAAATGCCTTCTCGGGTACTTTGAAATTGGAAAAACTCGCTTTGGGATTAAGGCCAAATATCGGAGCGCACTTAATGAAGTAATCACACATGGAAACGATGGTCAGCACCAGGGCTACGATCATGAAAAACCACGATACCACATACATCACAACGCCCATTTGCTCATGCAAGGAAAGCAACATGGGCGATCCCTTAAGAATAAAGAGCAAAATAGCAATAATTTGAAATACCGTTTTTGCTTTGCCATACCAGCTCGCTGCCACCACAATTCCATGGGTTGCAACCAACATGCGTAAACCAGAAACAATAAACTCTCTACCCAAAATAACCAGTGCTACCCACGAGGGTAACAACTGCAGCTCAATCAGTGCCAATAGAGCAGCGGCTACGAGGATTTTGTCAGCAAGAGGGTCAATAAACTTGCCAAAATTAGTAACTTCCCCCCTGCTTCGTGCCAGATAACCATCTACCGCATCGGTACATGACAGAACGGCAAATATTGCAGCGGCAATCCAGGGCTTCCACAAGCTAGCATCGGGCCACTGCGGAAAATAACTCGGCCATGGAGAAATAATTGCAACCACAAACACCGGCACCAGCAAAATGCGAACCATAGTTACCACATTAGCAGGCGTCAAAATGGCATTAGCAGCATCATCGTGAGAGTCTTGAGAAGAACCATTGGGTGATGAGGCTACGGTAGCGCTGTTCTTATCGGACACGCTCTGCCTCCATTTCATAAAGCAACGTATCAACAATCACCGTAGATGCAAATTCACCTATCGTTGCGCTATCCACATAGGTAACGCCATCCACATCAGGAGCCTGCGCCTGAGTACGACCAAATAGCTGACCATCTTCTTCAGTGCCCAACACTAAAACATCAGCCTTACTTCCAATGCGCTCGGCAATCTGAGCGGATGAAACACTGTCAGCAAGATCGCGCAAAATCTGTAAGCGTTCCTGTTTGGTATCTTCATCTACCTGATTAGGAAGCGCAGCAGCAGGCGTGCCGTCTTCTGGCGAATAAGCGAAAATACCCACATAATCAAAGGAAGCCGTGGAAACAAAATCGCAGAGTTCTTCAAACTGCTCGTCGGTTTCACCGGGATATCCGACGATCAACGTTGTGCGCAACGCAATACCCGGCACCTCTAAGCGTAAACGCTCTACCATCGCTTCATATTCTTCGCGAGAACCTTTGCGATTCATAGATTTGAGGATTTCTGGATCACAATGCTGAAGCGGAATATCCAAATAACTGCAAATGTTGTCATAGGAGGCCATAGTATGCACGAGTTCGTCAGTCAAACCTGCTGGCTGCAAATACATAACCCTAAACCAGGTCGCAGGAAATTCACTTGCCAAAGCACAGAGCAAATCAGAAAGCGTCATCTTAGGCTTAAGATCTAAGCCCCAAATACCAGAATCCTGAGCGATAAGCACAATTTCCTTTGCGCCGCCTTTAACTTTCTCTTTCACATCAGACATGATGGAATCTATCGAAAAACTATGATACGGCCCACGGATAGTAGGAATGGTGCAAAAAGAACAATGACGACTGCAACCATCGGATATTTTGACGTATTCAGAAGACTGATAGCTGAATGCAGCTGTTACGCTGTCTGGCGTCGGCTCGAGACCCAACGCATCAGAAACCACTTCAACAATATGTTCTTCATCAGCACAGGGAACAAATTTGTCAGCTTCAGTGAGTTCGGCCTCTAAATCCGATCCAAAACGCGAAGGCATGCATCCACATACGATCAACTTACAATCGCCCGACTCCACAGCTTCAAGTTGCGCAATATCAAAGATCGCGTCGAGACTTTCTTCAATGGCAGGTTGAATAAAAGCACACGTATTCACCACGATGGCATCAGCGGGATCTTCGATGTTTACAATATCAAACCCAGCACGTACTAACTCTTGCTGCATAGCTTGACTGTCTACTTCATTTTTAGCGCACCCAAGCGTCAAAAAAGCAACACGCTTGCTCATCTAAAGCGACCTTCTTATCGATAGTTGACAAACTGGAGGGGCTGTCCGTAATCCTGCTCCTTCAAGAATGCGATGACTTCCTGCAAGGTATCAATCTTAGGACCAGAAACACGTAGCTTGTCACCTTCGATGGTAACTTTTACCTTGAGTTTGGTCGCCTTAATGTCCTTATTAATCTTTCCAGCCGTATCTCGATCAATACCTTCAAGAATTTGAGCGGTCTGACGCACGGTACCACCAGTTGCATTTTCAAGCTTGCCCCATTTAAGTGCATTAAGCTCAATACCGCGCTTGATAAGTTTAGACGTCAACACGTCAATAACCTGCTTGAGCACAAAGTCACTCGGAGCGCTCACCGTGATAGTCTTGCCACCCTTATCCAGAGAAATATCTGAACCGGAATCTTTAAGGTCGTAGCGCTGAACCAATTCCTTTTTGGCCTGACCATACGCATTATCCACTTCTTGCATATCAATCTGAGACACGACGTCAAAGCTTGAGTCTTTAGCCATGATGTTCCTTTCTGAAAATCCACCCATCATCAACACTGCAAGAGCGTATCGAAGATGACTACTGGGAAGCTTTTGTATTACCCGTACTCTTCGCAGTATCTGACGAAGAATCAGATGATGATTGCGAATCGCTGTTATCCGATGCGGCAGCGCTATCAGATGGGCGCTGCACATCCGGATGATCTTTATACCACTGATCTAAGACATCTTTAAACGTAAATGTTTGATTAACGATGCCGGAGCTATTAGTTTTAAGGTCCACTTGCTGATCGTTGACATACACCGTAACACCTTTTGGTTCGGAGCACACAAACCGAATTTTATCAGTAGAAGAAAAGGATTTATCCATAGGTCCTTTTACATCACCGGACTGTTGGGCTTTGCCGTCAACATACACCTCTATGTAAGAGGTAGATCCGCTGGCAACATCATATTTCAAGGTGAGCTCTGAGGGAGGAGTTTCCTTTGGCTTAGTATCTTCCACATTGGAAACGCTGCTTTGCGTGTTCTGCTGATTATCAATACCCGTTACCGGAATATTGGTTTGTGGTGTGGACTGATGCGACAAAGCCAGGGCAACAACCAACGCCACTACAATCACTACGCCAGCAATGATGCCAATAATCATATTGCGATTACGATTTGGATTTGGAATATTTTTCGGCTGCGAATACAAATTGGTATAACGACCTTCATTCATGGCCGAACGACGAGCGCGGTGAGCTACCGGTGCATTGTTGCGCGGTGCATAAGCCGGTTCCAAATTCTGGGAATAAACACGCCTGCCAAATCCATTGGAGCTACCGTCATAATCACTCGATCGGTTACTTTGTGACACACGTCGGCCACGAGCCTGCTCTTCAGCCTGAGCCTGACGGGGAGTACGCGTTTGACGAGGTTCATTGCTATAACCTTGCTGTGAGTCAAAACGAGATCGATCTCGATGGGAACGACGTGTTGATCCAGCGGCACCCGCAGCACCAGCACGGGCCGATCCGGCAACAGAGGCAGCGCCAGCTCCTGCACGAACCGATCCAGCCATACTCCGTCTCCCGGATACGCCCCGCGAAACGCCGGCAAACTTGCCAGTCTGCGAAGGGCTCTGTGTATTCTTATAGGGCTCGGTGTGCATCTGGATCATATCGCCCACACTCTGGTGAGCCTTGTCTACCTGATAGGCATATTCCTGATCCAAATACATACGAGAAATATCCTGCTCGTTTAAGCCGAGCAAACGAGCATATGCAATAACCATATTGCGCGCATAGCCTCTAGAAGGCATGCGAGCAAAGTCGCTGTTTTCAATTGCGACAATAATATCTTGACGTATTCGAAGTTCGCGGGAAACGGTAGCCAGATCCAGTCCTCTGGCCAAACGTGCCTCTTTGAGCACGTTACCGAAACTGATGTGGTGCATCCAGTACCCCCGAATACTTACTACGAATCGTTTTCTTCAAATGCGCGTAGAGTTTCTAACTCAAGCGCATCCACCAACACTTCTCGCGGCTTAGAGCCTCGTGGCGGACCTACAATGCCCTTTGCCTCAAGCAGGTCCATAATACGACCTGCACGCGAATAACCTACGCTCAATCGACGCTGTAAGTTGGAGGTGGAACCTACGCCAGTAGAAACCACAATATCTGCTGCTTCCCAAACAAGAGGATCATCAGATGAATGAGCAGTACCACCCGATCCATCAGGTGAAGAATCCCCCAGTGTGATGAGATTAGTTTTAAGAATATCATTGTGATATTCCGGCTCACCTTGGGTCTTCAATTTCTCCACGACTGCTGCAATCTCATCTTCGGATACAAAACAGCCCTGGATTCGTTGAGGTTTTGCCAGCTCAGGCTTAGAAAGCAGCAAATCTCCCAGGCCGATAAGGTTTTCGGCTCCTGGAGTATCTAAGATAACACGAGAATCTATACCAGATGCCACATTAAAGGCAATTCTGTTGGTGATGTTTGCCTTAATAAGCCCCGTAACTACATTGGTAGAAGGACGCTGTGTGGCAACAATCAGATGAATACCTGCAGCACGGGCCAACTGAGCCAAACGTGAAATGGAGAATTCGACTTCTTTGCCCACATTCATCATCAAATCGGCAAGCTCATCGATCACAATTACGATATAGGGCATTTCTTCACCGGGTGCATCGTTTATTTCGACACCCTGTTGAACCTTTGCATTGTATTGACCAATGTTGCGAGCACCGATGCTGGAAAATATCTTCAAACGACGTTCCATTTCTGCCACCGCCCAAGAAAGAGCACTCGCTGCTTCACGAGCTTCGGTAACAACGGGAACATACAGATGAGGGATACCATTATAAACACTCAGCTCTACCACTTTTGGATCCACCATGATCATGCGGACATCCTCCGGTTTTGCTTTATAGATAATACTCATGATCAAAGTATTGATACATACGGATTTACCCGAACCAGTAGCTCCG
This sequence comes from uncultured Coriobacteriaceae bacterium, assembly GCA_900539675.1. Lineage (GTDB taxonomy): Bacteria > Actinomycetota > Coriobacteriia > Coriobacteriales > Eggerthellaceae > Anaerotardibacter. The sequence goes on along the minus strand of UQDJ01000064.1, from coordinate 806 downwards.
GCAATCAATAAATGGGGCATCTTGGCAATATCGGCAAGAATAACCTTTCCCCCGATATCCCGCCCGGCGGCAAAAGCGATTCCCGATTTGCTATTCTGGAACTCTCTGCTTTCCAGAAGGTCTCTGAGCATAACCGTGGTATTTTCTTTATTTGGAACTTCGATGCCAATGGCTGCCTTGCCAGGAATCGGTGCTTCGATTCGTATATCCGCTACTGCCAGATTCAACTTAATATCATCCGACAGGCCGACGATCTTGCTGACCTTCACGCCCTGCTCCGGGTGAAGCTCGTAGCGGGTAACCGATGGCCCGCAGCTGATGTTGGTCACGGTAACACCAACACCGAAGTTTCGCAGTGTCTGCTGCAGCTTCACGGCAGTGTCCCGGTACTCCTGCTCAGAATAACCGCCGGAGCTTCTGCCGCCGCGCTGTAAAAGGCTGAGGGGCGGAAATACATATTCCTTCTTCGGTTCCTCTGCCTGTTCCCGGATCTGCTGCTCCACAGTCACTTCGCTGTCTGCGGTTTCTTCTGATTTCTCCGCTGCCGCTGCTTTCTTTGCGGACTCCAGCTTTTTCTGAAGAGCCTCGGTATCGGTATCGATCACCTTGCCGCCGGCTGTTACCACATGCTTGTTTCCTTCCGGGATCGCGAAATCGGTGTTCTGCTCCGTCTTCACGGTATAAGCCACATCCGGCTCCGGAAGATACTCCTCCGGGGCTGCCTCCTGCCATGCAGGCTCCTGCGGCCGGGTATATGTACACTCCTCATGTTCTGCTTTTGCAGGCTCATCCCACGGAGCCTCATC
>UQDJ01000063.1 GCA_900539675.1 uncultured Coriobacteriaceae bacterium | reverse complement strand
TCAGCTGGGAGAGCGCATGGCTGGCAGCCATGAGGTCAGGGGTTCGATCCCCCTATGCTCCACCAAATTTTCAAGGTCGGCGTCACGCCGGCCTTTTCTATTGTTTATGGCTTAGCCGTATGCGGAAAGAATGGCGCGCTGCTTGTTTGATCCCATCTTGCGCATATGGGGAACACCTCACGTGGGCGCACGTATACCTCCCGCGAGCGCATGCCAGTGCGTCCGTTCTTTGGTGCCTCATTCACTATTCGGCTCGGTTACGTTTTAGTACGCAGGTTATGTAACGGTCGTTGCGGTGCTACAGTTATCAGATAACGTATAAGCAATGCAGTTCGAGGAGGGGTTCTGTATGCCGCAGAGTAATGAGCCCTCTTATCACAATTCCGATGCACCAATTCATTGTCAGGGCAATCCATCTGATAACCCATCTGATCGAGCACCTGAAAAGCCAACTATCGCAGTGAGTGCTTGCCTGTTAGGCGTTGCCTGTCGCTATGATGGCGGATCGAAGCCTTCGCAAGCAGTATGTGATTTCATTAAAACGCACGATGTCAATGTGGTGCGCATTTGTCCGGAAGCCATGGGCGGCTTATCTGTTCCTCATCCTGCTCACGAAATTACCTACGATGCCCAGGGGAATCGTAGAGTGGTTGATGCCCAGGGAAACGACAGCACAAAAGCGTTTGAGGGTGGTGCTCGTGCCGCTTGTCGCAGCGCTCAGCGTAAGGGGTGTACCCATGCCATCTTGAAGGCTAAAAGTCCTTCGTGTGGCGTTGGAGAAGTATATGATGGGACTTTTTCTAAGACCGTGGTGGATGGCGATGGTCTTGCGGCAGAGTTATTGCGTAACGCCGGTATCAAGCTTGCTACCGAAAAGGATTTTGACCAAGTTTTTAAGGGTGATTTTGATTAGGGCTTTAAGGGACGCAGCTGTGAGGATCATCGCTTACCAGGCGGGTGTTGTCACCGTGGAAGGTGCCATGTAGATAATTGTCTACCACAGTAAAAGCTCGTCCCGATGCGCCGGGTACCACTTTGATGCCGGCATGTTCCATACTCTGAGCATCTTTTTGGGAGATAGTGCCACAGATCAATACTTTAACGTCAATTTGACGCAGGAAATTAGCCTGAGAACCACACAGGTGACCTTGGCTTGGAAGATTGCGTGAATCAACCATTTCGCCATTTTCAATTTTGTAGTAATTAAAGTTGGTGCAGCAGCTGAAATGGCTGCATACATCCAGGCCTTCACTTGCTACAGCGATTCTCATGGCTTCCTTTTTCGATATCCCTCCACAGTAGTTATGTGCGGCTGGGGGAGTCTGCAGTCATCAAAAGCATTCAATGCAGTTAGCGCGCAATAACTAGATGCAACTACGATAAACCTCCCCGGCGAAGGGTTTTTCAAGTTTCGTTCAAGGGCATAATTCAAGGCGCGATAGGATACGTGCCTACCACAGGCAGTCGATTCGCTACCTTTAACGATATGGGGAAGCGCAAGGCTGTTCTGGGCCTTGGGCGGTTTTAGAAAAAATTTTTGCAAAGTTGGCAAAAAAGTTTAAAAAAATACTTGCAATAATGAAGCAGGTTTGTGATTATATACGAGCTGCTTTTCGCGGCAATGAAAACAGTCCCCATCGTCTAGCGGTTAGGACGCGGCCCTTTCAAGGCTGAAACACGGGTTCGAGTCCCGTTGGGGGCACCATGAGTGTTCAGGTTCTGCTTCGGCAGAACCTTTTTTATTTCCTCGGTGGAAAGTGCTTGCAAGCTTACCCGAATTCCCGCGCCTTAGCTACAATGCTCTCATGCTCTTAGAATGGTTCACGGATGGTGAAGGGGAATCTTTTTGAAGAAGCTTCTGGCACAGTTTATGAAGTTTGGCATCGTTGGCGTTATCGCGTTCATTATCGACTACGGTGTCATGATTTTTCTGACCGAAGTTTTCGGTGTTCAGTATCTTATTTCCACCACCATTTCGTTTATTGTCTCGGTTATCTTTAATTATTTCGCCTCTATGCGTTTTGTCTTTAAGCGCAAAGACGATATGTCCCGTCGCCGTGAATTCATTATCTTCGTGGTTTTGTCCGTCATGGGCTTAGGTATTAATGACCTGTTCATGTGGTTAATGGTGGACTTTCTTTACATTGACTACCGTATTTCTAAGATTGTCGTAACGTTTATTGTGGCAGTGTGGAATTTCGTTACACGAAAGATTTTTCTCGAGGCGAAAGACTAGCGCGCTCAAAGATTGGGTATGTGGCTTACCGTAAACAGCCTGGGAGTAATCTGGCCTATCGTGAGGGCGAGGCAATGAGTATGTGCGCAAGCGCACATGTTTGGCAGGGAAGGAAACGCGCATGAATGTGTCGTTTAAAACCATACGTCGATCAGGCGATAAAGCTTATATTTTGGCTGAAATATCTGGCTGCGATGAATGCTTACCGTTGGTGCTTTCGGCCTCTACCGATTCGGGTGCAACTATTCCCAGCGACACCTTTCCCTATTGCGATGTGACTGACCCGCTGGCGTTGCGTCAGGTGCTCTATGATGGCGCACTTGCGGGCGAAGACTTGCCGCTACCTCCGTTGCAGGCCACTATGGCATGTGTACGCTATTTCGTAATCGCGTTGCCTTGGTTGGATGCCAAGCGCTGGGATTTGGAGTTTCGTTCTATCGATTCTGCTGGAGATGTGGTATCAAGCTGCAAGAAGTCGCTCGATATTCGATCGGCGTCGCTGAAAGCATTGGCATCACAGCATACGAATCCTCAGACGGGTGAACTTATTGAAGATTTGGATGGGCGCTTCGTTCACGATCGTATCCATGTAAGCTTTTTGCGGGCGATAGAATCGGAGGGCAAGCTGCGTGTTTCGGCATTGCTAGAGATGCCCTATCACGATGAAACGAAAGTTGAATGCGATTTTCTTGATTGCCACGGACATCCGCGATCACTGGATTATGTGGTGGTGGAAGACTCTGTTGCCCAGCCTGCAGAATATGGGGCGCTTCGTCGCCGTTATATGGTGGTGTCCTTTTTGGTGGAAAAGGATAATCCTCGGTTGTGCCTGTGTGCTACCGATACTCAAGCCTTGGTAGCTCCTGGTTTTTCGATGCTGGGTGGCCGCACGCTCGAGTCGCTTATCGAAGGATTCTGTCTACGCGCAACCAGCGCATACGATGATCCTGATTATCATCGCTGGTTTACTGAATACCATCGTGCTGATGTGCCTGCACTACTGGAACAGGTGGCCACCCGTTTTGACTATGAGCCAACCTTTAGCATTGTGGGACTCATTGCCGATGCGCCCGATCATCATATTTTTGACTTTGTGAATTCTGTTGCCGCACAAAGCTACGGCAAGTGGGAACTGATATTGGTAGACATGGTGGGTACGCAGAATCGCGTATCGGGTTTGCAGGAATTGCTCGACGGGGATGAGCGCATGTATATCATGGATGCCGATCTCACGCTGGGTATGGATGATAATTTCAACGCTGGTTTAGCAGCGGTCGAGGGTGATTTTGTGGTGTTCACACGCGTGTGCGACATCATGGCGCCCGATGCTCTGTTTGAATGCGTGCGCGCCATCAATGAAATGCCTGACTGTGATTTTCTGTATACCGATGTAGATACCTACGATGCGCAAGGTATTCATTCGCAGCCCATTTTCAGACCGGACTTTTCGCCAGAGTTGCTGCGTTCGTTTAATTACATTCGCGATTTGGTAGTTATCCGCCAGTCGCTTTTGGGAGATATTGCTCCATTGTCTTACAGCATGTTTGAAGCAGCGGGATATGAATTGGTATTGCGTGCAACCGAAAAGGCACGCCACGTCTATCATATTCCGCGCGTGCTGAGCCACCGCCGCCTAGCTACGGTGGATATCACTGAGTCTGCTATGTTTTCTGCGATTGAGCAGGAAACGGGACGTAAAGCTTTGGTGGCACATTGTCAGCGTATGGGCTTTAAAGCCGAAGTTCTCAACGAACAGAATACGGGTCATTATCGCGTGCGCTATCTGTTAACCGAAAAGCCGCACGTGAGCATCGTGGTGGTGCATGAAGGCTCACCAGAGCTTCTGCGCACATGTATCCGTTCGCTTTACGATAAGATCCACTATCGCGACTTTGAAGTGGTGGTAGTCGATGCGACAGATCACAGCGAAGACACCCAGCAATGCTTGGATGACTTATTTGACACCTATGACAGCTTTTCTTCGCTGCCCTGGCATGGTCCGATCAACCGTGCTGCCATTGGCAATTATGCAGCTGAGCACACTCAGGGTGATTATTTGCTCTACGTGGGTGGTGATATTCGCATTTTGACCGACGATGCTATCGAGGTCCTGCTGGGTTATTTCCAGTCCGACGATGTGGCTATTGTTGGTCCGAAGCAGCTCTTTGTTGATGGCACCATAGAGCATGCGGGCATTGTTGTGGGCGGTGATCGTGTGGTAACGCCTTTGTTTAGACACTTGCCCAATGATTGGGCAGGGTACTTGGAGCGTGCCCAGGTTGCACAGGATGTTTCTGCCGTGACAGGCGAATGCATGATGATTCGCCGCACTGCATTCGATGAGGTGGCAGGCTTTGATGAGCAGCTGGCGCTGTTCTATCCCGACGTGGACTTCTGCTTAAAGACGCGTCAGGCGGGATATCGTACCGTGTTCACTCCCTATGTGGAGCTCACCCATTTGAAGAGCACTTCTCGCTTGCGTATTCATTCGAAGGAATTGCGCTTGCGCCGTCGTCGCGAAATGGCGTTTTTACAGGCTTCGTGGCCGAATGTTTTTGTGGAAGGTGACGAGTTTTATAATCCCAATCTGGATCAAAACAGTTCGTATTTCGCGCTCAATCATAGGAAACGATAAGGCAAGATGAATTCACGCATTGAAAGCTTGAGCCACGGAGATGGCAAGGTATATCTGCAGATGGTTCTAGACCGTCTGAGTTCTGGTGCAGAGGTTCTGCTTGATGCGCGATTGAAAGATGGCACGAAGATTCCTGCTCATCTGTTTCCATTTGTGCCACTTGAGGCATCTTCGTTGGCAAATTACGTTGTGGTTCTGCCGCATTATGATGTGCGTGAAGTTGACCTGACGTTTGTGGAATATTCCGGACAGGGAGCGCCGCTTTCACAGAGCCGTTTAACGGTTGAGCTGAATATGGTCACCTGGCGTTCGCGTTTCAATGCGCTTGTACACAACGAGCTGATGGAGCAGATGTTTGATATCGAACGCGAATACAGCGCCAATCATATGAACATCTACTTCACCGACGCCATTGATGATGGTGATGAGCTGGTTGTCAAAATGCTGGTTGATATGCCTCAAGTTGACAGGGCAGATGTCATGGTGGATTTCACCGACCGATTTGGCAAAGAGATCGATCTGCCAGTGTATCCCTTGATAGATGAAGTGGTACCGCCGGAGCGCTACGGTGATGACGAGCGCCTGCGTCTGGGCTTTTCGGTGCGTGTTACTAAAGAGGGTAGCGATTTTTGCGCCACCGTATACGATGCCAATGATTTGGTTGCGGGTGGCTTTGCGCATTTTTGTGATGAAACATACGAATCGCTCCAGGAAGCCTTCGAGGATTCGATGGGAGATGCGCAACACGATAAACGCTACGAACAGTGGTATCGCCATCATTGCAATACGCTTGCCGAATTGGATTTGCAGCGCCACAAGGTCTTTGATGTGCAGCCTAAGATCAGTTTTGTGTTGCCACTTTTTGCTGAGGATATGTGCTATATTCCGGCAACGCTTAAGGCTCTCAAACAGCAGACGTATCAAAATTTTGAGCTGGTGGTTGTTGATTGTGGCGTGGAAGAATATGCCTTTGCTCATGCCTTCCAAGAATGGGAGGGCGATCCGTGCTTTGTGCATGTTGCCGGAGATGCAACATTTGATGATGCCACTGCGCGTCTCACCGGCATGATGACCTCTTGCGGGGATGCCTGTGCGGTGTTGGATCCGCGCGTTATGCTGGCACCCGAAGCGCTGTACGAATACGTGCGCTGTATCAATGAAGTGCATCACGACCAAGCAGAAAAAGACTCTCAGGCGCCATCGGCAGAGTCTGGCATGGTGTGTGATGTGGTGTATGCTAACCACGATTACTTCGACCGCGAAGAAGGCTTTCATTTTCCGGTCTTTAAACCCGACTATTCTCCCGACTTGCTCTATTCCTACTTTTATATGGGACCCGTAGTGTGGGTTTCGCGCCAGATTGTTGATGCGATTGCGCACGACGGAGGCTTTACCACCGACGCATTTGACTACGATATGGTGCTCAAAGCATGTACAAAGGCACACACTATCAAACGTATCGATAGGGTGCTGTATCACGTGCAGGATGCTGCTTGCATTTCCGATCAGGCGCAAGCCGTACAGGCTCGTCGTGAAGAGGAGGCGTTTCGTCTGGGGCGCAAAGCGCTAGCTCTTCATTTGCGTCGTTTGCATATTGATGCGGTGGTGCTGGCGGAATTGGCGCAGCGCGTGTACCGCGTGCAGTATCGTCTGCCCAAAGAGCGACCAACGCTTTCTATTATTATTCCCACGAAAAATGAAGTGGAGCTTTTAGACACGTGCTTGTCGTCTGTTGTTGAGCACGATTCGCTTGAGGCAACTGAAATTGTGGTCGTGGATAACGGTTCCACCGATGCGCATACGTTGGCATACTATCACCAGATGACGCACGACTTGCCGCAGGTGCGCATGCTTGCCTATGACGAACCCTACAATCCTGCTGCCTTGGCAAATGCGGCAGCCAAAACCTGTTCGTCTGATTATCTGCTGTTTTTGGATAACGACACTGAAGCGATCACACCTGGCGCCATTACGTCTTTGCTGGCCCATTGCCAGCGCCCAGATGTTGGCGTGGTGGGTGCAAAGATGCTGTTTTCTGATGACACCATTCAGCATGCTGGCATGATGGTGGGCGCGTATGGATCGGCAGGCAATATTGGTGTCAATTTGGCACGCAGCGATGCTGGCTATGGCAAGCGTCTTACGGTGTGCAGCAACCTTTCTGCCGTATCGGGCGCTGTCATGATGGTGAAGCGTTCCGTGTTTGAAGAAGTAGGTGGCTTCGATGAGCGCTTTGCGGTGAGCTGCCATGATGTTGACTTTTGCCTGAAGGTGCGTCGTGCCGGCTATTTTGTTGCCTTTAATGGAGCGGTGGAGTTCTATCACCAGGAAAACGCGACGGCTGGTCACACCCTTACGCATGAGCAGTTGTTACGCGCTGAGCGCGAACGAGCCTTCTTGCACTATCGCTGGCCACGTTACTTTATTGACGGCGATCCGTATATGAGTGCTGGCTTCGATGCAGAAACACCATATTTCCGCTTGAGTGCATGGTAGTTGTGCTGTTCCGTGATATAGTTTGAAGGCTGTATAGTAACCGCTTTGAGGATTATTACCCATGATTCAGATTAAAGACCTCAATAAAACGTATGAGCTTGCCGGTGGTGAGACCCATCAAGCTCTGACCAATATCAATCTGTCTATCGAGGATGGTTCCATTTTTGGCATTATTGGTCAGTCCGGTGCTGGCAAGTCCACGTTGGTGCGTTGCATCAATTTGCTTGAACGTCCCACGTCGGGAACCATCACTATCGACGGTAGGGATGTGACGAATCTTTCCGGCAAGGAATTATTGGAATTTCGTGCTTCGGTAGGCATGATTTTTCAGAATTTCAGTCTGTTCCAACAACGCACCGTATTGCGCAACGTCATGTTCCCATTGGAATTGCGTCACGCAGACAAAAAAGCATCAGAAGCCCGCGCACGTGAACTCTTAAAGATGGTGGGCTTGGAGTCAAAGTGTGACAAGTACCCCAGTCAGCTTTCCGGTGGTCAACAGCAGCGTGTAGCTATTGCTCGAGCTCTGGCTAATAAGCCTTCCATTATGCTGTGCGACGAAGCTACCAGCGCATTGGACTCC
>UQDJ01000062.1 GCA_900539675.1 uncultured Coriobacteriaceae bacterium | reverse complement strand
GCTTCCTATGCGGCGCTGGTCCAGTCTTTTTGCCACGTAACGCTTCCGAAAAAGGATTCATTTACCGATTGGTCTATTCGTCCTTTGGTTGACTCGCAGGTGGAATATGCGGCAGACGATGTTACCTATCTGCCAAAAATCTATGACGATATGGTTTGTGAGCTCAGCAAAATGGGCCGCATGTCTTGGTTGGATGATGCATTTGAGGAAATTTCTAATCCCAAAAAATACCTGGTTGATCCGCGTAGATGTTTCCGTAAATTAAAGCGGGTCAATCAACTCTCATCACGTCAGGCAGCGGCTGCTCGAGAATTTGCGGCTTGGCGTGAAATCCAAGCACAAAAGCGTAATATCCCTCGCAAATGGGTTGTTTCTGACGAGCAAATTGTAGAAGCATGCCGTCGCGAACCCAAGTCTATTGATGAACTGTATATGGTGCGCGGTATGCGCGATAATTTAAAAGCTGCCGATGCTCGCTTGGTTCTTAAATTGATCAAAAAAGGTCTAGAACTTCCTGAAGATGAGCTGCCGGTCATGGGCAACAATTATCGCAGCGAACAAAACGTTGATATTGCAGTTGATCTGATGAATGCCATTGTTCACTTGCGTGCCCGTGAAAATCGTATTGCGCCACAGACCTTAGCACCCCATTCTGAACTGATGAAGTTAGCTCGTGGTCACGACGATGAATGTGAACTTATGAGCGGGTGGCGTTATCACGTTGTGGGAAAGGAGCTCTCCGAGCTTTTGGCGGGTGACTTTTCGTTACGATTGAGCGACGGATCTCTGGAAATTATTCGCCCTTCGTAGGAGATAGTTTATCCTCACGCTATCCTTTGTTGTGGATCATTACCTATCGAAAAAAGTCTAGGAGTTTACATGTGGTATCTGCTTCTGATTGTCGTTAGCTTGGCAATCGGTTTTGGTGCTCAGGCTTACGTTAATCGCCAAATTCGCAAATATTCTTATGTGCCAGTTTCTACTCGCATGACGGGCTATCAAGTTGCGGTTGGCATGTTGAATTATTACGGCATCTATGATGTGCCGGTACGCATGGGCGGCCATGGCCAGAACTTCTTTAACCCGAAAGATAATTCCATCACACTTGACCCAGAGTCCTTTAATGGTACGTCCATTACAGCTACGGCAACGGCATGCCATGAAGTGGGGCATGCCTGCCAGTATGCGCAGGGTTATGCGCCCATGAAAGTTCGTGGCGCTATGGTGCCGGTAGTGAGCTTCGCTTCTAATGTGTGGATTTTCATCTTACTTGCTGGCATCTTCCTGAATGCGGTTGGCCTGGTAAATTTGGCTATTATTCTCTATGCCTTTGCAGTTCTGTTTCAGATCGTTACGCTTCCGGTCGAATTTGATGCTTCTAAGCGTGCTATGACCTACATGCGCACTACAGGCTTGCCTGCGGGTGAATGTGCTGGTTCCTGGAGTGTGTTGCGCGCTTGCGCTTTGACCTATGTTGCAGCTGCGTTGGTATCCGTACTGCAGCTTCTCTATCTGCTTTCTTCCCGCGAGGAATAACGCATGGATTATTTCAATCCAGCAACCGGGACATACACCTCTCTCGAAGACATGAGCGCGCCTGTACAAGATCTGTATGGCGCGCCTTCCTCTTCTTCTGTGTCTAATAAAAAGAAAGCACTTTCTGTTTCCGCCGCTATTCGTTTGACGAAACAGCTTTTACAGGAGCATACGTTTTGCATCGAAGGCGAAGTAAGCGAGTTGAACAACAAGCCAGGGTATAAGGCCGTCTATTTCACCATCAAAGACGAAGATGCCAGCTTACCTTGTCTTATGTGGAAAAATCGCTTTGAGGCGAGTGGAGTATCACTGCGCATTGGCATGAAGGTTCAAATCACTGGTAAATTTACCATTTTTGCTCCTAAAGGTCGTATGAATTTTGATGTTGCGCGCTTGGTGTTGGCCGGTGAAGGCGATCTGCGCGCACGGGTGGCTGCGTTGGCTGAAAAGCTAAAACGCGAAGGATTGATGGATGCTGCTTCCAAGCGCGCTATTCCTGCGTATCCAAGCGTCATTGGCGTGGTCACCTCACCTAGGGGTGCTGCGGTGCACGATGTGTTGCGTACGTTACGTCGTCGTTATCCGTTGGCACGCATTGAATTTGCTGGGGTGCCGGTTGAGGGTGCGAATGCTCCGCGTGATTTAACGGCTGCTCTCAATCGTGTTGCAGCAAGCGAGGCTGAAGTGATCTTGCTGGTTCGTGGTGGTGGATCGTTTGAGGATTTGATGCCCTTTAATGATGAAGGCTTAGCACGTGCCATTGCAACTTGCCCTAAACCAGTAGTTACCGGTATTGGTCATGAACCTGATACGTCCATTGCTGACATGGTTGCTGATTTTCGTGCATCAACACCAACGGGTGCGGCAGAGGCAGTAAGTCCTCAGATCGATGAGTTGGAAGAGCTTCTGGACAGCCAAGCACAACGTATGCAGGGGTCCCTGACTCACCGTTTACATCGTTCGGTGGTGTACTTGGATTCCATTGCATCGAGGCCTTTGTTTAGGGATCCAACAACGCTTTTTGCTGGGGATTTGCAAAGCATGGATATACTGCAAGACAAATTGGATCGCATCGGAAGCGATTTAATTGCTCCTAAAGCAGAAGCCCTACGCATGGTTTCCCAGCGCTTGGATACGGCTTTGCCACATAGACTTGAAGGCATGCAAGCTCAGATAGATTTGTGTAGTGAGTCTCTTAAGCGCAAGGGGGAAGTGCTGCTCACGAAGCAACACCATCAGGTTGAACTCGAAGCTGAATCTCTGGTGCGCTTGGGCAAAACAATGATGAACCCTTACAGGGCCGAAGCCGCGCTGGTTACTTCGCGCTTAAACGATCTTTCACCGTTGCATACCTTAGAACGTGGTTGGTCTATCGTGACTGACGAGACCGGATCGGTCGTAAAGAGTGTTTCTCAGGTGAAAAGCGGAGATCGAGTAACATTTCAACTGATTGATGGTGCAGTTTCTGCCCGCGTTGAACAGGAAGTAGTTTCGGAATTATCCGAATTAATACAAATGGAGGACACCAATGACTGAACTGGGTACTGATCAACCTGTTGACACTACACTTACGAATGGTGGCGATGATCAGGGGGCATCTGGACGCGTAAGCACTCAAGCTTTAGATTTGCCCAACGATTTAACCTTTCGTGAGGCTATGAATGAGCTCAACCAAATCGTTGAGGCATTGGAGTCTAATACGTTGGAGCTTGAGGAAAGCCTCGTGAAGTATGAACGCGGCATTAAGCTGTTGCGTTTTTTGAAACAGAGCCTGCATGATGCCCAGCAAAAGGTCGATGTATTGATGGGCGAATTGGACACGTCAGTAGACGACGCAACCACTGACTCTACGCTCTCTAAAGCCTAGCTTTTAATCCCAAGACTAGATTTTGCATTGCTTTTACCTGGCACATGCAAGCGATACTTCCCTTTGGCATAAAGATTGATTAACCTGTGTTAATTTTCCATGGTGCTGTGCAGTGTCGTCTCCTCAATATCTGCGTATCTCCTTGCCGTTAATCCGCAGATTAGACCCACTGAACGCGTACGGAGTGCCGCTTGCCAGTCACCGGGAATTCCCCCTTGTCCCATGCGAGAGGGTGGTAGTTTTTTCGTACAATAAGTAAGACATGAGTCTTACTGGGAGGGATTGATTTGAACATCCTCGTTGTAAATGCAGGTTCATCCTCATTGAAATATCAGCTGGTTGATATTGCTCATAATAAGGTCGTTGCTAAAGGTCTATGTGAACGCGTAGGCACTAAGGAATCGTCTCATAAGCACGGCATTGATGAAAACGAGTATGTTTATCATCTTCCTTTGAAAGACCACACAGCTGCCATTGAAGTTGTCCTTAAGGTTCTTGCTGAAGGTCCTAATGCGGTTATTAAGGATATGAACGATATCGCTGCAGTGGGACATCGTGTTGTTCACGGTGGCGAATACTTCAAAGAGTCAGTTTTGATAGATGACGATGTTATTGCCAAAATCGATGAGCTGGCAGAACTGGCACCTCTGCATAACAAGGCTGCGCTTGCTGGTATCTATGCTTGCCAGAAAATAATGCCTTCTAAGCCTATGGTTGCGGTATTTGATACGGCTTTTTTCCAGTCCTTGCCACCTTCGGCTTATATGTATCCCTTGCCTTATGAATACTACGAAAAGTACGGTATTCGTAAATATGGTGCTCACGGCACTTCTCATCGATATATTGCGGAACGTGCGGCAGCAATTTTGGGTGAACCGCTTAATGAGCTGCGCTTGATTACGTGTCATTTGGGCAACGGTTGTTCCATTTCTGCCATTGATCACGGTCATCCTATTGATACGTCGATGGGCTTTACCCCACTTGATGGTCTGATGATGGGGACTCGATGTGGTGCAATCGATCCTGCTATTGTGACCTACTTGATGGAGAAGGACGATTTAACCCCTTCTGAGATGAACGACATCATGAATAAGAAGTCTGGCTTGCTTGGCATTTCAGGTATCAGTAATGATATGCGCAGCGTGCGGGAAGCCGCTGATGCCGGCAACGAGCGTGCCATGCTGGCATATGATATGTATGCTGCTCGCGTGAAGAAGTATATCGGGCAGTATTTGGCACTCATGGCTGGTGCTGATGCTATTGTTTTGACTGCGGGTGTTGGTGAAAACTGCGATAAGATGCGCTCATTGATATTCTCAGGCATGCAGCCTTTGGGCATTATTTTGGATTATGCGCGCAACAAACAGCGTGGTTTTGAGCGTATTATTTCATCGGATAAATCTGAAGTTCCCATTATTGTTATTCCCACGGATGAGGAATACATGATTGCTCGCGACACCTATGAAATTGTTCGTGCTCGTGCTCAGATTGTTCCGGTATCTCAAGTGCGATAACGCGCGTTTTATCCTGCTGAAAAGCCTATAAAACTGTAAGCCTCCAGAAATGGAGGCTTTTTCTTTGCTCTTGTATTCGCAGTGTTTGTACTCGACTAACACCTAAGAGCCCCGGGTATTCCGGGGCTCTTTGCGTGAATGTATAAGATTCTGCTTAGGTCTGTCTATGGCTGACTGCACCTTGTCTTTTTGATGCGCCAGTACAGGATGCACTGTTAGAGAGTCTGAGCTTGAACGCAGGTGATAGCAATAACGCCAACAACATCTTCTGCGCTACAACCACGAGAAAGATCGTTTACGGGCGCTGCGATACCCTGCAGGATTGGGCCATAGGCTTCGGCATGGGCCAGGCGCTGTACCAGCTTGTAGCCAATATTGGCAGCATCTAAGTCTGGGAAAATAAGCACGTTTGCCTTGCCGGCAACTGGAGAACCAGGAGCCTTAGAGGCGCCTACTTCAGGAACGATAGCGGCATCAAGCTGCAGTTCACCATCGGCATTCAGTTCAGGGTAGTGTTCTTTAATGTAGCTCATAGCATCGACGACCTTTTGTGCATCATCGTTATGAGCAGAACCATACGTTGAGTGTGAAAGCAAAGCGATGCGTGCATCAGCGCCGATCAAGCGTTTAAATGAATCGTTGGTCAAATGAGCGATGTGTGCCAGCTTTTCTGCAGTGGGTTGAATCTCTAAAGCGCAATCGGCAAACGCAAATATGCCATGTTCGCCTAAATCACAGTTGGGAACATCCATTAAGAACAAAGAGCTTACCATCGGTGCACCAGGAGCAGTTTTAAGCACCTTGAGTGCTGGGGAGAGAATTTTTACTGTTGCACATCCTGCTCCGCCCACTAAACCGTCACACATGTGAGTCTTAAGCATCATAACGGCGAAGTAGATCGGATCGGTGGTTACCAGCATGTGAGCTTCTTCTGGGGTCATACCCTTCTTCTGGCGCAGTTCAAAAAGAAGGTTCGCAAATTCTTCAACATGCTCAGATTCTGCAGGATTTACGATCTTTGCTTCGTCTAAGGCATAGCCTTTAGCTTTGATCTCATCTTCTTTGCCCAGGATAACGATATTTGCAATACCTTCAGCAAGTGCGGTTTCTGCTGCTTTCAGAATGCGGTCATCATTTCCTTCGGGAAGCACGATAGTCTTTTTATCTGCTTTAGCGCGTTCGATCATTGAATCAATGAGCGTTGCCATAGACAATCCTTTCGTGATACGTCAATTCTGTTGATCATTTTAGCGCTGGTGTTGGTCGGTGGGTATAATAACGTGTCGAGCAAACTCACTAAGGGGTGAGCGGAGTAGAGCCTCACTGCTTTGATGCTGAAGGTATTCTTATTGGTGTTTTGGCGTGGGGCAGTGTGGTAACGTTCACTGTCTTTGGTAATAACTGATATGAATCAGCAAGCGAATAGAAGAGGTGGATCCTTTTATGAAAACAATCTCCTTTGCGGTGCCGTGTTACAACTCGGCAGACTATATGGAGAACTGTGTGAAGTCGCTGTTGCCTTGCGGAGAAGATATTGAGATCATCTTGGTCGATGACGGCTCAACAAAGGATGACACCCCGGCAATTTGTGATCGCCTGCAAGCAGAACATCCCGGGATCATACGTGCTATTCATAAGGAAAACGGTGGTCATGGTTCTGCGGTTAATGCGGGCTTGGCAGCAGCTGAAGGTTTGTATTTTAAAGTGGTTGATTCGGATGACTGGCTAGATAAAGACGCAATGGACGTGATCATGCCGTATTTGCGTCAACAGAAGGCTCGGCTAGAACATACGGGCGACATAGTGAGTACACCTACGGATATGATCATTGGCAATTATGTTTATGAAAAGGTACACGAAGGTACGCATACCACGATGCGTTATACCAATGTCTTTCCCACTGACAAAGAATTTGGTTGGTCTGAAGTGGGGCATTTTCGTCAGTCTCAGTATCTGCTTATGCATTCAGTTATTTATCGTACGGCCCTGCTGCGCGATATGGATTTGAAACTTCCTGAGCATTGTTTTTACGTGGATAACATTTTTGTATATGTACCGTTGCCTCATGTTAAAACTATGCGCTACTTCAATGTGGATATGTATCGCTACTTTATTGGCCGAGAGGATCAGTCGGTTAACGAACAGGTTATGCTTTCGCGTATTGATCAGCAGCTGCGGGTGACCAAGGTAATGATCGACTCTGTTGTTCTTGCTGATGTGGCCAACAAGAAGTTGCGAAGCTATATGCGCAATTACCTTTCTATGATGATGTGTATTTGCTCTATTTTCTTACGTATGGATCCCACTCCCGAAAATGAAGCTAAACGCGCTGATATTTGGGCATACCTGCGTGCAAAGGATGAAGGCCTATATTCTGATTTGCGTCATACGCTATTGAATATGACCACCAATCTGCCCACCTCTGCAGGTCGAAAGCTTGGTTTGACAGGGTATCATCTGGCCCAGAAGATTTTTAAGTTCAACTGAGCGAGCGTCATAATAACGTATGGTCTAGTCCTTATAATCTTCAGGGTTTTTGGCAGAAGAACCGGTGGTATCGGCGTAGGTACGCATTTCATGACCGAATCGCACGGCACCTTCTCCGAAACGCTGAGCAATCATATCGTTGGCTTTGAGGAGTTTTTCATGTTCTTTGGCGTGCTCTACGAGCACGCTTTTCTTTTGAGGTTGTGACTGTTCAGTGGCAGGTGTACCCTGGTTATTCGCTTGGTCAAGATCAAACAATGTGTCCTGGATAATGCCTGGTTCGTCAAATCCGCTTACGCCAACGCCCACTAAACGCAGGGGTTCATGAAGCTGCCATATATCATCAAGCATGTCATAGAGATGGGGCAACCACGTAAGTTCATTGGTACCTAAATCGGGGATTTTTCGCTGACAGGTTCGTATGCTTAAGTCATCTTTTCGAATCTTTAAGTGCAGAGTGGTGCCCTGTAAATTTTTTCGGCGCAAGCGTCGGCCCACCTTGTGCGCCATGGTGGCAATACGTGCATATACCTCTTTTTCATCGGTAAGACTGGTGGCAAAGCTGATTTCATTAGATATCGATTTTGCAGGTTCATATTCTTCATTGACAGGCGTATCGATGCCGCGCGCACGATCTATCATCATCTGATAA
>UQDJ01000061.1 GCA_900539675.1 uncultured Coriobacteriaceae bacterium | reverse complement strand
GATAGATCCCGTTGAAACCGCAAAGCTGATCAGCGTCGGCGGAACATCCAAGTCTTCAAAGCTGCCCGACATGGAGTCCTTGCCGCCAATGGCACCAACCCCCAAATCAACCTGAGCCATCAAAGCACCCAAAACAGAAGCGGTCGGCTTACCCCAACGTTGCGGTTCGGTTCGCAGGCGCTCAAAGTATTCCTGCAGGGAAAGGTAGGCATTTTTACGCGTGAAGCCCGTTGCCACCAAGCGTGCCACGCTTTCGACTACTGCTAAGTAAGCACCCTTAAACTGATTCTTCTCAGAGAGATACGGGTTGAAACCCCAGGCCATAGCGCTTGCCGTCGTGGTCTCACCATCAACGGGGAACTTTGCGACCATAGCCTGCGGAGCGGTGAGCTGATACTTACCGCCGAAAGGCATAAGCACCGTAGCAGCACCAATAGTGGAATCGAAGCGCTCACCTAGACCCTTGTTGGAGCATACGTTCAAATCGGAAACTAGCGACGTCATACGCTCTGTAAGCGTTGTACCAGCCCAAGTGGGTTCGTACGCTTCACCTGCTTCAACGTGTACACTCTGATGTTTTGGCGCGCCGTTGGAAGCCAAGAAAGCACGGCTTACATCTACGATGGCACTACCATTCCATACCATGCGCAAACGCTTTTCTTCGGTAACCCGAGCCACTACCGTAGCTTCCAGGTTTTCTTCGTGGGCGTAGCGAATGAATTCATCCACATCATCTGCGGCAAGCGCCACCGACATGCGTTCCTGACTTTCAGAAATAGCCAGTTCAGTACCGTCTAAGCCTTCATACTTTTTCGGCACGGCATTGAGATCGATCAGTAAACCATCACACAGCTCACCAATAGAAACAGAAACGCCACCAGCACCAAAGTCATTGCAGCGCTTGATCAAGCGGCAGGCGTCTCCACGACGAAACAGACGCTGAATCTTACGTTCAACCGGAGGATTACCCTTCTGAACTTCTGCGCCAGAAGTTTCAATACTTTCAACATTTTGAGTCTTGGACGAACCAGTTGCGCCACCAATACCATCACGGCCCGTGCGTCCACCCAACAAAACGACAACATCGCCCGGCGCAGGCTCTTCGCGACGCACATGATCGGCTGGAGTTGCGCCAACAACGGCGCCCACCTCCATGCGTTTTGCCACATATCCGGGATGGTAGAGTTCATGAACCTGACCTGTTGCCAAACCAATCTGATTGCCGTAGGACGAATAGCCCGCCGCAGCCGTCGTAACCAACTTGCGCTGAGGCAGCTTGCCTTCCAGCGTTTCAGAAACTGGTACCAGGGGGTTGCCAGCACCCGTTACACGCATGGCCTGATAGACATAGCTGCGACCGGACAGAGGGTCGCGAATGGCACCGCCAATGCAGGTTGCAGCACCACCAAACGGTTCAATTTCGGTCGGATGGTTATGGGTTTCATTTTTAAACAGAAACAGCCAGTCTTCTTCCTTGCCATCCACGTCCACCTTGCACTTTACCGTGCAAGCATTTACTTCCTCAGATTCGTCCAAATTGGTAAGACCACCATGAGCGCGCAGATACTTTGCGCCGATGGTGCCCATATCCATCAGACATACCGGCTTATGCTCGCGATTCAATTCCTTGCGCATGGCCAAATACTTTTCGAAGGCAAGCTGTACCACTTCATCATCGATAGTCACATCTTCTAGCTGCGTGCCAAATGTAGTATGGCGGCAGTGGTCAGACCAGTAGGTATCAACGACCCGGACCTCAGTAATAGTGGGATTGCGGCCTTCATCTTTGAAGTAGCGCTGGAAAAACGTGATATCTGCCAAGTCCATTGCCAGACCGCGATCTTTTAAGAACTGCGCTAAGCCCGCTTCATCCAAATCAATAAAGCCATCAACAATTTCAACTGGAGCAGGTTCGGGAATGTGCATGGTCAGCGTTTCGCGCGTTGCAAGCGAAGCTTCACGTGCCTCAACCGGATTGATGACATAGTGCTTGATGGCGGCAACATCTTCAGCAGAAAGAGCGCCCGCAAGCAAATACACCATGGCACTGCGAACTGCGGGGCGCTCTCCTTGGCTTACCAACTGAATGCATTCGCTTGCGGATTCTGCCCGCTGGTCAAACTGACCAGGCAAGTATTCAACTGCAAAGACGGTCGTGTTAGCTGCATCTGCATTCTGTGCCGTAGTCTGGGTACCCTGTGCATGATTCAGGGCCGCTTCAACTTCAGGCATCTGATCGTAGGCAACATCGACCTGCGGTTCGCTAAACACCACTGGAATGCAATGCTTGAACAGCTCTTCAGAAATGCCCTCTACATCGTAGCGGTTCACCAAACGTAAACCTGTGAGCGCTTCCACCCCCAAAATGGTTTGGAGTTCATGCAGCAACTGCTGTGCCTCGACGTCGAATGCGGGCTTCTTCTCAACATAGATACGAAAGACCATGAATTTACTTCCTATTCAGCGCTCGAAGGTTGGATTTACCTAGCTTGTTTCATCATACGACACGAATCTTTATATACGCATCGCAAAATTGACCCATAAAGAGACCACACATAAGCGCCTCCCAAGGATGCTGAGTGCCCTGCACAAGCCAACCTGGACCCATACCGATATAATGCGTCACATGGAAGAAACCCTATTCGACATACTCAACCAGCTCAAAACCACCGATTATCTGGATGAGCGCACGCTGACTAAAACCATCAACCGCCACAATAAGCGCTTACTTGAGCGTGCGAACGGTGCGAAAGAACCGCAAAACACGCGCCCCATTTCCAAACGTCGGCTGATGCAGTACTACCTAGACGTTAAGCGCAGCGATCCTGATCGTTGGGCTGCTTGGCAACTAACTTCTGAAGAAGAACGGCGTTTGGTGCGCACGCTCCAAATGAAGCCACGTCGCACTGCATCAGGTGTTGCCACCATCACGGTGCTCACCAAACCGTGGAAATGTTCAAGCAACTGCTTGTACTGCCCTAACGATTTGCGCATGCCGAAAAGCTATATGTCTGACGAGCCTGCCTGCCAGCGTGCTGAGCGCACGTTTTTTGACCCTTATTGGCAAGTGACAGCGCGCCTTAAAGCTCTGACTGAAATGGGGCACGTAACTGACAAGGTTGAGCTCATTATTTTGGGTGGCACCTGGAGCGACTATCCCCTGCACTATCAAATCTGGTTTGTGCGCGAACTGTTTCGCGCGCTCAACGATGGTATGGCTGCACAAAACAACGTGGCATACCGCCGTGAAGCATACCTGCGCGCCGGTCTCTCCAACGAGCCCGAAGAATTAGCTGCATGGGTAGCACCCCTCCAAGCGCGCGTTAACGGCACAACGCTTACCTATAATCAGGCCTTTGACCAGCTATATCACTGTCAAGATGCCGCGCCGCATCAAGCCCCAAGTCAAACGCCGCATCAAGCCACAGACCAGGCCGTACATCAAACCCCAAGCAAAGCCGACCGTCAAACACCGCATCAAACACCGCATCAAGTCCCTACCAGCGATCAGATCGGCTGGCCAGCCGTTTCTCGATGGCAGACTGCCACCTGGGAAGCGCTAGAACACGAGCACCGTATCAACGAAACGGCACAGCATCGTGTCGTGGGATTGGTTATCGAAACCCGTCCCGAACGCGTAACACCCATCCACGTTGCCACCTTGCGCCGGCTGGGATGCACCAAAGTACAGATGGGTATCCAGAGTCTGGATGAAAAGGTGCGCCGCATAAATCATCGTTTCACCACCAACAAACAAATCCAACAAGCTTTCGAAGCGTTGCGCCTGTTCGGTTTCAAAACGCATGTTCATGCCATGGTGAACTTGATGGGATCTAATCCCGAAGAGGACAAGCGCGACTACCAACGCCTGGTCACTGAAGCGCCCTATCAGCCTGATGAAATAAAGTTATACCCTTGTGTGTTGTTAGGTGGAACCGAACTGTGCGAGCACTACCACGACGGCACTTGGAAGCCCTATTCAGAAGAGGCCCTCGTCGATGTGCTCGTTGCTGACACGTGCGCAACGCCACCCTATGCCCGCATTTCGCGCATGATTCGCGATTTTTCCGCACCCGATATTGTTGCCGGCAATAAAAAAGTAAACCTGCGTCAGATGGTTGAGTCGCGTATTGATAGTCAAGGCTTAACCACCGGCGAAATTCGCCATAGAGAGGTAAGCCTAGACGAAGTTGACGCTGAAACACTGCATCTTGACGTGGTGTCCTACGAAACGACTGCCACCAGCGAAAAATTCCTGCAGTGGGTCACTCCTGAAGGCAAAATTGCAGGCTTTTTGCGCCTGTCGCTTCCCCACAAAGGTGCTATCAATGCGCTGCGCAAAGACTATGACAAAGATGTTCATGAGAGAACAACTCTTCCCTTTCCTCTTGCCGAAGACGAGGCCATGATTCGTGAAGTACACGTGTATGGTCGCGTTGCCAAGCTTTCTACTGAAGGTACCAGTGCACAGCACCGAGGGCTAGGAAGCCAACTGGTAGAAACCGCCTGCGCAATAGCACGTAATGCTGGATATACCCACATCAACGTCATTAGCGCCATCGGCACTCGCGGTTATTACCGAAAGCTGCAATTTTATGACAATGGCCTATATCAACAGCGTGCCCTGTAACTTTGACGTACCATAGGACGCGAACAACGTACCCACAGCATTCACGTACGGTCCCACGCTTGAACCAAACGCGTGAACCAAATGCGTGCACCAACAGCGTGAGCCAAATACGTGCACCAAATGCGTGCACCAACAGCGTGAACCACGAGGAGGCACCCTATGACCAAATTCGCATCGCGCGACGAAATCGAAGAGCGTTATCGCTGGGACTTATCCAGCATCTACCCCAGCGATGAAGCCTTTTTATCTGCCCTTGAAGAAGCAAAAGGCTACCCTGCACAGCTGGCTTCCTATCAGGGAAAGATCTCTCAATCTGCCAAAGAACTGCTGGCCTTCTTTATGCTGGATGATGAAGTGGATGTAGCTCTGTCCAAGCTGGTAAATTACGCCGAGCGCAAAAGCGACGAAGACACGCGCAATTCCACCTACCAGGACTATTCCAGCCAAGTCATGACACTCTACGTAGCCATTTCGAGCGCCTGCTCGTGGTTCACATCCGAACTGCTCACGTTAAGTGAAGATGCCATTAACCAGTTCTATGAAGACGAACCGGATTTGAAACTGCATAAGCGCTGCATTGATGTGATCTTCCGCACGAAAGACCACGTGCTTTCTCCTGCCGAAGAAAAGCTGTTGGCCAGCGCAGGAGATGCTGCAAGCCAGCCCAGCAACGTATATAGCATGCTCAATGACGCCGACCTGACCTTTGATGATGCTATCGATTCACAGGGCACTACCCATCCGGTCACCCATGGCAGCTATATTCCACTGATGATGTCCACCGATCGCACGCTGCGCGAATCGGCCTATGAATCGCTGTATAGAACCTATGGACAATTGCGCAATACGTTTGCTGCCACCCTTGGCGCCCAAAACAAGCAGATGCTCTTCTTCAGCAACGCACGCCATTACGCTTCTGCGCTGGAAGCATCGCTTACTGGCAACGAAGTTCCTACCGAGGTGTACACCAATCTCATTGAAGCCGTGCATCACAACCTTCCCGCACTGCATTCGTATGTATCGCTGCGCAAGGATCTGCTGGGAGTCGACGAGCTCAAGTTCTCCGATCTGTACGTGCCTATCGTAGACGACCTGAACATGACCTTTACGTACGAAGAAGCCTGCAAGATTATCCTTGAAGCGCTAAAGCCTATGGGCGAAGATTACCTGGCGCTGGTGCGCCGTGGCTTAGAGGAGCGCTGGGTTGACGTATACGAAACCCCTGGCAAGCGCAGTGGTGCCTATTCTGCCGGCGGCTACGGCATGCATCCGGTCATTCTCATGAATTTCCAAGGTCAACTGGACGACGTATTCACCCTCATCCACGAAATGGGCCATTCAATTCATACCTACCTGTCGTGCGAAAACCAACCTATTTGCTATTCGGATTACGTCATTTTCGTAGCCGAAGTTGCTTCTACCTGTAACGAAGCACTGCTAACTGACTACTTTTTGAAACACGCCAAAAATGAACGCGAACACGCCTACTTCCTGAATCATTTCTTGGAGCAGTTCCGCGCAACGCTGTATCGTCAGACGATGTTTGCCGAATTCGAACTGAAGGTAAGCGAACTGACCGCAACGGGAGCTGGCATTACTGCTGATGCCCTGTGCGAAATCTATCGCAAGCTCAACGAAGATTACTTTGGCAGCGACATCGTGGTCGACAACAACATCGCGCTTGAGTGGGCGCGCATCCCGCACTTCTACTATCAGTTCTACGTATACCAGTACGCCACCGGCTTTGCTGCCGCGATTGCACTGTCGCAGCGCATCCTTAACGAAGGCATTTCGGCACGCGAAGATTATCTTTCGTTCTTAAAGGGTGGCAGCTCGAAGCCCCCAATCGATTTATTGCGGGGCGCAGGTGTGGACATGATGAGCACCAAACCCGTAGAAGATGCTCTGCAGCAATTCAAACAACTGGTTGAAGAGTTGGGCGAAGTTGCGCGTGATCTGAAGAGCAAACAGACCAAAAACACCCAGGCAAACGAAGCAGCCGCCGTGCCTGACGCCACCACCAACCATTTCACCAATCTGAGTGCTTCCGAATTGGCAGACGCACTCAAAACCATGGATGGCACTTTTGTATTGGCCACCACCAACGAAGACGGCACGCCCAATGCGGCAATCTTTGTTCCGCGCATGAGCGACGAAGAGCACCTGTATATGTTCCTGGCAAACAATCGCTCGTTGGCAAACCTCAAGCGCACTGGTCGCGCTTGGGGCATTTACGAACGCATCAACCATAACGCCACCGAAAACAAAGAGCACTTCGCGGGAGCTCGCATGGCTTTGTCTTTGGTTGATCCCACACGCGATGCCGCAGAATTCAAAGCGGCCACCGCAAACCTTGCCAAGATTCCCCCTGCCATCGTGGTGCTGCGCATCGATCGCCTGATTGCGCTGGGCTAGACCGGACTAGGCTGGATTAGCTCACTATGGATGCCACCGCGCTTGGAACCATCATTGCCTTAACGGTGCCCCTTGCGGGCACCACATTGGGCTCCGCTTTTGCCTTCTTTCTCCGAAAAGGCATGCCTGAATGGCTGCAGAAAATCCTTTTGGGCTTTGCAGCAGGCGTCATGATTGCAGCTTCGGTGTGGAGCTTGTTGATCCCAGCCGCTGAACAAGCTGCCGACCAAGGCATGATTCCTTGGCTACCTCCCGCTCTTGGATTCATGGCTGGCATGGTGTTTTTGTTGCTTTTCGACCATTTCTTGCCCCACTTGCATCTTGATAATCCGGTACCGGAAGGCGTTTCTGCTCATCTGAAAAAGCCTACGATGCTCATCTTTGCTGTGGCATTACACAACTTGCCAGAAGGCATGGCAGTAGGCGTGGTGCTGGCTGGTTATTTGTCGGGTGATGCTTCAATCGCGCTTCTAGGTGTTATTGCTCTGGCAATAGGCATTGCTGTTCAAAATATTCCCGAAGGCGCCATTATCTCTATGCCGCTGGTTTCATGCGGGCTTTCTCGTCCCAAAGCCTTCTTGTATGGCTTCCTATCCGGCGTAGTTGAACCAGTAGGTGCGCTGATTATGATTGCCTGCGTTGGTTTGATGACGCCACTTTTGCCCTATGTGCTTGCATTTGCGGCAGGCGCCATGATGTATGTCGTGGTTGAAGAACTAATCCCGGAGGCCCAATCGGGCAAACACACCAACCTGGGCGTTATGGCTGTGGCGGTTGGCTTTGTCTTAATGATGATGCTCGATACCGCATTAGGTTAAGCTACAGAAATCCCTCTACAGAAATCCCTCTGCAGCGATTGAGAAACACGCTGAGTGCCTTACGAAATAAACCAAACGTGCATGCTTTTATCTTTGTAATGAGGATGATGCTTCACAAAGCGCCAACGACAGATGCGGGTAATCAGCAATGCCACCAAACCCACAATCATAAATGGCACCGTAAGCTCAAGCACCGGTTGATTATGTTCTAACAGCGCATAAGCGCTCGCCAATAAAAAGAATGCCGAAATAATAATGGTAATAACAGTGAAGAACTGAATCAGCACTTCCTTTGCACGGGTAGGAGAGCGGCGCCAAGACACAACAAAATAGATGACAATCGCCAACACAATCAAAGCTATTACCAGCGGTAACGATTGCAGCATCCTGACAATAAGACCCATTAGCGCCCCTTCTTTCTCTCACGCAATAATCATACTGGTTTGTATGCGTTATACGCAAACGAACCAGCACTTTAAAACGGTCTGTAACTAAAATGATACGATTTTTGTCCC
>UQDJ01000060.1 GCA_900539675.1 uncultured Coriobacteriaceae bacterium | reverse complement strand
AGAATGGAATACCGGCATCCCTGAAACTGACCCACTTGATTTTCCGGGCTATTTGGGCAAGCTTGCCAAACAGCGCGAACGCAGTGGTTTTGAAGAAGCTGTTCGCACGGGCCGCGCGAAGCTGAATGGTCGCAAGGTGGCGGTAGGCGTTATGGAAACCACTTTTATGATGGGTTCTATGGGCCTTGTTGTTGGCGAAAAAATTACACGCCTGGTAGAACGTGCTACCGCAGAACATCTGCCCTTAATTATCTTTACCGCTTCTGGTGGCGCTCGTATGCAGGAGGGCTTGGTATCTCTTATGCAGATGGGCAAGATCAGCGCCGCAGTTGAGCGTCATTCACGTGCTGGTTTGCTGTATATCTCGGTTATCACCGATCCTACTACCGGCGGTGTTACGGCTTCGTTCGCAACGCAGGGCGACATTATAGTATCCGAACCTCATGCGTTGATTGGCTTTGCTGGTCGCCGTGTTATTCAGGGCACCATTAGGCAAACCTTGCCCGAAGGTTTTCAAACGGCAGAATTTGCCTTGGAACATGGTCTGATTGATGCCATTGTGGAACGCGCCAAGATGCGAGAGTTTTTATCTTCGGTTGTCGAAATTCACTGCATTGGTCAGGATGTGGTCGAAGGTAAGCAGATTGTAGGTGCAGGCGCATCTGAGATTGAACCGGCTATGGCTTCTGTCAACCTTGAGAAAGCATCTGAAAGTGCGCCAACAAAGGCAACCGGTAATCCCTTTGCTCGATTGTTTCAGGCAGCAGGTGCTGCTCTGAGCGGGGATAGGGCGTTTCCCTTGAAGCACGCTCTGAAGAAGCGCGGTATTGCCGATGTGCCTTCAATCCCTCCTGCCAAGACAGACAATAAGGATACCAATCCTGCCTGGGAAAGCGTTCAGCTGGTTCGAAACGTGCATCGTCCCACGTCGCTGTATTACATCAATCATATGGTTGATGGTTTTATTGAACTGCATGGCGATCGTGCATTTGCTGACGATGGCGCTATTGTGGGTGGCATTGGCTGGATTGATGGGGTACCGGTTACGGTCATTGCTGAAGAAAAGGGTGCCGATTTACAGCAGCGTATCAAGCGTAACTTTGGTTGTCCGGAGCCAGAGGGTTATCGCAAGAGCCTGCGCTTGATGCGTCAGGCTGAAAAATTTGGTCGTCCGATTGTATGTTTGGTTGATACTCAAGGTGCATTCTGTGGTATGGATGCTGAAGAGCGCGGCCAGGGCAATGCTATTGCAGACAATCTGTTTGCGATGTCTGGGTTTGGTGTACCGGTAATCTGTGTTGTGTTGGGCGAAGGCGGTTCGGGCGGTGCATTGGCACTGGCTATGGGGAACCGTGTTGCCATGCAAGAGCATGCGGTATATTCGGTGTTGTCTCCCGAGGGCTTCGCTTCTATTCTGTGGAAGGACCGCTCTCGTGCCGCTGAAGCAGCTGCGGTTATGAAGATGAGCGCTGCTGAAGCTTGCGAGTTGGGCTTGATTGAAGAGGTATTAAGCGAAGGCGAAAAGCCAGCGCATGAAAATCCTGATCAGGCAGTAGTGGCGGTTCATGACTTCATCTCCCGTTCACTTGAAGAGCTGCTTGCTATGACGCCAGATGAATTACGTGAACAGCGCTACGAACGATTCCGCGCCTTCTAATGCCTTGATAAGCTAAAGCGAAAAACAGGGTAAAACAAGTAAAAAAAGACGCCCCTTGTGAGGAAGCAAGGGGCGTTTTGCTTTCGTCGTGGCGAACGACTTACAGCGTATAACGGAGAACTTGTTGCGCTTGCAAGGTAAGTCCTACGTTTGCGCCTTTTTACTGTACCAGATTGCGCGCCTGCGGGCACACAATCTCATAAGGAAATCTATATTGCGCATGCGGAAGTACTAGTCTGCTCATGTGGAAGTACTAGTCTGCTCATGTGAAAGTGCTAGTGCGGGCACTAACTTATCCCAAGCCACGTCATCACTTTGGGTGCATAACCCATGATAAAGATAATGACGATCAGCACTGGGATACCGTAGGATACCCAGATGCGGCTCCATGCGGGAAAGGCAAGACCTTTGCCCATGTCGGCTTCCGCCAAAAAGTTCTTCCAGCCCCAACCGTAACGCCGTGTACAGAACAGCACAAAGATCAGAGAGCCTAGCGGCAACATGTTGTTAGAAACAATGAAGTCCTCGATCGACTGAATATCGCCAATAGCGGGAATCTGCACGCCAGAGAGCACATTGAAGCCTAATGCGCACGGCAAGCTCAAAACGATAACAAGCACGCCATTGATAGCAACGGCACGAGAGCGCGTGATATTCCACTTATCCATGGTCCAACTGATCAGATTTTCGAATACAGCAATAACCGTAGAAAGGGCTGCAAAGCTCATAAATACGAAAAACAAGGCGCCCCACAATTCACCAAGTGGCATTTGAGCGAATACTAAAGGCAAGGTAACAAATACCAGTGAAGGGCCCGAATCGGGGGTTACTCCGTAAGCGAAGCAAGCCGGGAAAATGATTAAGCCAGCCAGAATGGCAACTACCGTATTCAGTGCGGTCACTGAAACCGCTTCACTGGTCAAACGGCGCTCGCGCTTAATATAAGAACCGAAGATTTCCATGGCGGCAATACCTAAGGACAGCGAGAAGAAGGCTTGTCCCATAGCCGCATAAACCGCTTCGCCAAAGCCACCCCAGCCGCCTTCAAACATGCGTGAAAAGTCGGGCACAAGGTAGAACGCAACGCCTTCCATGCCACCAGGTAAAGTGACGGTGCGAATACAGAGGATGATCATTACCACAAAAAGGATTGCCATCATCCATTTCGTAATACGCTCAACGCCTTTTTGTAGGCCTAAGCTACAAATAGCAAAGCCGATGGCAACCGCTGCGAGCATCCAACCAATAAGCTCGCTGGGATTGGCAAGCATGTTGGCAAACACATTGGCAGCAACTTCACTGCCACCACCAGTAAAGGTGCCTGTGGCCATCTTGGGAATATAGGCAAGCATCCAGCCGGCAACGGTGGTATAGAACATCATCAAAATCATGCAGCCAATATAGCTCCACCAGGAAAACCAGTGGAATCGACGCTTTGGTTCCAAAATGTCATAGGCCTGTGCCGCACTTTTTTGGCTAGCGCGACCTACCGCAAACTCCATAACCATAACGGGTAGGCCCAGGATAACCAAAAAAATGAGGTACAGCACTACAAACGCACCACCACCGTATTCACCGGTGATATAGGGGAAACGCCATACGTTACCAATGCCAATGGCGCAGCCAGCCGCAATTAAGATGAATCCAATACGTGAAGCGAAATGTTCACGCGATGAATGCGCGGTAGCTGCAGTGTCGAAGGGTTCTTTACTCATAGGATTCCTTTGATACTGAAGCGTATAGAAACGTACAAAATTTTATCACGATAAGCTATAGCAACAATGCATAGGTTGATAACAATAGGCGAATGAATTCAGTATAGCTATGACATTGCACAAAGGTCAGATCTGTGAAGGTGGCGGGGGGCGCGGATCTCTTTGATTGGTGTAGCAATCATGTTGCGAGTACGGGCTGTGCGATGAAGGATTGAGATTTCTGAGTAACGGCTGAGTTACGTATGGGTCGCAGCTTAAGAAATGTTTGTGTAAAGATTTCTTAACAGCTTCTTAATACGATAGATTGGAAGACGAAGAAAACGTTGAGTAAATAATGAGTTGATCTTGGCATGTTTCTCAAGCATCTGGTCATAGAATTGAAAGCCCAATATAAAGGGCGTACTTTGCAGGCTGAAAGCAACGTTGCTTGCTTTGGTGATGGCTGCTCCTAGATCGCTCCACCCAGGTAATTACCTGGTATGTGTCATGACTCATGCACGTTAAGTGCATGGTTGATGTCTGGTATGAAGTGACTTTTAAGCCAAGGAGTAGGCAACAAATGAACCACCCCCTGTTACTTATTTTTACTGCTGTATGTGCAGAAGTGTTCGGCGATTCGATGCTCAAATTTTCTAAAGGCTTTAAACGAAAGCTGCCGGTGCTCGGTGTTATTGCGGGCTATGGCATTGCGTTTTATGCAATTTCTCATGTGCTGTTGGTGATGCCTATTGGCCCGGTTTATGCCATCTGGACGGGTGCCGGCATTGCACTTACGGCTATTGTGGGCTCCATCATTTGGAAAGAGGGCTTTAACGTAAAGAAGCTGGTTGGCCTTCTGGCAATTATTGGCGGTATTGTAATTTTGAAATTAGGTGTGTAAATCATGATGAAGCGAGCAATGAACGAGCAGGAATGCTTGAACGAAGACGCTTTTGAGAATGAACCTCAGCACAAACATCATATTCCCACCATCAAGGAAGAAGAAAAGCACCTTATCGATAAGATGGAAAAGTCGAAGCGTTTCTCATATTTTCTGTTGGGTATTTCAATTCTCTCTGAAGTTATCGCAACACTCAGCTTGAAATTATCGATGGGTTTTACGGTCGTTGTCCCTAGCATTGTGACCGTTATCACGTATCTTATTTCGTTTAGTTTGTTGGTAATCATTCTTGAAAAGATGCCATTGGGATTGGTGTATGGCATCTGGGGTGGCGTAGGATCAGCTTTGACCATGATTGCAGGGGTTCTGATTTGGAATGACCCCTTCACGCCTTTAATGGCAGTTGGTCTGGTACTGGTGGTAGTGGGTGTGTATTACCTCAATTCGGGTACCGATCAAATTGAAGCACAGCGTGCTCAGGAGGAGCGCGCTAAGAACGAGGCCTGATCTGTTTTAAGCGAATTAGCTTAAGCGAGTTAGCCCAAAAAACCCCACAGGTTGCCTGTTGCTGCCACAATACCGAACCAGGCTGGTGGAACCAACAGGGCCGGTAGCATATTCATAGTGGGTATATCCTTGTCACGCAACTTGAGGAGATTGATACCGGTTGCCAAAATGAGCATGCCACCAACGATGGCAATTTCAGCCATCAAAGCGTCGCTCATAAAGGGCGCCAATACGTTGGCAAGCAGAAAAATGCTTCCCTGCCAACAAAAGAGCACCACACCTGCTAGTGCTATGCCAATACCAAATGATGCCGCAAGTACGATTGAGGACACGAAATCCAAGGTGGCATTGGTAAGCAAAAATGTTTCATCGTGATAGAGTGCACTGTTAATGGGACCTACAATGGATAGCGTTCCAATGCAGAACAGCATGATGGCAGTCGAAAGGCCACGGGCAAATTCGTTTCCATTTTTCGAGCACTTTGAGACCAGTTTTTTAAAACGCTCGTCTATTTTAAGTGCAGTTCCAATAACGCTTCCTAAGGCTAAGCTGACAATAAAGAGAACCGGAAAGGAACTATTGGGCATATTCTGAACCGCTGCATTGATCCCCAAACCCACGGTAGCTATACCAAGTGCGCTAAATATCGCCTGTTGGTATTTTGGCTTTAGTCCGCGTTTAATGACGCTTCCAATGGTGCTGCCCAGTAAAATGCAGCAAGCATTAACAATAGTGCCGATCATGGGCGGGTAGTACCTCCTTTTAATTCACGGAGGTCATTGTAGCATTCGGTTTTCATCTGCCGCTTGCAGCTTTCTGTGGAGGAGTTGTTCAAAGAGCGTTAGACTAGCGTAGTAACATAAGAAATGCAGGGGTGCCTGCTGTTTTCTTGATGGTAAACATTGAGCGGATGAACAGCATTTTTTCACGAGTGAGCGCGTGATGTGTTGCTGTTAAAGCCATAGCGGAGTTGCTATGTTCGCACAAGCGTTACCAATTTTGAAAACGGGAGTGCTGAGAGGGCATAATGTCCAACCCTTTGAACCTGATCGGTTAATGCTGGCGTAGGGAGCATTCGGATTATTTCTCCGGAGCGCTGCCTTATGCAGTGCTTTTTTGTAAGGAGGAATTTCGTGATAGCGGCAGACAAACAAGCTCCTATAGCACATGAGGTATTGGTTGAAGAAATCGAACATGCACTGGAAGCAGTTCGTGAACAGAATCCACTGGTAGGTTCGCTTACCAATACGGTTACGATTGATTTTGTGGCAAATGCTCAGCTTGCAATAGGCGGATCGGCAGCCATGGTGTATTTGCCCGATGAAGCTGAGGCCTTGGTAACTACCGGCGGTGCGTTCTATCTGAATATGGGTACATTGTTGCCCTTGTATGAACAGACGGTGCCGCGTATTGCCCAGACGGCTGTGGCAACAAAAACGCCTTGGGTGCTTGATCCGGTTGGTCTTGGCATTGGTAGTCTGCGCACCAAGTTGGTCTCTGATCTTAAGTTATTTAAGCCCACAATTATTCGCGGCAATGCCTCAGAAATTATTGCACTGGCCAGTCTGTGGCAGCTCAGCGGGGAAGAAGCTGAGGTCAGTCGCGCAAAGGGAGTAGACTCAGCTGATGAGGTGGATGATGCGCGGGAAGCGGCTATCTGCATTGCGCGCTATACCGGCGGTGCTGTGGTGGTGTCGGGCGAAACCGACTTGGTTACCGATGGTAGTAATGTGGCATTAGTGGAAGGCGGATCTCCTCTGATGGGTAAGGTGACTGGCTTTGGTTGCTCTCAGGGCGGTGTTTTGGCGGTGTATGCCGCTGTTGCACGTCCTTTCACAGCTGCATTGGCAGGCGTTGCGCACTACAAATGTGCTGGCACTAAAGCAGCAGGTCAGAGCAGTGGACCAGCAAGCTTTAAGGTGGCATTTATCGATGCGCTCTATCAGGCTGCCCCAGCAGATGTAGCCTCTAATCCGTTTGAAGTGGAGTTGGCATAAGCGATGAATACTTTAATAGCACTAGCTATTGCCCCTGTTGGTGTGGGGGATGAATTGGCCGATGAAGTGGCAGAAGTGGTAAAGGTCATTCGCGATTCAGGTTTGCGCAACGAAACCCATTCCATGTTCACTGAAATTGAAGGCGAATGGGATGACGTTATGAGAGTGGTTAAACAGGCAACTATGGTGCTTGCCGAAAAGGGTATTCGTACTGAAGTGGTGCTCAAGGCTGATATCCGACCGGGCTATGATCGTATGATGCAGCGTAAGGTTGATGCGGTAAATAAACGTTTGGAGGGGAGATAGATCATGCCTTCCATGAGAGAATCTTTGGATATTTCTGCCTATTTAGTTATTGGTCCTGAAAACACGCTGGGGCGTCCGGTATCCGAGGTTATTCGTCAGGCACTCGATGCGGGTTTTACCTGTGTGCAAGTTCGCTCTAAAGAATGTTCTGCCAGAGAACTGATTGAATATACCCGTCAAGCGGCACAGGTTATTGCCAGCTGCGATAAAAGCGATTCGGTTGCGCTTTTGGTGGATGACCGCTTGGATGTTGCGTTGGCGGCTCGTATGGCTGGCGCCAAGGTGGACGGCGTGCATGTTGGTCAAAAGGATATTCCGGTTGACGTGTGCCGCGCTCTGTTGGGCGAAGATGCTATTGTCGGTCTTTCAGCGCGCGTAGATGAGCTGATGGAGTATGTACAAACGGCAGATATGTCGCTGGTAGATTATTTAGGCGTGGGTCCGCTTCATGAAACGCAGACGAAGAAGGACTGCGGTCTAGCAGCGGACGGTACGCTTATTACGCGCAGCTTTGATGAACTCACACAGCTTCATAAGGTAAGTCCGGTACCTATCGTAGTTGGCGGAGGTGTGAAACAGCGCGATTTGCCCGATCTCAAAAAGACGGGAGTGGAAGGGTTTTTCGTGGTGTCTGCGGTGTGTGCGGCAGAGGACCCCTACAAAGCTGCCTGCGATTTGGTGAATACCTGGAAGCATTCTTCACGCTAAGGCAAAGTGTACTCGCTCAGTGCATTTTAAGCGTGCGCAGATACTTCTTTAAGGGCACTGATATACGATAGCTCTCAATTGCTTTTTGGATGGCTTTGTTGTGCGTCCAGATATCAAGGCGGTGTTGCTCTATGACGGGCAGTGCCGCCTGTTCTTGTTTGACGAGTGCCTCAGCGAAAAACCATGCGCGCATCATGTTGACGTAATATTCCGTGGATTGAATTCGCTCAACACGAGCGAGGATATCTGGGGAGAAAGAATCGTTGAGATAAAACTGCATCAGCATACTGATGCCAAATCGAACGGTGAAGGGATGCGAGCAAGCGATCCACTCATCAACTTTAGCAAGAAGCGCCTTGCTGTTCTGGGCGTTTTTGTTGGTTCGAATAGGTTTGAAAGCGCGCGGTTTGATCAAATCGCAGGTTGCCCAGTTATCAACTTCAGGCAAAAACACATCTAATGCTTGGATGACCTCATCAAATGATTTGATCTCATTAATCATGAGGCCATGGATGTTTTTCTCTTCGTAGAGGGTATGGGGGATATGGCACATGAATGCGCGGGCAGCTTCGGGGTGCCGGGCAAGCTCTTTGGCGATGGTGCGGGGTTTAGGCATGCGTACTCCGATAACGACAGC
>UQDJ01000059.1 GCA_900539675.1 uncultured Coriobacteriaceae bacterium | reverse complement strand
CATGACCACCCATTCCATTTTGGGTCTGCTCAAGGACATTAATCGCGAACTGGGCGTAACTATCATTTTGATCACCCATTCGCTTACGGTGGCTGAGCTTATCTGTGACAACGTAGTTGTTATTGATGGCGGCCATATTGTGGAGCAGGGTAAAACTGAAGATGTTTTTGCCAACCCACAAAGCGAAGTTGCCCGAAAGCTTTTGGAGAAGAGGCTGTAAGACACTATGGAATTCATTTCGTCATTCTTTGCCCAGTACGGTGAACTGCTTGCTCAAGGTACGTGGGATACCATCGTAATGACCTTGGTATCTACCGTCTTTGCGTATGTGATAGGCGTGCCATTGGGTGTGTTGGTGGTGTTGACCGATCCGAAGAAGGGGTTGCGTCCCCACCGCGTATTCAATGCGGTACTGGGCTGGATCATCAATATTGGTCGTTCCATCCCGTTCATTATTCTGTTGGTGGCTATTATTCCGTTTACGCGTCTGGTGGTAGGTACCTCGCTGGGTGTGCCAGGTGCTATTGTGCCGTTGGTGGTTGCTGCGGCTCCGTTTGTGGGCCGCATGGTTGAGCAGAGCTTGGCGGAAGTGGATGCCAGTTTGGTAGAAGCTGCTCAGAGCTTTGGCGCTTCGGTATGGCAGATTGTGGTGAAGGTGTACCTGTGGGAGAGCTTGCCTTCGTTAATTCGTGGCTTTTCCATCACTTTGATCACCTTGCTGGGCTATTCTGCGATGGCTGGTACGGTTGGTGCTGGCGGCTTGGGCGACATTGCTATCCGCTATGGATATCAGCGTTATATGCCGGAAATGATGGTTGCCACGATCATTATTCTGATTATTTTGGTTCAGATAATTCAGAGCGCATGCGACTTTGCAGCCCATCGCGTGGATAAGAAGAAGTAGCTCGGAAAGTTCATTTCGAGACTGAGAAATTGTTTGAGTCGAATACAATTTTATAAAACATACTCTGAACAGGGATGTTACTATGTGAAACAGCATGGAAACATCCCTGCTTATATAATAGGGTATTGTTCAGTTCGTAGGTATTTTTGGAAGGACACGCTATGACTAGCAGCCCTGATCAAGATTTTGTACTGAAAACCATTAAGAGCCGCGATGTGCACTTTGTGCGCTTCTGGTTCTGTGACGTCCTGGGCTATATGAAGTCTTTCGCCGTTATTCCCAGCGAGCTCGAAAATGCCTTTGAAGAAGGCATGGGCTTCGATGCTAGCTGTGTGCGTGGTTTTGCGCACACCGCTGAATCGGATATGCTGGCATACCCCGAGGCAGCCACGTTTCAAATTTTGCCTTGGCGCCCTGAGCGCAATGCGGTAGGTCGTATGTTCTGTACCATC
This sequence comes from uncultured Coriobacteriaceae bacterium, assembly GCA_900539675.1. Classification (GTDB taxonomy): domain Bacteria; phylum Actinomycetota; class Coriobacteriia; order Coriobacteriales; family Eggerthellaceae; genus Anaerotardibacter. Next base: position 7,056 of record UQDJ01000059.1, on the reverse strand, counting down.
AAAACTCCTGAAGGGGAATTCTTTGATGGCGATTCGCGCTATGTGTTGAAACGCCAAGTTGAACGTGCTGCCAAGATGGGCTTCACCATGAACGTGGGTCCTGAACTCGAGTACTTCTATTTCAAGGATCCCAATGGTACCGAAGTGCTTGATAAGGGTGGCTATTTCGATTTGACATCGCTGGATATGGCTAGCGATTTGCGCCGCGATACTATTTTGACGCTGGAAAAAATGGGTATTCCGGTTGAATATTCCCATCACGAATCTGGTCCTTCTCAGCAGGAAATTGATCTGCGTTTCGCCGATGCATTGACGATGGCCGACAACGTAATGACCTATAAACTGGCAGTGAAAGAAATTGCTAACAAGTACGGTGTATATGCATCGTTTATGCCTAAGCCTTTGGCAGATGCGCCGGGTTCAGGTATGCATATTCATCAGAGCCTGTTTGATCAAGATGGCAACAATGCCTTCTTTGACGCATCGGATCCCGATGGTTTGAATCTCTCTGAGTTGGCAAAGCACTACATTGCAGGTCTGTTGAAGTATGCGCCGGAATATTGCTTACTCACTAACCCGTGTGTGAATTCGTATAAGCGTCTTGCTACGGGCGGGGAAGCTCCCGGTCACATTACCTGGGCGCGCAATAACCGCTCTGCTTTGGTTCGTATCCCAGGATACAAACCTCACAAGGAAGAGGCATGCCGCGTAGAACTGCGCAATCCCGATCCTGCTGCAAACCCGTATCTGGTATTTTCTGCGGTATTGGCTGCAGGCTTGAAGGGTATCGAGGACAAGCTGCCGTTGCAGACCCCTATCGATGATAGGGATTTGTCTCAGCTCTCCCGTCAGGAATTGCGTGCTGAAGGCATTGAAACACTGCCGGATACCTTGGGTGAAGCGGTGGAGCGCTTTGCGGAGTCTGATTTGATGAAGGAAGTACTGGGTTCTCATATTCATTCGTTCTTGGTTGATGTGAAGCGCAAAGAATGGATCGAATACCAGCAGCAGGTTTCTCAGTGGGAGATCGATCGTTATTTAGGTTTACTGTAGCGGAGGAGATTGGGCATGCAGCAAAGAAAAAAAGTCGTATTCATCGCTGATAGTCTCGATAATGCCCATAAGTTTCAGGCGGTATTGTCCAGTCTAGATGTTGAAGTGGTGGCTGGTTCATCGCTTCAGTTCAAAAAGATCTTAAGTGATAATCCCTCCTATGATCTTATTATTTACGAATTGCCCGATGAGGGACTCCATACGCTGGGTACCATTGAGCAGGCGCTGGTAGATGATGGCAACATTCCGCTGTTGATCATCGTGAAGGAAGATGTGGTTAAGAACTTAAACTTGCCTGTCCAAATTCACAGCGATTTTGTGGTGCATGGTGCCAGTGCTGATGAATGTTCGCTACGAATTCGTCATCTGTTGTGGCCTGGCAATGAAGGCTCCAGCAATGATGTGGTAACCATTGATGGCATGACTATTAACCTGGCCACCTATCAGGTTACCGTCAACGGCGAACCGGTTGATTTCACGTATCTGGAATATGCGCTGCTGGCATTTTTGGTAACGCATCCTGGCCGCACCTATTCGCGTGATGCCCTGCTACGGCGCGTATGGGGCTTTGATTACTTTGGCGGTTCCCGTACCGTAGATGTGCATGTTCGTCGTGTACGTGCAAAGTTGGGCCCAGAGCTTTCGCAACACCTTGAAACGGTGCGTGGTGTAGGGTATCTCTGGAACTCTTAGGATGGGGATTTTTGCTCGAGGGACATGATGCTCCCTTAAGCCCATTTGTGTGAACAACTGCTTAAGTCGTAAAGCCTTTATCTTCCTTGGAGGGCACCCCTTATGAGGTGCATCTGGGAAGATAAAGGCTTTTTGGTGTTTGGTGGTGTTGTAAGGGGCACAATTCAGCTGACGATATAATGAATCTCACATTATTGAGAGGATCTGTGCATGTCTAAAACTGTTGCCGTTATTGACGGAAATTCGTTGATGCATCGTGCATTTCACGCGGTGCCTCCCACCATGACTGCTCCCGATGGCACACCTACCAATGCTGCCTTCGGCTTTATTTCAATGTTGGTGAAGTTTATTGAAACCACGCATCCCGATGCAATTATCTGTGCCTTCGATAGGGGAAAGCCGGAGTTTCGCATCAAGGCGCTCGCGCAGTACAAAGCGCAACGCCCGGCGATGGATCTCGATTTGAAGCCTCAGTTTGCAGTAATTGAGCATTTGCTTACCGCGATGAATATTCCGGTCGTGGCCAAAGAGGGCTGGGAAGGCGACGACATCTTGGGTACCGTTGCCGCCCGTGATGAGGCTTTGGGTTATCACACGCTGTTGGTTACCGGCGATAAGGATGCCTACCAACTGGTAACGGATTTGACTCATGTGGTTACCACGAAGCGCGGCATCTCCGATGTCGTGGTGTATGGGCCTGAAGAAGTCAAAGAGCGCTATGGCGTTACTCCTGAACAGTTCACGGACTTCTTGGGCTTGAAGGGTGACTCGGTTGACAACATTCCTGGCGTGCCGGGCATTGGTGACAAGCGTGCGGCAACTATGCTGCAGAATTACGGCAATCTGGAAGGCATTTACGAGAACCTGGATAAGTTTAAAGGCAAGCAGCTGGAAAACTTGGTTGAGCATAAAGACGATGCATTCCTTTCGCGTCAAGTTGCCACCATCGTATGCGACGCGGATGTGGATATTGATCCTTCTTCGGTAAGCTTTCCGAGCTTTGATGCTCAAGCGGTGACCAAGGCGTTTACCGATGTGCGTTTTATGGCTCATCTGAATAAGGTATTGGGTCTTTTGGATGAAGATGCTCAGGAAAATCTTAAGGATTCGCAGTTTTCCTTTGAGGGCGATCTGCTGGAGGGCAAAAAGGCACAGGACGCACTCGATGAGTATTTGAACCGTACCACGCCAGAGAAAGAATTGGATGCGGATTGCAAAGATGCATCATCCAGCAGGCCGGCGGTGTCTCTGGCGTGGGCAAAAGATGAGTTAGGCTCTCTGTTTGGGGACCATATTCAGGTGGCATTTCATTTTGATGATACGGTTGCCCTGCTTGAAGACGACGCGGCTCGTAGCGCGTTGGCACGGGTGGTTCGCGAAGGTTATCTGGTGGCATTCGATATTAAAACGCTGTTGATCGAAACCGGTGTATATCCTGCAGATCGCTCAGAAGCCGCTCAGGTATGCATTCAAGAACTGCTTTCTTTGCAGGGCTTTGATGTGGCGCTTGCTGCCTATGTGGTGGATTCGAATATGGGTACTTCTTCGCTTGCGGCCTTGATGGAGCGTTATGCCGGCATTGTGCTCGCCGAAGAAAAGGACGCCAAAGCCCGTTTGGCACAAGAAGCGTCTGCTCTTGCAATCTTGGTAGACCCTCTTAATCAGGCACTCAACCGTCGTGAAGTGCGCAATGTGTATGAGGACATCGATTTGCCGTTGGTCGCGGTGCTTGCCGGCATGGAGCGTGTAGGTGCCGCCATCGATCTGGATCATCTGTCCAGTTTGTCTCAGGATGCCGGCGCAGAAATCGATCGATTACGCAGTGCTATCTATGAGGCGGCCGGTCATGAATTCAACGTGGATTCGCCCAAGCAGTTATCCGAAGTGCTCTTCGATGAAATTGGATTGACCCCGAAAAAGAAAACTCAACGCGGCTATTCCACTGACGCTAAAGTCCTGAAAGATCTTTCTGAAGAACACGAATTGCCAGGTTTGGTGTTGGAATACCGCGAATACGCCAAGATCAAGAGTACCTATATCGATGCTTTGCCGGGTATGGTGAAAGGCGATGGGCGCGTTCATACCTCATTTAATGAAATGGTTACAACCACAGGACGCCTGTCATCGTCAAATCCCAATCTGCAAAACATTCCGGTACGTACCGACTTTGGTCGCAATATTCGTACGTGTTTTGTTCCTCTTCATGAAGGCGAAGTGTTCATGTCTGCCGACTATTCACAGATTGAGTTGCGTCTGTTGGCGCACTTGTCAGGCGATGAACATCTGATCGATGCCTTTCTGTCGGGGGAAGACTTTCACGCGCGCACTGCATCGCGTGTGTTTGGGTTGCCACTCGATCAGATTACGCCCCAGCTGCGCAGTCGCGCGAAGGCGGTTAATTTTGGCATTGTGTATGGTCAGCAGGCCTATGGATTGTCGCAGTCGTTGCAGATTTCCTTCAAGGAAGCCCAGGAAATGATTGACCGTTACTTTACGGCATATCCTGATGTGCGTCGCTTCTTGGATGATATAAAGAAAAAGGCGCACGATAGCGGGTATGCGACGACAATCTTTGGTCGTCGTCGTTACATCCCCGAATTGAAAGCGAAAAATCCATCGCAGCGCAGTTTTGGTGAACGCACGGCCATGAATCATCCGATGCAGGGTAGTGCAGCAGACATCATTAAGTTAGCCATGCGTAAAGTGATGATCGGCTTGGTTGAGGGCGACTATAAAACGCGCCTGATGCTTCAGGTACACGACGAATTGGATTTATCGGTGCCACAGGATGAAGTTGAAGCGGTAAGCGCTCTTGTAAAGGATTGCATGGAGCACGTCATTGATCTGTCTGTTCCGTTGGTTGTCGATGTGGGTATCGGTAATAATTGGGCAGAAGCTCATTAGTGCCTACAAAATCCAGTTATGCGTGGTATTATTTGATCTCTATCCTATGAGTCGGGTGTCATAACTTTGTTTGTGAAGAATTCCGTCTAGAATATTGACACCTACCACGCTGGCTGATAGGATAACGCCTTGCGTTTTGGCATTTTTATAGGAGATTATTCATGTACGCTATTATCAAGACGGGCGGCAAGCAGTACAAAGTGGCCGCTGGTGATTATCTTAACGTTGAGAAGCTCGATGCTGAGGTTGGTAGCACCGTGGCTTTAAATGCTATCGCTGTTGTTGATGGCAAGAATGTGGTAGCTGACCCTGCAGAAGCTGCAAAGACCAAGGTTGAAGCTAAGGTAGTAGAGCAGTTCCGCGGCGAGAAGCAACTCGTATTCAAGTTCAAGAAGCGCAAGAACTACAAGAGGACGCGTGGTCATCGTCAGAGCTTGACCCGCATTCAGATCTGCGCTGTGGGTTCCGAGCAAGCGTAAGTAAGGAGGGAATAGAATGGCACACAAGAAAGGTCAAGGTTCCATCCGCAACGGTCGCGATTCTCAGGCAAAGCGCCTCGGTTGCAAGCGCTTCGCTGGTGAACTCGTCGGTGCGGGCAATATCCTCGTTCGTCAGCGTGGCACCCATTTTCACCCCGGTGAGAATGTAGGTCGCGGCAAGGACGACACCCTGTTCGCTCTGTGCGACGGTAAGGTTGAATACACCAAGGGCGTACGCCGTAAGGTTCACGTTCGTCCTCAGGCGTAATGACTGATCAATCACAGTGTTTTTCTAAGCCCTCTGCTTCGCAGGGGGCTTTTCGTTTAGAATCGGACGTATTATGTTTACAGATAAAGTTCGCATATTCGTAAAGGCAGGCGACGGCGGCGCAGGCTGTATGTCGTTTCGTCGCGAAGCTCATGTGCCCAAGGGCGGTCCTGATGGCGGCGACGGCGGGCGTGGCGGCAACGTCATCCTCAAAGCCGATGTGCAGGTTTCGCCGCTGATCGATTATCGCTTCAAGCATCATTTCAAGGCCACCCGTGGTACTCATGGCAAGGGGTCCAACATGCATGGCGCCAATGGTGAAGACCTTATTTTGAAGGTGCCTGTTGGTACCGTTGTGCGCGAATACAACGAAGAGACCAAAAAGACAGGCGAAATAATCGCCGATCTTACCCACGATGGCGAAGAAATTATCGTAGCGCGCGGGGGTATTGGTGGGCGCGGTAATACCCACTTTGTGACATCTACCCGTCGTGCTCCGGCCTTCGCTGAATTGGGTATTCCAGGCGAAGAGTGCTGGCTTGAACTTGAGATGAAGTTGATGGCTGATGCTGCGTTGGTCGGTATGCCCTCAGCAGGTAAATCGTCATTGATTTCGCGTATCTCTGCTGCCAAACCCAAGATTGCTGATTATCCCTTCACCACCTTGGTGCCCAACTTAGGCGTTGTTAAGGTGGACAACTACAGTTACGTTGTTGCCGATGTACCTGGCCTTATAGAGGGCGCTCATAAGGGTAAGGGCCTAGGATATGAATTCTTGCGCCATATTGAGCGCAGTGCAATCATTTTGCATGTGGTTGACCTGACGGGTGGTTATGAAGGTCGCGATCCGGTAGAGGATTATCGCATTATCAATCACGAGTTGGCTGCCTATGCTCCAGAGTTGGCCAAGCGCCCTTGCTTGGTGATTGGCAATAAGATTGATGCACCGGGTGCCAAAGAGGCGGCCGAGCGTCTGCAGGCGGAGGTGGCAAAGGATTCGTTGGCACGCGTAAACGGCAACGAATATGTTGATAGTCCGCTTGACCCCAAGCTCTACCTAACCAGTGCAGTTACGGGCGAAGGTATTGATAAGCTGATGCGTGTGGTGGGCAACCGCGTTCAGAAGTTGCGCGAAGAGCGTCGAGAGCTCGAAGCGGGCCAAGAGCACTTTGACCAGGTATGGCAACATCGTCGCGATGAGCGCGATAAACGTATCGAAGTGAAGCAGCTCTCCGATGGCATCTTCCGTGTGAGCGGTAAACAGATTGAGCGCATGGTTATGCAGACCGACTGGGAAAATGAAGAGGCGGTGGCTTTCTTGCAGCATCGTTTCAAGCGCTTGAAGCTCGATGAAGCGCTGGAGGCTGCCGGTGCGCGCGATGGCGATGAAATTCGTATTTTGGGTTACGACTTCGAATTCGAATCAAGTCGCATGCACGAAGATGACATCTATAGTGGATTGGATATATAAGTCATGCGAAACGGCAAGAAAGTCATAGTAATCAAGATTGGCTCATCTACTTTGGTGGACAAACAGGGCAAGCTCGATCGTGGTTATTTTGACGATCTTGCCCGTCAAATTGATGCTCTGCGCAAAGCGGGTTGGGCGCCACTGATTGTTTCGAGCGCTGCTATTGCCTGTGGTTTAGAGGCGCTGGG
>UQDJ01000058.1 GCA_900539675.1 uncultured Coriobacteriaceae bacterium | reverse complement strand
TTTTTGCCAAACACTTCGCGCAAAAGCGAAGGATCGGCTTTTGCCATGTCGCCTAAGGTAAACAGGTGATAACTAGCTAGCTTTTTTTGGGCAACGGGTCCTATTCCGCTCATTTCTCCCACGGGAAGGGGAGCTAAAAAACCGCTACTTTCTTGTGGATAGACTACCGTAAGCCCATGAGGTTTGTTTTTGTTAGAAGCAATCTTAGCGATTGTTTTAGAGGACCCAAGTCCAATAGAGCAGGTAATGCCCAAGGCAGATACACGATCTTGGATGCGCTTGGCGATAGCTATTGGGTGGGTGCGATTAGCGCGCGTGGGTGATACATCAAGGAAGGCTTCATCGATACTGACCTGCATAAGATGAGGGGACTCATCGTAGAGGATATCCATTACCTGTTTGGACATTTCGCGGTATCGATGAAAATGGCCTGGAGTCCAAATGGCGTCGGGACACAGGCGAGCAGCCTGGGAGGAGGGCATAGCTGAATGCACGCCATATCTGCGCGCTTCATAGGATGCTGTAGAAACTACGCCTCGTTTATCCGGGCTACCTCCCACAATCACTGGTTTACCACGCCAGTCGGGATGGTCTAACTGTTCAACCGATGCGAAAAATGCATCCAAATCCATCAAAATGATGGCCGGACCATTCCATGGTTTTAAATCGGTGCTAGTATCGATGTTGCTATGCTTTTCCATAAAACATAGTCTACCATCGCACACGTAAAGCTGCTTTTGTGCTAGGGTGTTCATCCGCACCCCTGTAACTTTTGTTTAGAGGCAACATCAGAGGTGCTCATCGAGTTTGAATAGAGGGGAACGTGAAACCGTTCGAAGCGTTGACAGATTTAGTGAACGAAGCGTCGGTTCCTGCGCAGCCGCAGGAAACGTTGCCTTATGACATTCGTGCTGAAATTGATTGGATCGATTTTTCGTGTATTGCTAATCCACTGGGGACTCCCCAATGCATGAAGGACGCTATTACTAAGGCCATTTCTCTTGGAGATCTATCTTTTGTGCCCAACAGTGACGGCCAACATTTAGCCCGTGTTGTTGCGCGCTATTTTGAAATTCCTGAAGAGTGCATTTTGGGTGGTACCAGTGTTACTTCTCTCATCAGTGCTATAGCGCAAGCATATCGTCCCTGCAATGTGGGTATTCCAACACCTGCTCCGACGGGCTATTTTCTCTCGGTTGCCAATGTTGGTCACAATCCTGTCAAGCTGGTAAACCCATTTTCACTTTCAGCGATTGATCCACAGGCTGCTTATAACAATGGCTATCAATTCAATGCTGCTGTGTTGGCGAATCCCAGTTTTCCCTGTGCTCGCCTGCTTTCTGAAAAACTGTTGCGTCACTATCTGGAAGTGTGCAACTGGGTTATTGTCGATGAGGCGAATATTGGACTTACCCTTGGTGGCGAGTCATTTGTAGAGCTCACCCAGCAGTATCGCAATTTATTTGTGGTACGTAGCTTGTCTTCTGAATTGGGTATGCCGGGTATTCCTATGGGTTATGTTGTTGGCAATGCTTCAGCTATTGCGCATGTGAAGCAGTTTAGTGACGGCTCAGAAATTTCCATGTTTAATGAAGTCGTGGCGCGAGAATTTCCCCATACCGGCGAATATCTGGAAGAAACGGTGTCACTGTTGGAATCTGAAATTCCCTGGATGCAGTGTATGCTCAGTTTGACCCCAGGCATCAAGGTATTTCCTTCTGAAGCAAATTTCGTTATGTGCGCTTTGGAAGAACGAGCTTCACGTGATTTTGGTATTCCCAGTGCGGCTGATTTGATTGTGAGATTACAAAAGGCTGGTTTTACCGTTCGCGATTTAGCAGGGGTGCCAGGTATTGAAGGCAAACGCTACTTTTTGGTGGCAATTCGCACTCACGAAGAAAACGAAAAGTTCATTTCTGCCTTGCGCGATATTATTACCGAATCCTGAGTTTATTGTCTAAGTGGACAATGCTATTAACCCTTCAATCACTGAAGTGATCACCGAAGCATTTAGTTTGACGCATATTGTCTTAGCTAACGATGTATTCATATCATCCAAGAAAATAGCCTGTTTAGAAATCTAAACAGGCTTTACTACACTAATTTCGATGAGTGATGTCAGTCACCAACACGCAAAAGGTACTGAGAATGACGAGCGAATGATTGGCATTGACCTTGTTAGCGATGGCTGCCAAGGAAAAACAGTGCTAAGGTGCCGGGTCCGGAATGTACACCGATAACCGGATCGATATAATTGATCAGATATTTTTCGGTGCCGAACGTATCGGTAAGTAAGTGTTGTAGGTATTCGGCATCTTCGAGGCAGTCTCCATGTGAAATGCCAATCAACTGCTTATCGAGGGGCTGCTGAACCGTGTCTTTCATATGGCTGACCAATGCTTGGATGCTTTTCTTTCGGCCTCGGGTTTTTTCCATAGGGATAAGGTGGCCTTCGTCATCTACATGCAAGACCGGTTTGATATTTAAAAGGCTGCCAGCGTAGGCTGCACTTCGTGATACGCGTCCGCCTCGGAACAGGAACACTAAATCGCTTACGGTAAACCAATGCGCCATATTAAGACGATGATCTTTAACCCACGTGGCAACTTCTTCTAGGGTTTTGCCTTCCTTTTGCTGTTCGACTGCGTAATAGACCAACAGGCCTTGACCGACTGACGCAGCAAGGGTATCTACTGCGGTAAAGGTGCGCTCGGGGTAGCGTTCTTGCACCATAGTTCCGACATTAGAAACGCCTTCATAAGTTCCCGAAAGGCCGCTGGAAAAGCCAAGATATAAAATATCGTTACCCTGTTTGAAGATATCTTCAAACATTTTTTCGGCATCCGCCAAGTTGGGTAGAGAGGTGGTAATAACCTTGCCTTCTCGCATCATAGTATAGAACTGTTTAAGGTCAGTGACCTGGCCCTTTAGGTAACTTTGGTGCTGCTTGCCATCAATCATGAATACCAGGGGCAGCACTTCAATGCCCAATTCATCGATGAGAGCTTCGGGCAGGTTGCAGCATGAATCGGTGACAATTTGATAAGCCATCTAATCCCCCTCAGATACGATGCAAATACGTCTGCATCACTAGGATATCGGTGTTAACAAACAGATTAGCATATTGCTGCGTGGCATCATTTGTGAGACTGCTTGCTCAGTTTTTTAAACTCCTTCACAAGCAGAAGCACTACAGAGTAGAGCTTGCTTGTCTGTGTGGGGGAGAGATCGCAGATTTAAGCTGAGATCGGGGTATCGGAATGATCTAGAAGAAGAGGTGCTGCTTCTTCAGCAACAGGGTCGAGATCGAGTCCAGGGGCAATGAGCTTTACCGCGCAGCGGGCACCAAGGTGGGCAAATTTATCGATATTTTCCTGCTGTTTTGTGTGTTCTTCCACCCGGTAGCGATGTTGGAGTGCTTCATTTAATGAGAGCATGGTTAAAACGGCTAGTTGAGAATCACTGCAGGTAAAAACGTCCGACGCAACACCGTCATCAAGGAGCTTGCGCACGTCTTTACGCAATTTTTTGTACGTATCAAAAAAATCGCTGAAGGCTTCAGGATCGCTGTGGGCGATGCGCTCCAAATCGTAATAATCAAGCGGCAAAGTGCACAGCATTTGAACATCGGCAACCATAAATGCATAGAGCTGAGCAGCAAAACTTGCTTCTGTGGTGGAAAGACGTTCAATAACCGTTTGTGATGCGTGGTTTTGAATCAGGATATCTCGAAGGATTTCAGCTTTATTGCCATACCAGTAGTACAGCGAGGACTGACTGAGCCCACAGGAATGGGCAATTTCTGTCATGCTCGTTGCTTGATACCCCTTGCTTTGAAAGAGGACAATGGCGCTAGATTGGATATCTGCCCTTTGGTCAAGCGATTGTTTCCCGCTTTTGCGAGGTCGACCTCTTCGAGAAGTTATAGGGGAAGCATCGTGTTTTCTGGGTGCTTGTGTTGGTATGTCAATCGGGTGTGTCATGGTCTTAATTGTAGGGTTTGATCGTGTGTTCTGTAGTAGTAAATCTAACATGAGCTCTCTATATTTCCAGATGAAGACCTTTACGTTTCCAATTCGATAAATCATCGAAAGTTATGTTTCATATCGGTTCCCTTTAACGTAAGCGAAACAGACTCTTCCTATTTTAGATGCGTTATCGAAATTAATGCAGCGCTTGTGACCAGCGTCTCTGAGCACATAGCTCAGAGCGATTGATCGGTAGCGGTCATCGATTTCGATTGAATCAACGCAAAGCAATCGGAAGGGTGATTCTATTGAATGCAATGCTGCTATTTGGCGTTGGCATAACCGTGCTTTTGGTGCTGTTTGTCGGGATATATGTGGGGCGCAAAGTTGAAGGCGACTCCCAGAACTTCCTGGTTGCTGGACGTATGCTACCGGTATATTTGGTTGCTCCTGCTTTGATGGCCGCGGCGGTTGATTCTAATGCCACGGTGGGCAACATGGACTTGACGTCTGCTACCGGGTTTTGGTCGGGTGCCTCTCTTGCCATTGGGTTGGCTATTTGCTTGTTGTTATCGGGCATCTTTATTGCTAAACCCATGAATGAAATGGGGCTCTTTTCACTCGGAGATTTTTTTCGTTTAAAGTTTGGACACAACTACGAAAAGTTAGCTTCTATCATTATTGTTCTTGCATACATCATCCTGTTTGCGGGCAATATGGTTGCTTGTGGCAAGTTGCTTGAATACTTCCTTGGCGTGCCCTACGTTGGTGGCCTGTTTATTTCAGCTGGTTTAGTGCTGTTGTACACCATGTGCGGAGGGCTGTTTAGCGATGCCTATACTGCAGCGGTGCAAACCTGCATTACCTTATTTGCTGCCGTGTTAATTGCTGTGTTTGTGGGGGTTTCCTTCGGCTATTCGACGCCGCCAGACATGGGTCCCTTCGACTTCGTTCAGCTGAGTGATCCTGCTGCTGGTTCTGCTTTGAATTGGGCAACGTTGCTCTCCTTAGGAGTTGGCGACATTGTTGCTATTGATTTTCAGCAGCGCGTCTATAGTGCACGTAATCCTAAAACTGCTCAAAAGGCATGCTTCATCGGCGCTGGATTGACGGCATTTATAGGTGTTGTCTACGGCATGATAGCTTTGACTGCGGTACAGACCTTTGGGCTTTCGGCAGATGACGCTCCTATTCTGTATCAATTCCTCAGCGAATACGTTCCGCCGGTTATTACGGTAATTGTGTTGGCAGGCATCGTAGCTGCTTCGTTCTCTACGGCATCGGGTGCGGTGTTAGGTATGTCGGATTTGATTATCCGTAACGTAGCTGGCTTTAGACGTGATTCAGATACCAACCGACGTGACCCTCAGCTTCGTTGGGTGCGTATTTGTATGATTCCTACTGCGTTGGCGGGTATTTTCATTGCAGCTCGAATTGCTCAAACGGGCATTTTACTGACGCTAGCATTCGATCTCATGTTGTGCTGTTTAATTCCAGCATTATTTGGCGGACTGTTTTGGAAGCGCAGTTCCACTAAGGCAGTGTTTGCTTCGTCGATAACCGGCTTGGTGCTGCGACTGTTCTTCTTTGTTACCGTCCCCACGGTTTATGGCGCACCTAATACGCTTCTCTATATACCAAATTCCCTCTTTGGCGCCGATATGGACGGCTGGTGCACATTTATCTGTTTTGGCGCGTCAGCGTTAGTGTTCTTGGTGGTATGCGCACTTTGTCCTCGCACCGATGATGAACGGGCTCGTGAAGTGCGAGAAGAAAAGCTTTTGGAAGAAGAACGAGAAACCACTACCGAACAACTCTATCGCAGAGCGGTCATCGCTCAGCGAGAAGATACGTTGGACTTTTATCAGTGTGCTAAACGTGCGGGATTTCCGGTTGATAAAGAACTGGCAGAAGCGGAGGAAGAGATGCACAAACCCATTGTTTAAGTCCTTTTCAAAGCGGGGGAATTGGGTACTCTCACCTGCGCTTCATCGCCTGAGATAGATAGGAAAGCTGCTGGTCAGATCAACCCCATTCGTAATAGATCGTACGTGATATTAAGGCCGCGACGTGAAAAGAGCGTCGCTTACAAGAAAGGAAACTGTCATGCAAAAGATTTGGACTAAGACGTTACGTCCCGGAGAGAAGTGGTCGGGCAATATTGGCAAAGGTAAGTATGTGCACTTTAAGGCGTTGGGCCCTAACGCCAATGTGGCTCTGCTTATGTACAACATGTATGACACGTCAGAGCGCTACAACATGCCTGATACCTTAAAAGCACAGTACACGGCACACCTTACACAAGGCAATGTACTCATGAGCGATAACGGCCGTGTATTGGCAAGCATTGTTCAGGACAGTGTTGGTTGGCATGATTCTATTTCGGGACTAATTACGCGAAAGATGGTTGATGAACGCTATGGCGTAACCACCTATCAGGAACTACGCAATGATTGGCTGCGTGCCGGTGATGAAAATGTCGCAGTGGAATTGGTTCGAAACGGCATGTCACTGCGTGATCTGGTACCCTGCGTGAATCTATTTGCCAAGGTGTATGTCGAAGATGATGACAGCATGCACTATGATCCCGGAAACTGCCCGAAGGATGCCACGGTAACCCTTCGTACCGAAATGGATTCAATCGTCATTTTATCGAACACACCCAACCCTTTAGACCCTACAACTCCGTATCCTTCGGTACCGGTTCAGATCGATGTGTATAACGCTCCAGCAGTTGATTTGCTTGACGAGTGCGTACAGCATCGCGACGAAAACTATCGTGCGTTTGAAAACACGTGGGATTATTACAACCTTTTGGGCAAGTAGAACATTTTCTGTTTTGGTGACCACCAACAAAAGCCATGATCGCTCCACTACGTTGATACAACCAACAGAAGGCATAAGCGCTCCACTTCGGTGGGGATGACAAGATCAGATGTATTGGGACAACCATTTTAAGAATTGTGAGGATAACAATGTACGGATTAGTTGAAAAAGAAAGTCCGCTTCAGGTTGAAGATGCTATTTATAATCACGAAGTTTTAGCAGGCACACCGTGGATGCATGAATTGTTGCCCGGTCAAGTACTACGCATTTTGGATGAAAAGGGCAATCAGGCAGTAGATACCACTTTCTACGATTACGAGGACCCAGAAGATCACTACAGTGCCGTAGCAACCATCGTCGCACAAAAAAAAATTTATCTTACTACCGGCAGTGTCTTACGTGCCGAATCAGGCAAGCCATTATTGGAAATAACTGCTGATAAGACCGGTCGTCACGACACGTTGGGTGGAGCATGTTCTTCGCAGAGTAATACGGTACGCTATGCTCGTGAAAAGCGCTACATGCATAACTGCCGCGATAACTGTATGTATGCCATCTCTCAGCGCAACGATGACCTGCTTTCAAAGCGTGATTTGGCTCCCAATATCAACTTCTTCATGAATGTGCCAGTCACACCAGAAGGTGGTTTGAAGTTCGATGACGGCGTATCTGCTCCAGGTAACTATGTAGAGATGAAAGCATTGAGTCATGTGGTGGTGTTGGTGAGTAATTGCCCTCAGCTCAACAATCCCTGCAACGCCTATAACCCAACACCGGTTCGCATGATTATCTGGGATCCGCAGGATTAGTACGGCAAGCCTCGCGCGTGATCGGGCCAGCTGTGTGTCCGCAGTTCGAGTTTTATTGGTCTGATAGTTCTCTTGGTCTGATGTATGCCGTTTTACGCAAGCGAGCGAAAAAGTGGAAATGGGGCAAAAGGAGCAGTCATGTTTTCGAAAGTTTTGATAGCCAATCGTGGTGCTATCGCTGTGCGTATTGAACGAACGCTGCAGCGATTGGGCATCAAAAGTGTGGCGGTTTATGCTGAAGATGATAAGGACAGTTTGCATGTGGACCGCGCAGATGAGGCAATCTGTCTGGGTGATGGCAGCGTGCAAGAAACCTATCTTGATGAAGAAAAAATACTGGCCGCTGCTCAAAAAACAGGCGCTGAAGCTATTCATCCGGGGTACGGCTTTCTGTCTGAAAGCCCCCAGTTTGCTCGTGCTTGTAAAGAGGCTGGAGTAGTGTTTATTGGTCCAGATCCTGACCAGATGGAGCAATTTAGTTTAAAACATGTTGCTCGTAAACTGGCTCAAGCGGCTGGGGTGCCTGAATTACCTGGCACGGGTTTGTTGCAGACTCGCAAAGAAGCACTCTTGGAAGCTGAACGGGTAGGCTTTCCTGTCATGTTGAAAAGTACCGCTGGCGGAGGCGGTATTGGCATGCGGGTGTGCTCCACACCCGAACAGCTATCCGAAGCTTTTGATAGCGTGGTTCATCTAGCTCAAACCAACTTTGGCGATGCTGGCGTTTTCTTGGAGAAGTATGTCACCCATGCACGCCATGTAGAGGTGCAGATCTTTGGTTCTGATGGCAAGGCGCTCGCCATCGGGGATAGAGACTGCTCGGTTCAGCGTCGTAACCAAAAAGTTGTTGAGGAATGTCCTGCTCCTGGCATTCCTGATGAAGTGCGTACCCGTTTGCATACATGCGCTCAAAAGCTCGCAGAAAGCGTTGAATACCGTAACGCTGGTACCGTTGAGTTTCTTTATGATGAAGACAATGCAGCGTTTTACTTTCTTGAGGTGAATACTCGTCTTCAGGTTGAGCATGGGGTTACTGAAGAATGCTTCGACATTGATTTAGTGGAATGGCAGCTGCGCGAAGCGGCAGGAGAAATGCCCAACCTTGATTGGATTACCCTTCACCAAAAGGGATGTGCTATTGAATGCCGTTTGTACGCTGAGGATCCTTTAAGGGATTTTGCTCCTGCCACGGGCAAAATTGATGAGGTAGTTTTTGATAAGAGGGCACGTATAGAAACCTGGATTCGTAAGGGAATCACCGTTACCAGCCACTATGACCCCATGCTTGCGAAGATAATCGTTCATGCTGATACACGCAGCGCTGCTTGTTCCCTTATGTCCAGTGTTTTGGATCACACCAAAGTGTATGGCGTAACCACTAATGTTCGCTATTTGTGCGCTCTTTTCAGCAAACCTGAATATCAACAAGGAAAGCTTTCCACTAAGATTCTGAATGGCTTTGCTCCTCAGGAGGCCACCGTTGAAGTTGTTGATGGCGGTATTCAGACCACGGTACAAGATTGGC
>UQDJ01000057.1 GCA_900539675.1 uncultured Coriobacteriaceae bacterium | reverse complement strand
GCCTGCGACAAGTCCCAGTAAAATAAGCACTTCCCCGTGAAGCAAAAACACAACAAGGGATGCAACGTTGGTAGATAAATTGATAGCTTTTGTAAGACCCGCCGCAGCATCAAGGCGCAATTGAGCTATTCCCGTAAGGGTAAGAATGAGAAACGTTCCAGTACCAGGACCATAAAAACCATCATAGGCACCAATGACCAGAGCAATAAGACAACTGATGAGCGTTATTTTCTTACGGGAATACGAGCTGGATACATCGTTGGTCAGCTGTTTGGAACGCATCACATAGACTGCCGTCAGGGGAAGGATTGCCAACAGTAAAATTTTAAGGACAAAATCATCAACCAGAAGAACCAGATTAGATCCAGCACCCGAACCGATAAAAGCGCATAGGATAGCGGGTATGGCAAGGGATAGATGAATAAAGCCCGATTTTGCATAATGCCAGGTTGATACAGCAGTTCCCATTGCCGATGACAGTTTATTAGTGGCAATAGCGGTATGAGTGGGCAAACCCGCAATTAAATATGCCGGAAGAGATATGAGCCCTCCCCCGCCAGCGATGGCATCCACGTAGCCGGCAACAAACACCAGGATACCTACGACTGCCAAACCCCAGGCGGGGATATTAAAGAGCGTCTGTATATGTAAAAGGAGTTCTTCCACTCAAAACCTTTAGCAATTCTTTCAATCGTAGAGATTAGTTGATGATCTTTTCTACCACTTCGTCTTCGGTGTTGAATACCGCGCACCCACAACTGCCATCACACGAATCACGCGTTGGTAGTTCATGGGGTTGACGCAATGCTTCTTCCTGTCGCTGTTCAGCTAAGTTTGCCTTGGCAACCGAAATCATCAGCTTGATACGATTGAGCTGGTTAACTTCAGATGCACCGGGGTCGTAGTCAACAGCAACAATATTGGTTCCCTTGTAACGACGACGGAGCTCCTTGATGACGGCCTTGCCAACAACATGGTTAGGCAAACAAGCAAACGGTTGAGCACACACAATATTTGGTGCTCCCGAACGGATAAGCTCACACATTTCTGCCGTTAAAAGCCAACCTTCGCCCATGGAATTACATAGCGATAGAATTTCTTTTGCGTAGCTTGCCAAGGTATATATATTCGTGGGCGGCTCAAAACGGACTGATTCTTCTAGGGCGTCGTTCATAGGTTTGCGCAACTTATCTATTGCAGCCAAAGCCGCACGAGCACCCATGGCACCCTTCTTTGATTTGCCCACACCTTCCTGCTGGAAGATAGAGCCGGCAATACCAAACAAGAAGAAATCTACCAGACCGGGAACAACCGCTTCGCAACCTTCCGATTCGATAACATCGACCACCTGGTTGTTGGCTGTTGGGTGGAATTTAACCAGAATTTCGCCTACCACACCGACACGTGGTTTAGTGCCTTCACCCTGAAGTGGCAAATTATCAAAGTCATCCACAATAGCGCGTACGGTCTTTTTGTATCGACCAAACTTTTCACCCTCGTAGACTTGTGCCTTACACTTAGCCATCCAGTAATCGAACAGATTCTTGGCAGCACCCGGTTCGATTTCATACGGACGGGTGCGATACAGGCATTGCATCAGCAAATCGCCGTAGAACAGAGCAAAGATGGCGTTGTACAACATGCTTGCTGTCAGCTTAAAACCAGGATTAGATTCATCCAACTTCTTAAAGGAAAGTGAGATGACAGGAATATGGCCTAAACCAGCAGCCTTTAAAGCCTTACGAATAAGTGAAATGTAGTTCGTAGCACGGCAACCGCCACCTGTCTGAGTGATGATAACGGCTAACTTATCCGTGTCATAACGGCCCGAAAGCACCGCTTCCATAATCTGGCCTGTTACCAAGATAGATGGATAACAAATATCGTTGTTGACGTATTTCAAACCAGCGTCAACTGCACCATGGTCAACTGCAGGCAACAATTCGAAGTTATACCCATTCGCATTAAAGATAGGCAGTAATAACTCAAAGTGGATAGGTGCCATCTGGGGACACAAAATAGTGTAGCCGGCATCCTTCATTTCCTTGGTGAATTGTACCTTTGGGAATGCTGTGGATTCGGCTTTAAGCTCATGATTATCCTTCAGGGCATCCTTGAGCGCCTGCTCTTCTTCAGGCGTCAGCATCAAATCCTTGGTATTCACGTCTTTTGCTGTCTCTTCAGCAATTTCGGCGGCCACCACTGCGCCAGCTTCTGCCTCGCGCTTGCCAGTCTTTTTGTTGATTGCCTCTTCTCGAGCACGGACATCGGCTTCAAGCTTATCCCTATCGAATTCCATGACGGGACATCCGCCCACAAAACTGTCGTTCTTTTCAGCGCGCTGGTCCGTTTGATCTTTCAAGGCAGCCAAAAGCGAACGAACGCGAATACGAGCAGCACCTAAGTTGGAAACTTCATCGATTTTTAAGACCGTGTAGATTTTGCCGGAGCCTTCCAGAATTTCTTGAACCTGGTCAGTCGTAATGGCATCCAAACCACAGCCAAAGGAATTCAGCTGGATTAAATCCAAATCATCGCGCTGGGTTACCACCTTTGCGGCGCGATACAAACGCATATGATACATCCACTGGTCTACAGTGCGCAGAGGACGTTCTACCTGGCCTAAATGCGCAATAGAGTCTTCGGTAAATACCGCCAAACCAAAGCTGGTAAGCAGTTCAGGAATCGCGTGGTTAATTTCCGGATCTCCATGATAGGGACGCCCAGCCAACACAATGCCATGTACACCATGCTCTTCAATCCACTTCAATGTTTCCATGCCCTTGTTATGGATGTCTTCATGGAGCTGTTCGTCTTCTGCCCATGCGGCCTCAACCGCGGCATCAATTTCATCACGAGTAGGCAGCGGAGAATCCCCCATTAATTCAGGATGTTTTTCGACAAGCTCCACATACATGCGCTCCTTGAGCTTGTCCTTCATGTGATATGGAACAAAGGGATTCAAAAACTGAATATCAGTTTCATTCAAAGCATCAACATTGAGCTTTAACGCTTCTGAATAGCTCATAACAATCGGACAATTAAAGTGATTGCCCGCGGTTTCATCTTCCCCGCGTTCGTACTTTAAGCAGGGCATCCAAATAAAGTCGATGTCCTTTTCTAGCAGGTTCATGATATGACCATGCGAAAGTTTGGCCGGATAGCACACACTTTCAGACGGCATTGATTCAATACCTGCTTCATAGGTCTTTTTCGTTGTGGGATCACTCAGTACTACCCTAAACCCAAGCTTCGTAAAGAAGGTAAACCAGAAAGGATAATTCTCATACATATTGAGCGCACGAGGAATACCCACAGTAGAACGAGTGGCTTGTTCTTTGGTAAGCGGCTTGTAATGATCAAATAAGCGATGCGTCTTGTATTCGAACAAGTTGGGAACCTGAGCGGCTTCCTGTGCTAGACCGGCGCCCTTTTCGCAACGATTGCCCGTAATGAATCGACGATGCTTGCCAGTAATTTCATCCTTACCAAAATCATTAATGGTCAAAAGGCAATGATTGGAGCATGCCTTGCAGCGTACATTGCGATGAGTAGGCTGTAAATCTTCCAAAGCTTGAACTCCGAGCATAGTCGTATGAGCCGGAGCGCCACTGCGAGCTTCGGCATCATGGGCACGATCGCGCGCCAGCAGCGCAGCGCCGTAGGCTCCCATATTACCGGCGATATCGGGGCGAACCGCATTGGTTTCTGCCAGCTGCTCAAAGGCACGCAGCACAGCATCATTTAAAAACGTACCACCTTGGACGATTACCTTCTTGCCTACCTCATGGGGGTCGCGAATCTTAATTACTTTAAAGAGGGCATTTTTAATGACTGAAATAGCCAAACCAGCAGCAATATCGCCAACCGTGGCGCCTTCTTTTTGGGCCTGCTTTACACGGCTATTCATGAATACGGTACAACGGCTACCCAAATCAACCGGATGCTTAGCTGAAATAGCGCTCTGTGCAAATTCGGATACTGATAAATTCAAACCAGCTGCAAAGCTTTCAATGAACGAACCGCAACCAGAAGAGCAAGCTTCGTTCAGCATGATGTGATCGATAACACCATCCTTAACACGCAAGCACTTCATGTCCTGGCCACCGATGTCCAAAATGAACTCGACCCCTGGAAGCATTTCTTCGGCACCACGCAGGTGGGCTACTGTTTCAATTTCACCAGAATCTACCCGCAAAGCCTCAAGAAGTAATGCTTCACCATAACCGGTAACCGTCACGTGACCAATTGTCACTTTGGGACGACCGGTTTCAGCATCAACGGGCAAATCCTTATACAATTCAGACACAGCACGTTTAGCACATCCCAATACATCACCTTTGTTGTTGGTGTAGGTGTTCCAAAGCAAGCTGCCATCTTCGGCGATCAAAGCTGATTTAAACGTGGTAGAACCTGCATCAATGCCCAAATAGGCATTACCTTCATAGGTTGCCAGATCACGGCGCTTAACCTTTTCTTTGTCATGACGCTGCTTAAACTCGTGGTATTCTTCTTCATTGGCAAACAGTGGTGGCAAACGAACCACTTCACTGCCCTGAATATCACCCAAGTTCTTCAAACGATCCACAATGTCGTTCAAGAGTTCAGGTTTGGAATTTTCAGCGCCTGCAATAGCGCAGCCACTTGCTACAAACAGATGAGCATTGTCAGGCACGATGATATGTTCTTTATCCAAATTCAGCGTTTCATAGAAGCGCTTACGCAATTCAGGCAGATACTGCAGCGGACCACCCAAAAAGGCAACATACCCGCGAATAGGACGACCACAAGCTAAGCCAGAAATAGTTTGGGTAACTACCGCTTGGAAAATAGAGGCAGCAATATCTTCCTTTTTAGCCCCTTCATTCAGCAGGGGCTGAACGTCGGTTTTTGCAAATACACCGCAGCGGCTTGCGATGGGATAGAGCACGGTATGATGCTTTGCAAGTTCATTTAAACCTGAAGCATCGGTATCCAAAAGCGATGCCATCTGATCAATGAAGGCACCAGTACCACCTGCGCAGGTGCCATTCATGCGCTGTTCAATGCCGTTATCGAAATAGATGATTTTTGCATCTTCGCCGCCAAGTTCAATGGCAACGTCGGTTTTAGGGATAAATGTTTCAACTGCAGTCTTTGAAGCTATAACTTCTTGAACAAATTCTAAGTTCAACCACTGAGACAAAAGCAACCCACCGGAGCCCGTAATAGCTACCGTCATCTTCTGATCCGGGAATTGAGCAGCTGCTTCACGCAGTACCTCCAGTACCGTCGCACGTACATCAGCGTGGTGACGACGATACACTGAAAATACAATTTGATCGTTGTTGTCCAAAACAGCAACTTTAACCGTGGTAGATCCCACATCAATGCCCAGATGAAGCCTTGTTGCGGAAGTCTGATCGGCTACCATGACAAATCTCCTCACAATCGAATAGGCTCGCCCGGCTTAATGAACAACAAGCGCATGGCAATTTGTGCCATCTGCTGAGAATCTTCGTTCATACCGGTTTCGATCCAACGGGTGATAACGCCTAAATAGGCTGACGAATAAAATGAAAGATAGTACCCCACAAATGGGTCGGTGCTGTTGCGATACTTTTTATGCAACACTCCTTGTACCAGATTGGTGCATACCGTTTCACGCAACTTAGGTCCAAAACGAATATCTCCACCTGGGCCTAAAACCGCATGGAGAAAATCGCCCTGCTCACGCAGATAATCAAATAAATCCACCAGAATAGGAAGAGGATGCTTGGCAATGCAGAATGCCATCACATCTTTCAAATCCAACAGGGTCATTTTGCTTTGGATTGCATCTATACCCTGCATCACATCGTCCTCCAATGATGCCAGTAAATGCTCCTTGTCTTTAAAATGGTTATAGAACGTACCGCGGTTAAGATCTGCAGCACTGCATAAATCATTAACCGTAATAGCTTCAAAACCCTTTTCTTCCATAAGGGCAATCAGAGCATGACGAAGCGCGCGCTTCGAACGTACGATGCGACGATCCTCAGAAGTGGAAACGAGCTCACTTGCATCTTGTGGAGAAGCGTTCCTTTGTGACCCATTGCTCAATGACGGACGTAACACCCTCTCTGGTGAAGAAACCTCTTCACGAACCAGGCTTGACGCCAATACACCAACTGATGCCATTTACTCCCCTTTATGGGTTGTGATACTTAACAAAGATCCACCCAATCAAAGCTCTTTCGTGCGCACTATGAGGTGATAACCTCAGAGCACTGCCGTTCTCAAAACAGGTCAAACACTTGAAGGAGTCTACCCATTCAACAGAATCTGACGTACCCCTCACGCATAAAAGAAAGTCCGTATTCAGGTAAGAACTTATACACAGCGCACAGTATTGAACACAGTGTGCAATAACATACTACCAATCCCCTCAGCCGAGAGCAAGTAACGCGAGCGGGCTTGTTACCATCTGTTTACGTATGTTTTGGTATTCTTAAACGAACATCAATTTTGTGGTTGCTTCGCACGATTCGAACACTTTACAAGGGACCAATTCAACAGCGGATTGGACAATCCGCTTGATCCCTCAATCAGCATACAGCGAGCAAGAAAGGTCTTGTGTCTCATGCAGATTACACCTGAAGAAATTGCTGAAACCCTTGCTATGGTAAGCAAGCAGCACCTTGATATCCGCACCATTACGTTAGGCCTCAATTTACGAGGCTGTACCCATGAAGATATCAACGTTATGGCAACCAAAGTCTACGATCGCATGACCACAGCAGCTGAAAAGTTGGTGCCTACAGCTGAACAGCTTGAGCGTGAATATGGTATCCCTATTGTTAATAAGCGTATTTCGGTAACTCCCATCGCAGAAATTTGTGCTGCAACAGATGCTCAGGATTTATCCCCTATTGCTGCAGCAATGGATAGTGCAGGAAAAGAAGTAGGCGTTGACTTTGTCGGTGGTTTTTCAGCCTTGGTTCATAAAGGCGCTTCGGCAGCTGACGAAAAGCTGATGAACTCCATTCCTGAAGCGCTAGCAACCACCGAACGCGTTTGTTCTTCGGTAAACGTGGGCTCCACCCGAGCTGGCATCAATATGGATGCCGCCTTTAAGATGGCGGGTATTATTAAAAAATCCGCCGAGCTCACACAAGAACACCAGTGCATTGGCGCGGGCAAATTGGTGGTCTTCTGCAATGCCGTGGAGGACAATCCCTTTATGGCTGGCGCCTTTCACGGTTCAGGTGAAGCAGATGCTGTTATCAATGTAGGCGTATCGGGCCCTGGCGTTGTCAATGCTGTGCTGCGCAGTTTGCCTCAAGATGCCGATATGACTACAGTTGCTGAAGCCATCAAAGCAACGGCGTTTAAGATTACCCGTGCTGGCGAACTGATGAGCAGAGAAGCAAGCAAGCGCTTAGGCGTCCAAAAGGGCATCTTGGATTTATCATTAGCTCCCACCCCCGCCGAAGGGGATTCGGTTGCTGAAATCCTTGAAGCTATTGGCGTAGGTCAGTGCGGTGGTCCCGGCACTACAGCTGCCCTTGCTATGTTAAATGATGCCGTCAAAAAAGGCGGCGTCATGGCAAGCTCGAGCGTCGGTGGATTATCTGGCGCTTTCATTCCTGTCTCTGAAGATGCGGGAATGATTCGTGCTGCAGAAGCTGGATCTCTCAGCCTCGAAAAGCTCGAAGCGATGACCTGCGTATGTTCAGTAGGCCTAGATATGATTGCGGTTCCAGGAGATACCCCCATAGAGGCTCTGTTTGGCATTATTGCCGATGAATGCGCGATTGGCATGATAAACAACAAAACGACAGCAGTACGCCTGATTCCTGCTATCGGTAAACAGGTTGGCGACAAATTGGATTTCGGTGGTCTTTTAGGCTATGCACCTGTAATGCCGGTTAATCAGTTTGCCGGTAAGGTATTCGCCCACCGTGGCGGCAGGATGCCCGCACCACTCAATTCGCTTAAAAATTAACAGCGCATGTGACATGTTAAAAGCTAAGAGTGCTTGTTATAGAGAAAAGAGCTACCAGATCACGTGATGATTTCTTGGGCAGTGTTTTATGCGGCATGAAACACTGCCCTAACGAGGTATTCGATATTACCTTCAGGCCCTGTGATGGGCGACTGCACAACGCCAGTCACCTCAAAGCCTGCATCACTGAGCGCCTGAGAAACTTCACCCACTACGCGCTGGCGTACCGCTTCAGATATAACCACACCACATACCGTTTCGTCATGATGGCTTTCAAATTGGGGCTTTATGAGGCCTAAAAACACGCTGTCTTTGTGACATAATGACGCGAACACGCAAGCAAGTTGAGCAAGTCCAATAAAACTTAAGTCGCACACGACTACATCAAACGGTGCTCCCAATTTTTGGGGGTCTGCCACGCGGATATTGGTACGCTCAAATACTTCCACTCGTTCGTCTTGTCGCAATTGCCAAGCCAGCTGGCCGTAGTTGACATCCACGCAGGTTACCTTGTCTGCACCCGCCTGCAACAAACAGTCAGTGAATCCGCCCGTGGAAGATCCAACATCAATACAGCGCTTACCGGTCACATCTTCATCAAACGCATCAAGCGCACCTTGTAGCTTATGTCCGCCGCGTGAAACAAAACGCTTTGTGTTCTTAACGAAAATATCAGCATCAGGTGAAATCTTTTTTGCGGCGCTGGTCACATACACGTCATCCACGCGCACTTCTTTGGCGATAACGGCACGCAGGACCGCATCACGATTAGGAAAATATCCCTGTTCAACTAAATAATCGTCAAGACGTACTTTTGCCATAGTTTTATTATTCCCTACTGAGCAAACAATCCTTCGCCTTGGTTGCGTTGAGCAGCTGGTGGAACCAAACCGGTTTCAATCAGCTGTAAAAAGTCGTGTTCGTTAAGAATCGGAACACCCAGCTCCTCTGCCTTGGTGCGCTTAGAGCCTGGAGCTTCTCCACAAATGACGAAGCTTGTTTTCTTAGAAACACTCGAAGATATTTTGGCACCGTATTCCTTTAAGCGATCCCCCGCTTCATTGCGCGTCATGCCCGATTCAACCAACGTGCCCGTAAGGACAAAGGTCATACCTGCAAGCGTTTGCGGTTTTGAAGGGGTGCTTCGAGTTTCAATCATAGTTAAGCCCGCGTGTTTTAAGCGTGCAATAACTTTAAGGTTCACCTCCGAATGAAAGAAATCGTAGAAGCTTTGAGCAATGATTTCTCCCACCCCGTCAATAGCTGCCAGCTCCGTAACGTTAGCGTGCTCTAGAGATCGGAAGAGCG
>UQDJ01000056.1 GCA_900539675.1 uncultured Coriobacteriaceae bacterium | reverse complement strand
ATATTTTCATTTTATGAAAACTTTTTCAATTCCAATTTCTGTTTCGCAGCTGTGCACATCTGTCGCACAGCATACTGGTAACGATTACATGATATGCGAGAGCCGGGAAAAGTATACCGCAATTTTGTCACACGATCGTAAAAAGACCGTATTTTTTTGAAATCCTGAAGCACTTCGGTCTTCCATATCATATATAGAAAGCGATGATGGGGATTCTCATCGTCAAGTGATCGAACCGGCTTTCATCTGTAGCTGTAAGGTACCTTTCCCATGTACCTTACAGCAGTTATTAAAAGCTTCAGCACTTGCATAGGCAGCCTGCTCTTCGCATGCATCACTTCGCGCTCTAAGCTTTAGAAAAAAGTCCGAATCCCCTTCGAACTTTTTCACAGCATATTCAGATTGCCTGAAAGTCTCACGCAGACTTATTTCTGTAATTCCTTCTTGACCATGTCAACAATCTCATGCAGGGAAACATCACTGCTTTCATCAGCTGTTCTGGCACGGAATTCCACATTGCCGTCCTTGATTCCTCTGCCGACGGTGATGCGGTATGGAATACCAATCAGCTCCATATCCTTGAACTTCACGCCCGGACGTTCCTTGCGATCATCCAGCAGAACATCAATGCCTTCTTTTTTCAGTGCCTCATACAGTTCATTTCCAATGCGCATCTGTTCATCATCCTTGCTGGACACAACCACCACAGCGACCTCAAACGGTGCCACGCTTGTTGGCCAGATGATACCGGATGCATCGTTATGCTGTTCCACGATTGCCGCCATGCAGCGCTCCAGACCAAAGCCATAGCATCCCATTTCCACAGGATGCAGCTTATTGTTGACATCCTGATATTCCAGACCGAGTGCCTTTGCATATTTGGTTCCCAGCTTGAAGGTGTTGCCGACCTCAATGCCCTTACAGAACTTCAGCGGTTTTCCGCATTTCGGACAAATATCCCCTTCATGAACCTGCGCGATATCCGCAACGGTTTCCACTGTGAAATCCTTCAGGTTTACATTTTTGATATGATGATCGGTTTTGTTTGCTCCGACGATAAAGTTTTTCATATTTGCCACTTCACGATCCATGATAATCGGACACTCCAGTCCAACCGGACCTGCAAAGCCAACCCTTGCATGAGTAACACGTTCCACCTCATCAAAGGACGCAAGCTCCATTTCATTTGCCTGCAGCAGCTTCAGCACCTTGGTTTCATTCAGCTCCCGATCCCCCTTCAACAGGAAGGCCATCGTTTTCCCATCAACGGAATAAATCAGTGTTTTCACAAAATCATTTACGGATTTCTGGAAGAATGCCGCAACATCCTCAATTGTTTTCGCATCCGGAGTTTCCACGATTTCCATATCCAGCGCCTCTTCATCGGATGGCCTGCCGGTATCGATAACCTCGGTGATTTCCAGATTACTGGAGAAGTCACAGCCCTCACAGGTCACCACGACATCCTCCCCGATTTCGGTGATTGCCTGAAATTCCTCAGACAGAGAACCGCCCATAGCTCCGGTATCCGCCTTGACGATCTTATAGTTCAGATTGCAGCGATCCATGATATTCTTATATGCTTGAAACATCTTCATATAGGATTCCTGCAGACCGGCTTCATCAATATCAAAGGAATACGCGTCCTTCATGATGAATTCACGGCTGCGCAACAAGCCAAAACGCGGACGAATTTCGTCGCGGAACTTGGACTGAATCTGATATAGCGTCATGGGTAACTGGCGATACGAACGAAGCTCGCTGCGCACAATAGCCGTTATCAGCTCTTCATGCGTAGGCCCCAGACAGAATTCGCGCTCATGACGGTCGGTCAGGCGCATCAGCTCTGGACCATAGTCATTCCAACGGCCACTCTCATGCCACAGCTCACCCGGCTGTAAGGCTGGCATCAGCATTTCGTGAGCACCGATAGCATCCATTTCTTCGCGCACGATATTTTCAATCTTAGCCAGCACCTTCATGCCCAAGGGAAGATAGGTATACACGCCTGAAGTCACTTTGCGAATCATGCCAGCACGCACCAACAAGCGGTGGCTAGCAATTTCTGCGTCGGTAGGGTCTTCCTTCAGGGTGGGAGCATACTGTTTGCTCAAGCGCATAATTTCACTCATAGTTTTCCTATCTCTTCCATCAGAGCATCTACGATTTCTGCTTCATCAACTTTGCGAAGGGTTTTGCCGTGGGCAAAAATAACGCCCGACCCTTTGCCGCATGCCACGCCAATATCGGCATCGGCAGCTTCGCCAGGGCCATTCACCACACAACCCATAACAGCAACCTGCACTGGTCTGTGAACCTCTTGCAAGCGCTGCTCAACTTGCTTTGCAATACCTATCAAGTCTACCTGACATCTGCCACACGTAGGACAACTAACCAATTCCGGATTGCGGCGTCGCAGCCCCAAAGCCGAAAGCAGTGTCCAACACGCACGAATCTCTTCAACAGGATCATCGGTGAGCGAAATGCGCATCGTATCACCAATACCCTCTTCGAGCAGAATGCCCAATCCACTTGCGGACTTAATAAGTCCTTGAAACAGCGTACCCGCTTCGGTAACACCAATATGAAGCGGTACTTCAGGGATCATACGCGATAGCAGACGATAGGCTGCCACGGTCGTGGGCACATCGTGAGCCTTAGCAGAAACCACCACATCATAAAAATCATGCTCATGGCAAAAGGTCACGTAGCTGCGAGCCGATTCGGCCAGTTTTTCAGGCAGTGTTAAATCGCTGCGCTGCGCTAAAGTATCATCAAGCGATCCAGCATTCACGCCTATACGAATAGGAATGCCCGCTTCTCTCGCCGCCGTTAAAACCGGCACACAGGCATCGAGCCCCCCAATGTTTCCCGGGTTGATGCGCAGCTTAGCTGCACCTCGATGCGCCGCTTCAATGGCAATTTCTGCACTGAAATGGATGTCGGCTACTACCGGCAAAACCGACTGAGAACATATTTGCTCGAAATAATCTAAATCGGTTTTGTGAGGGATGGCAATACGAATTATTTCGCAGCCAGCTTCCGCTAGGCGCGCAATTTGGGCCACGTTGCCCTCAACATCGCTCAGGGGCAAGTTCAACATGGACTGAACCGCACAGGGAGCGCCACCACCTATCGGCACCGTGCCCACCATCACGCGGCGAGTTTTGGTGTGAGGCGCAATGGAGGTGGAATAAAACTTGCTGTCAGATAAAGCGCCGGATACGCTTGTTGCCGTGGGGCAGGTCTCACGCTTGGTATACGCAGGTGTTTCGTTCATTCCGTATGCCTTTCTAGCCCCAGTTGCCAAACACAAAGCGATTGATGTCTTGATTTACTGTCACAACAAACAAAGCAAAAATGAGAGTAACACCAATCATAGTCATGTATCCCAAAGCTCTCATGGATACCACTTTACGCGTTACCTTCTGGAAAATTTCTACCACAAAGCGCCCACCATCCAAAGGTGGGATAGGAAGCATATTCATAAAGCCAAGCGATGCGGAAACTACCGCAGTAAAGAAGATGAAATTCTGCATACCTGCTTCAAAAGCATCTTTTGAATACACCGCAATACCAATAATCGATGCCGAATTGGAAATAGTCTGCGAAACTGTTGCTGGATTAAACAGTCCAATAATGGCATTCAGGACCATGCCCAAATAATTGAAGCCCATAGCCAGTGCATCCCAGGGTGCCCAGTTGTAATGAAACACTTCGCCGGTCTGGGTATTCTGCAAGTCGAGCCCCATGACGGAATACACCAAAATAAACGCTAAGAATACCCACACCAAGTTCATGACAGGACCCGCCAGTAAAATGCATATGCGCTTCCAAAAAGGAAGATAGGCATACTGCTTCGACCGTTCTTCCATGAACAAGGTATGGATGTCTTTCACCACACGCACGTCGCCTTGAGCATAGGTATGAACGTCCGAAACACCCGCATGCTTTTTATCTTTTCTGGTCGGGCGATAAGCAGGAGTGCAGTAGCAATCTGGGTTCTTGCGTGTAGGACGCACCGCACTTCCCCAGTCAGCTAATTCTTCCAGCAGATCAACTGCTTCATCTTCATCCAGACATAGATCATGCCCGACCTGTTCAGGTGTAACCGAACCTTTGCGATACAGATAGCCCAGCACGCGCTTTAGCTGAGGAGAATTGCTTACCGGTGCCATACCGCATACCTTCGCATAGCCGCCTAGCGGTACCGCAGTTACCCCAAAGCGAGTTTCGCCCCGCCTAAAACCAAGAGACGGACCGGGCAGACCAATCATAAATTCTGTTACCCGCACGCCAAACGCTCGAGCTGCCAAAAAATGGCCGCCTTCATGAATAAAGACCAGAAACCCTAGCACTACCGCCAAGGTCACAACCATAATCAGAATATCCATTAAGCTCACTTGGAATGTTGTTCAATAACCGAAGAGGCAAACGAACGAGCCCATGCATCTACCTCGAGCAGCTGTTCAATGCTTTCAACCGGCTGCACATCACAGGCATTCATGGTGGCTTCTACCACTTCAGCAATACCCAAATACGACAGACGCTCATCAAGAAAAGCGGCTACCGCAATTTCATTAGCAGCGTTCATGGCGCAGGGCAACGTGCCTCCCGTCTGTCCTGCAGAACGAGCAAGCGCTAAACAACGAAACGTTTCGGTATCGGGTGCAGCAAACTCCAGCGTGCCCAGCGTACGGAAATCGAGTGGCTTTACCGGAGCACTCCAACGCTCGGGATAGCTTAGGGCAAACTGAATAGGAATACGCATATCAGTCGTGCCCAAATGTGCCAACACGCTCCCATCCACAAATTCAACCATAGAGTGAATGGCACTTTGAGGTTGCACCACGACTTCAATCTTGTCGTAGGGCATAGCAAATAGATGATGAGCTTCGATTACCTCTAAGCCCTTATTCATCAATGTGGATGAGTCGATCGTAATCTTAGGACCCATATGCCAAGTAGGATGTTTGAGAGCTTGCGCAGGCGTAATGTGCTGCAAATCCGCGGACTTCTTACCACGGAACGGACCACCTGAAGCGGTTACCCACAGCTTGCTCACTTCTTTTTTGTTTTCACCCATCAAGCACTGGAAAATAGCACCATGCTCGGAATCGATAGGCATTATCATGCCTTCACGTGTAGCCATTGGCATTATCAGATCGCCGCCAACTACCAGCGATTCTTTATTGGCAAGCGCCAATACCTTGCCCTGCTTGAGCGTTTCATAACTTGCGCGCAAACCGGCTGCACCCACCAAAGCATTAACAATGATGTCGGCCTCGGGAAGACGGCACAGACCAACTACGCCCTCTTCACCCTGATGAAACGAGCCTCCGCCTATGAAATCGCGGCCACAATCCATCACATGTTCAGCCAATTCATCCAACACATCTGCCGGAGCAGCATTAGCCTTACCAAGCGCAACATTCGGAACATTAAATTCCTTTGCCTGAGCCAAAACGTCTTTGGCACGAGTGCCGGCAGCCAGACCCACAACCCGTAAACGATCAGCATGTTGTCGCACTACATCCAGCGTTTGAGTGCCTATAGAACCCGTTGAGCCCAAAATGACAATGCGTTTTTTACCTAGATCAGCAAAGCGATCGATACAGCTCGTACATTCAGGTAGAGTGATTTTTTCAGATACTTCAGAGTTTGTGCATTCAGATGCACTTATTTTTTCAGATACCTCAGAAGACATACGGGATACATCCTCCCAACAAAAGTAAAATGGCACCGGTTACGGTGACTAAAAACTGAGAATCACAGCGGTCCAATAATCCGCCATGACCAGGCATAATAGTACCAGAATCCTTAAAGCCTGAATTGCGCTTGATGCGACTTTCCACCAAATCACCCAGCACACCAGCAAGGCCATTGATAAGACCAAACGCCAACGCCTGTGGTAATGACAGCGATACGCCAGGAATATACGACAAGGCATACCAGCAAATCATGGCGAAAATAAGACCCGCAATAAACCCTTCCCAACTCTTATGGGGAGAAATATGCGGTGCAAGCTTGTGCTTGCCAATAGCCGAACCCACCAGGTAGGCAAAAGCATCGCTTCCCCATACGCTGACAAACAGGCCCAATACCAATACGGCGCCCCATGGTTCAGGCAGCGCAGCACGTACCACCAATGCGGTGGACATAATGAGTCCGGTATATACCGCACCGAAAAGGCTAACCGCCACGTCGCTGACACGGGCGGGCTGCCAGAAAACATACCAAACCAATAAGGCCAGCACGAACACCGCAAACACCATGCTGGCACCGGTAATACCGAACAACCACATTGAAAGCGGGAAACATGCTGCCGCACATACTCCCAATAATTCATTGGGAAGCTTCGCATCGGTACGCAGCATGTAATAAAACTCATTGGCGCAAATAGCACTCATCAGTGCCAAATACAGCGCACACGTGACATCGGATACCAACACGCACACTACCGTAAGGGTGATATACACTGCGCCGGTTGCCGTACGCACTACCAAATTGCTCGGGTGTGCCACCTTGTTGGGTAGCTTGCCCACCAAAGATGCACGCATACGCGCAGGCTTACTCTTCCAGCCCGTCTCTTCGCCCTGTTCAAAAATTTCAGGCTCAAGCTTGGCAGGCTGGCGCGCAGATGACTGTTCGTTGGTTGTGCGATTGTCACGCACAAAAGGTTTGCGTACGCGCACCTTTGACATATCTATACCGCCCCAAATCGACGATCACGGGACTGATACTCCAGGACGGCGCGCAGTAAATCATAACGATTGAAATCAGGCCACAGTACATCGGTGCACACAAATTCTGTGTAGGCAATTTGCCATAACAAAAAGTTAGACACACGCATTTCGCCCGATGTACGAATAAGCAGATCAGGATCTGGCATGCCAGCGGTATACAATCCACGCTCGAACATTTCTTCAGTAGGCTTGCGCAGCTTGCCAGTCTCTTCTGCCTCAAGCGCAGCATAGCGCATGCATGCTTCTACCGCGTGAAGTATTTCCTGACGAGCGCCATAGTTTACGGCAACCACCAAGGTCATGCCTGTATTGTTGCGCGTCTGTTCCCATGCTTTGGCAAAGGCAGTGCGCGTATCTTCGGGTAGGATTGAAAGATCTCCAATTGTGCAAACACGCACATGCTCTTTATGAAGCTCATCAACTTCTGCCAACATCGTTTTGGCAAATAGATCCATAAGCCCCGTGACTTCATCTTCCGGGCGCTTCCAGTTCTCTGTAGAAAACGAATAGATGGTCAGATAATCCACGCCCATATCGTTCGCGCAACGAATGGTTTCGCGCACGGCTTCAATGCCAGCCTTATGCCCACGCAAACGATTGAGAGCTCGCTTTTTCGCCCAGCGCCCATTGCCATCCATGATAACGGCAATATGGCGCGGAATAGCATCCTGGCGCAAATCAGCCGGGTTCACATCGCTGGGAGGATCGGGGAAAATGTAATCAAGGGGCTTGCGCATCGAATAAAATCCTTCGCCTTAAGACGATAGCTTACCTAATGAGCCTCGTTCCTAGACGGCCATCAATTCCTTTTCCTTCTTGGCAAGGTGTTCATCGATAACCGCAATGTAATGATCGGTTTTCTTCTGAATTTCAGCTTCCGCACGGCGCTGATCGTCTTCAGGAAGACTGTCGTTTTTCACCTCTTTATCCACTGCGGAATTGGCATCACGACGAGCGTTACGTACTGCAACGCGGCTTTCTTCAGCGTACGTACGACATTCCTTAACGAATTCCTTGCGGCGCTCTTCTGTCAAAGGCGGGAAAGACAGACGAATGCAGGTACCATCGTTGTTGGGAGTCACACCCAAATTGGCCTGCGAAATAGCATGATCGATTGCACCAAGTGCCGACTTGTCCCACGGCTCAATGACTAACGTCTGAGCATCTGGCGTCTTGATTGCAGCCATCTGGTTGATGGGTGTCAACGTGCCATAGTATTCAGCCTTAACTCGGTCCAAAATAAACGCGTTAGCGCGGCCAGTACGAACCGTTGCAAAGTTGGCAACTAGCTGCTGTTCGGCGCCCTTCATGTGCTCTTCAGCCTTAGCAATAATATCGTTTAGCATCAAAGGATCCTTTCCTTGAGTTCGAGGTATTACGCAGTAACCGTGGTACCGATGTTTTCGCCCTTCAAAATGCGCGAAATATTACCGGGAACCATAAGGTCAAATACTAAAATTGGCAACTTGTTATCCATGCACAGCGATGTTGCCGTGGAATCCATGACGTGCAGTTCACGAGAAAGAACTTCAAGATAGCTGATCTTTTCGAAGCGCTTTGCGTCGGGATTCGTTACCGGATCACTGTCATAAATGCCATCAACCTTAGTCGCCTTCATCAGGCATTCAGCGTTGATTTCACAGGCTCGCAGAGCAGCTGTGGTATCGGTTGTGAAATAAGGATTGCCCGTACCTGCTGCGAAAATGACTACATAGCCCTTTTCCAAATGATGTATAGCACGACGGCGAATATAAGGTTCAGAAACCTGGCGCATTTCGATGGCGCTCATAACGCGCGTCGGAATGCCATGACGTTCAAAGGCGTCCTGCAAAGCCAGCGCATTCATACAGGTGGCCAACATGCCAATGTAATCAGCCTGAGCACGATCCATGCCCTCAGCAGAACCAGCTAAGCCGCGGAAGATATTACCGCCGCCTACCGTAACAGCCAATTCGATACCATCATCAACGATCTCTTTAATCTGAACGGCAAGCCCTTCGACAACCTTAGGGTCAATTCCGTAACCAGCTTCACCCATTAATGCTTCACCAGAAAGCTTAAGGAGAACACGCTTGTACTTATAATCAGACCCCATGGGCACATCCTTTCGTCGAGCTTTATCCAAGCCATCTTACCGTAAAACAACAGCCTGAATACGACCGTGCAGAAAATCACGAGAAGCTTTCGCAAATTAAGGGACACAAGGACAGATATGACACATGGCATACATCACCTGTCGCGAAATATAGCAACTTATCTCTCCTCATGAGCGCATCAGGAACATGCACGCTTTAAGCATGCGCCCTTACATGAGCGCATTTGCCGATGCGCGATACTATACACGCACCACTCCCAAGCTTCGTCCGCCACGTCCTTACAGCGATTTGGTAAAGCACACCAAACGATTAGCTTCGGTAAAACCGATGGCGGCATGAAATGCAATACTTGCCGTGTTCTTCAGTTCGCAGTCACTGACAAATTCGCGACAACCCTGATCTTTAGACCAAGCTTCGCCCCATTCAACCAGACGACGAGCTATACCTTTATGCCGAAATGCGGGCTCAACATAGACGCCCTCCAAGTATCCTACCGGGCTGCTTGAGGTGCCCTCAACGTAATCCACCCGAAGCTGAAACTGCGCGAACCCGACGAGATCTTCTCC
>UQDJ01000055.1 GCA_900539675.1 uncultured Coriobacteriaceae bacterium | reverse complement strand
GGTGATAAGCGAGTAATTACTTGCTTTTCAGTGCCGCCCCTCGTTTGAGAGCTTGTATATCTTACCCTTGCTATTCTCGGATGCAACCACTAATTGAATCGTTCACATTTTGCACACATCTTGCTCTTTTGTGAACCGCTGCTCCCCTGCAAACGCGCTAGTTAATACTTGGAGTGACCAGGTTGCAATATGTATTCCATCTGCATAGTCTTTCTTATGCGAAAATACTGTTTGAAGGTTTACGTTTATCCCTATTAGAAATAGAAGAGCACTTCCATGGACAACTCCACTCATAGCATTCCTCATGACACTTCTAATATGCTTGCGGTTTCTATCGGCAATTCCATTACGCAACTTGGATTATTTAGCGGTGATGAGCACGTAGCCACCTGGTGCGTAACTACTCCCACTCAACTCACCGAATGTGAAGCTAAAACTATCCTTATGAATTTTGCCGCTTCACTGGGACACGGCTCTAAACTTTCTTTTACGGGAAGCATTGTGGCAAGCGTTGCCCCCACCATTACTGATACGTGGGTTTCAGCTCTTGCCAGTGAAAGCCACCAGCGTCCTTTAGTGGTAGGTCCCGGCCTTAAAAGCGGGATCAAGCTTGGCTACAGCAACCCTTCCGAATTGGGTGCCGATCGCATTGCTGGCATGGTGGGAGCACGCGATCTCTTTGGATCGCCCCTTATCTTGATCAATCTGGAGACTACTACTACCTTTGAGGTTATCACCGACAACGGTGAATTTGCTGGCGGCATTATTGCACCCGGTTTAGAGACCAGCGCCAGCAGACTCTCTTCGGCTGCAGCAAAGATTCCCGTGGTGGATCTAAAGATCCCTACCACTGCTATAGGCAAATCAACTCGCGCTGCCGTACAAGCAGGTGTGGTACTAGGCGAAGTGGCTCGCATCGATGGGTTGGTTCATGTTATTTGGCAGGAGCTAGGCTACAACACCAAGGTGGTGGCCACCGGCTCAAACGCTTCGGTTATCGCTGCCATTTCCACCACCATTAACGAAACCGTCAACGACGTCGTGCTACATGGACTTCATCTCTTATATAAACGCAATACCAAGTGACGCTGCGATTAGCATCCTCTTTCTCAATGCGCTATAGCATGCTGTAAATTACAGCCTATTGCATCATGACGCTACAGCTCGCGACGCGCTTCTATGGCGCGCCCAAGCGTCACCTCATCAGCAAATTCCAAATCGCCGCCAACAGGTAAGCCACTCGCAAGGCGTGAAACTTTTACACCTAAAGGCTTAATTAAGCGCGCCAAATAGCTTGCGGTAGTTTCGCCTTCAATATTGGGATTGGTAGCCAGAATAACTTCCTTTATAGCTGGATCATTCAAACGTGCCAACAATTCGGCGATATGCAAATCATCGGGCCCTACTCCTTCTAAGGGAGAAAGTGCCCCACCTAGCACGTGATAAACTCCCGAAAACGAACCAGTCCGCTCAATGGGTGGAATATCGCGTGGCTCTGATACCACACAAATAATGTTCTGGTCGCGCTTCGGAGATGC
The DNA here is from genome assembly GCA_900539675.1 of uncultured Coriobacteriaceae bacterium. Lineage (GTDB taxonomy): Bacteria > Actinomycetota > Coriobacteriia > Coriobacteriales > Eggerthellaceae > Anaerotardibacter. The sequence continues at coordinate 8,448 of UQDJ01000055.1, read as the reverse complement.
ACAGATGTCACATAGGTCTCCCTGTGCATAATTAAAACACCGTGAACAAAAATGCACGGTGTCTTTGACTTCAACAATCGCCTGCGCCAGGCGCATCGCATCGCTTCGATCCTGGTTCAAAATCCAGTAAGCAATACGCTGCGCCGACTTAGGTCCAATACCCGGCAGGCGTTCTAATTCATCTAACAGCTTTTGAATTGCCGATGAAGCATTCACGAATTAGACTCGCTTCTACCTCAAACCTGGCATGCCACCCATACCGGGGATATTCATGCCACCGGTCAGTGCACCCATGCGAGCATTGCTCATATCGTTAACGCCGCGAAGCGCCTCATTCACTGCTGCACAGATCATATCTTCAAGCATGTCAGTATCTTCAGGATCGAGCGCTTCCGGATCAATCCTGATAGAAGCAATGCTCATATCGCCACGAGCCGTAGCAGTTACCATGCCGCCCCCTGCGCTACCTTCGAAGGTCATGTTGGCAATTTCTTCCTGTGCCTTTGCCAATTCTTTTTGCATTTTTTGCGCCTGGCGCATCATTTGCTGCATATTCATGCGAGGTGTCTCCTTTGCGGATATTCGTAGTACGCAACGTGCTTAGTGCATTGTAGCGAAACTTTATGAACGTTAGTTGCGAGCTTCCCGGTTAGTCAGAGAGCTCCTCAAACTTTATATTGGCTCCAAACGTCTCCGATAAAATATCTTTAATCTGATCTGCTTCGTTGCCGCGCGTTGGATCGACCGATTTAATCTCACCACTATGCTGACCGACAGCTGAAGCAAAGCTTGCCGAAGTCATTGACGCTGGCGACGCTGCTGCACTGGCAGCGGGTGTTGTTACCGCAGTGGGTGCTGTAATAGCGGGTGCTGCAGCAGCGGGTGCTGTAGTAGTGGGTGATGCAGCAGCTGGTGTTGTTACCGCAATGGGTGCTGCAGCAGCGGGTGTTACCACAGCAGATGTCACAGCAGCAGGAGCTTCCGGTTTTAGTATTGTCGCCGCTGACTCATCATGATAATAATCCGCAGGTATGGCACTGTCATACACATCAAGAGGAACTTGATCTACTTGAGGCGGCACCGATTGCGCTGTCGCCTGCCGAAACCGTGCCGCTGCTGCTTCTGCTGCTGCACGCACTTTTTCAGCTGCAGCAGCCTTGTTCACAGAGACAGAATCAGGTATTGGCGTTGTAGATGCTTGAGCCTGAGAAGTCAACGGCGCTGGAACTGAAGACGGTTGTGCCTGCTGCACTGGTCGCGTCGGCTGAACCGGTTGTGCCGGCTGCACTGGTTGCGTCGGCTGAACTGGTTGTGCCTGTTGAGTGCTCGCCAGTCGAGATGCCACCTGCACTGACGGCGCTGAAGCAGCCGGAGCCGCGGAAGCAGTAGCCGCTGCGCTCACACGAGAACCGGGCACACCCTCAAGCAATAAGCGATAGGCGACATTGCCACCTGCGATAGCCTGCATTGTTTGGGCAAGCAACTGCTGAACTTCAGGCTTTTGAGCTGCGTTATACGCAAAACCATTGTCTTTCGCAAAAGAAATAGCAATGCCATTACACATCGGGTCGGGTTCCACCTTGGCGTTCATAAACAAAACGCCTCGTGCCGGATTCGCTTTGCGCAACGATGACGTGACACTGTGCCAGAAACGCTGCACCGCTGCCGGATTCGAAAGATCCAGAGAAGCAAGTGCTGAATTTGACACGGGTACACTAGGTGCCGTTACGGCAGCTGCTGGTGTTGGCGCGGATGCTGTAGGGGCAGATGCTGTAGGGGCGGATGCTGTAGGGACAGATGCTGCCGGTACTGTTGGCGCAGTTGCTGGAGCAGGCGTGACAGCGGTGGAAGCCGTTGCCGTTGCTGCTGAAGTTTGCGCAGGTGCAGCAGGAGTTACTGTGTTGGCTATTGGAGCCAATGGTGACGCTGTGCTTGTCATTGGGACCGATGGCGCTGCTGTAGGCGCAGTAGCAACCGGCGTTGGAACCGATGGCGCTGCTGTAGGCGCTGTAGCGACCGGCGTTGAAGCCGGCATGGGCGCAGTAGATATCGAAACCGCAGCTGCTTGTGGCGCGGTAGCCGATGGCATCGTGATGGCGCCCGATTCGCGCAATTCCGCCAACTGCTGTTCAAGCACTTCTACTCGTTCAGCAAGTGCTTCAATCGTGTAATCAGAATCAGGGCGAATCAAACGCGTGAGTGCAATTTCAAAACTCAAGCGCGGATTGCTGGAAGTACGCAGATCCTTTGCTAAATCGCCCAGAACCATCAAAATGCGCGCGAGACGATCAGACCCAAAAAATTGCAACTGATCCACCATGTTTTTGCGCACAGCATCGCTGACATGAATTTCAACTTCCACTCCCGCCATAGAGAGCAAATACATATTGCGAAAATGATCCGCTAAATCGGAAACGAACTGTGCAAAATCGGCACCCGTTTCCACATAGTGCGATACCCAATTGAAGCATTGAGCTGCATCACGTCTACCAATAGCCAGAACTATTTCCGAAAGATCAGTTTCATCAAGCGATCCTAAAAGATTTTGTGCACCTTCAAGGGTGACCTTGCCATCGCCAAACGCAATCAGCTGTTCAAGCGAAGTCAAGGCGTTACGCATGCCCCCATCGGAGCGATACGCAATGAGGTCAAGCGCTTCGCCCTCAAATTCCACGCCTTCTTTGACGCAAATGGCACCCAAGCGAGAAACGATTGCTTCGGTAGAAATGCGATGAAAGTCAAAACGCTGACAGCGAGAATGAATGGTTTCAGGAACCTTTTGAGGATCGGTTGTACAAAGAATAAACACCACATGGCTGGGCGGCTCTTCAAGCGTTTTCAACAGCGCGTTAAATGCTGCTGTAGAAAGCATGTGAACCTCGTCAATGATATAGACTTTCCATGCGCCACGTGTCGGAGCATAATTCACGCGCGAAATAATTTCCTCGCGCACGTTATCAACGCCGGTACGACTCGCTGCATCCAATTCGTAAACATCGGGATGTGTACCATTCGCAATAGCTATACATTCGGGACAGGTACCATCAGGTTCGGTAGTGGGGCCTTTTTCGCACAGCAATGCCTTGGCCAAAATACGAGCCATGGTCGTTTTGCCTGTGCCACGCGGTCCACAGAACAGATACGCATGCGAGACCTTATTCTGCTCGATGGCATTCTTTAAGGTACGCTCAATATGCTCCTGCCCCACAACATCCGAAAAGGTAGTCGGACGATATTTCCTATACAGCGCTTCCATTCAAGCCCTCCCAAAGCTATGCAACTACCAAAGCATGGCCTACTACTTCTGGCGTTTATCAGAAGTGGATCCGCTTGCTTTAGCGCTTCTGGCTTCGCTGACGTTTTCGTTTGAGTCCAGCTGCTCTGTTGTATTAGCTTTAGCTTGACGAGCATGCTTAGCACGGGCCAAGCGCTCTGCTTCAGCTGCCGTTTCAACTTCAAACTTACGAGCGCCGCTCTTGCGGGCTGAAAGAGCTGCCTTTATTGCTCCAATAACTGCTGGCGCTACCGACACTGCCACAATACCCAAAACAATTACTTCAAAATGTTCCTGGATAAACGGAATGCCACCAAAGAAGAAGCCCACCAAAACAAACAACGAAACCCACGCGATGCCACCAATGCAATTAAACAGCGTAAACTTCGCGAAGTTCATATGCCCTGTACCCGCAATAAACGGAGCAAATGTACGAAAGAAAGGCATAAAGCGCGTAATCACAATAGTGAGACCACCGTAGCGCTCAAAGAAGTGGTCCAATTTTGCCATGCGTTCTGGCGTGAGCGCCTTCACCTTTCCTGAATCAATGATGCGCTTACCAAACAGACGGGCAATCCAATAGTTCGATGTGTTGCCTAAGATGGCTGCCAGATAGAACACAATCAGCGTTGCTCCAATAGTCAGGCCACCGCCGTCAGCAGAAAAAACACCCGCTGCAAACAGGAGCGAATCGCCCGGCAGAAACGGAAAGAACACCAGGCCCGTTTCAATAAATACAATGATGAACAGAGGGGTATAAACCCAGATCGGACCTAATGCAACAATCCAGCCCGCAATAGCGCCACGAGGGTCTTGCAAAAGACCAACGATAAAATCAATGAATTCCATAGGTTCCTTTTTGCTCCATAAACTAATTTCGCCGATCAGGATGACCGGCGAAACCAAAGTATCCCGAAAAGGCATGGGCGCTCGTCAGCGGTCCCTTATGGCTGCTTCCTCCCGGACCTGACCAGGTTCGAAACATGGCGCCGCCCAAGCCCAATCGAGATACTCAAACAACGTGTGACAGTATAAACGAACTTGCCTGCATAAGCGAGAAGCTACCGCGTATGAATTGAAGTTGGCAGAAAAACTCCTACAGATGTTCACAGGCGATGCCGTGCTGGCGCAACGCGTCCTTAACCGGGCCAATGCCATACAGACTGCCGCACAGGCATACCACGTCATGTTCACCCGCATAACAAAGTGCCGCATCCACCGCTTTTGCCGCAGCACCACACGCTTGCACCATGCATCCCATGCTGTGTTCTGGCAGATCAATTTCAGCCAGCACCTGAAGGGCTTCTGATGCCAAACTACGAGCATCCATGGCACGTGGCACCGGACAGGTATAGCAGTACAGCGCTTTCGCCAGCGGCAGCAAATCGGCTAGCATTCTGCGATGATCCTTATCTTCCATGACTCCCATAACAAAAATAATATGGCGCAAGGGATAGCGCTGGCTTAATTCCGCCGCCAACTGATGTGCTGCATGAGGATTATGCGCGCCATCAATTATTATTTCTGGATTATGTGCCACTATTTCAAAGCGTCCCGGCCATCTCACTTCGGAAAGGCCTTGAATCAACGCCCTATCGGGAATATTCCATCCCCTAGCTCGCAAGGCAAAGCAGCCTTCAAGGGCCAGCGCCGCATTAAAACGCTGATAGCTACCCACTAAAGCCAGTTTTATATGGTGAATCGTTTTATAGGAAAAATCGGATGAAGTGCCCTGTACATCCTGTGCATGCACCATCACAAACGGAGCCTGATGCTGGGCGGCCACCTCTTCCAAAACGGGATAAACCGATTCATCCTGAACAGCGCTTATCACCGGCACGCCCGGTTTGATGATGCCAGCTTTTTCTGCGGCAATTTCCGGCAGCGTATTTCCCAAGAACTTACAGTGATCAAGCGCTATAGGGGCAATAAGGCTCACTTCCACCGTTTTGATAACGTTAGTGGAATCCAGGCGACCTCCCATACCCACTTCTGCCACCACAATATCGCAATGCTGTTGAGCGAAGTAAGTAAAAGCCACTGCTGTCATCAATTCGAATTCGGTGGGATGCTCTGTCATGGCTTCGGCTTGCTCATGCACCTGCCAGGTAACTTGACGCAAATCTTCCGACGAAATTAAATGACCATCAACACGAATGCGCTCTTCAAAACGTTCGATATAAGGGCTTGTGAAAAGTCCCGTTTTGTAGCCTGCCGCGCACAGAACAGACGCCATCATAGCGCTGGTAGAACCTTTCCCATTGGTTCCAGCCACATGAACAAAGCACAGTGAATCCTGGGGATCGCCCAAGCGCTTCAGCAACTCTTTAATGCGATCAAGCCCTAAGCTCATCGCATGCCAACGCGGTTCATTGATATAGGCAACTGCATCAAACGATGCGAGATCATCAGACATGGTTTACCCAGTCCTTACCAATTACGACCTGAATATCGCTATGTAAGTTGTAATACACACCTGCCGAAATAGCACGGCCAGCACCGAGCGTCTGAACAATAGATTCAGCTGCTAGCTTATCTTTGTCATCACGATAAATAACCAGTGTTTCGTCATACACAAACGATTCGGCATTCCCTGTTTCCTGGACAGTGTAACCGGCATCAGTTAACTTCTGCGCAGCTTGAGCGCTCAATCCATCAGTGCCAACACCATTAAGCACCACAATAGAAACCGAGCTCTTATCCACCCCGCTAGTATCCACGGATAGATCCATGCTCTGGCCACCCTTAAACTGGTCGCGCAACTGGTTGAAAGCATCAGAGCTTACCGACCAGAATACCTCACCATCATGCACGCTTTGACTGCCCGGAACCGTATTGATATTCACGGAGCCCTGGCCATAAGCGGCAGCGATAGAATTTAACGTGTCATAGTCCATATCAGTTTTAATTTTTCCTGCAATGTTATCTGCATCCAAGACAAAACCGATACCGCCCTTTTCTTGCACGGCGCTTACCAGCGCCTGGAATACTTGGTTCTGGACAGAAGCGCGTTTATTGAACCCGTTGGAATAATTCTTTGCACTCACATACGCTAAGGCCTGTTCACCATTAAGGGTTTGCTGCCCTGGATCAAGCACGGTGGTACCTACCGTAGGATCGTCCACATAGGTATCTACATTCACCTGCAAGCCGCCCAAAGCATCCACCAACGCTTCAAAGTCGGTAGCCGTAATACGCACGTAATGGTTAATATCCTGCTGAAGAAGATCGGATACCTTATGTACCAGCACGCCTTCATCGGCGACACGGGGCGCATCGCGCAGCATAGTATTCTGCTCACCCACACCGTCATAGGACTCAGCAATAGCACTGGGAATATTCAGCAGCGAAATAGTGTTGTACTGTGCGTCAACACGCAGTACACCCACATAACTTGCCGTAGAACCCTCGGGGTCTTTATCGTTAATGCCCACAATCAACGTGTAGTACGGCTGATCTTTCTGCGGCGCCACAAGTGCACCTGAAATATTGGGGTCGTTCAATGCCATATTGGACGAAAGCGAATTGCGAAATGCGCATGTACCCAATGTGCCTGCAATAGCGACCACCAAAACAATAAGTACCACAATAAAGCCAATGCGCGAACGGTTGCGACGCTTCATCAGCGACACCGTGCGCGAAGGCGCATTGGCGCTACGCGCAGCCATAGATCCGTCAACTGAGCGCGTTTTGAAATGAATCTGATTGATTTCTGGCTCAGGTACATTCGCCCCTGGACGCCGTCCAGAATACGCATTCCGACGCGAGGAAGATCCCCTTCGCGGCACGGAAGGAGAACCATTCGCATGCGTACCAATCACCGAAGATGACCAGGCATCCTTCCTACCATGAGTGCCGTGCTTCGGGCGGCGGGAAGGCTTGTTGTACTTTCGATTTCCAAACATAACTCCCCTGCACCCGTTTATGCATCTGCCTTGACGCGTTCAACGTTGGCACCAATTGCCTGCAGTTTGCCCACGTAGTTTTCATAGCCACGATCGATATGATGAACTTCATGCACTGCGGTTTCGCCTTCTGCCGCCAGTCCAGCAATAACCAGTGCAGCGCCACCGCGTAGATCAGGTGAAGATACCGGAGCACCCTCTAACTTATCGACACCCTTAATCAGGGCGTGGTGACCTTCGATGGTGATATCTGAACCCATACGATTTAGTTCGGAAGCAAACATGAAACGATTTTCGAAAATGTTTTCTGAAATCACCGAATTGCCCTTTGCCAACGCACATAACAGCATAAACTGCGCCTGCAAGTCGGTTGGGAAACCAGGATGAGGCAATGTCTGAATATCGGTGGGCTTTAAAGGCTCCGTGCGTGAAACTGTAATGGAATCTTCGGTTGTAGAAACTTCGCAGCCCATTTCCTGGAACTTCATCAGCGCCATGCGTAAGAAATGCGGATCAACGCCCTTTACGGTAACAGGGCCGCCCAAAAGCGCACCTGCCGTCAGGAACGTGCCAGCTTCAATACGATCACCCACAGTGGTGTGTTCGCAAGGATGAAAATCGGACAACGGAACACCGTGTACTGCAATGGTAGGTGTACCAGCACCTTCAACATGGGCACCCATAGCGTTGAGCATGTTTGCCAAGTCAACAATTTCTGGTTCACACGCAGCGTTATCTATAGTAGATGTGCCTTCAATTGCAACAGCTGCCATCAACATATTTTCGGTTGCACCAACACTAGGAAATTCCAACAGCACGTCAGCAGCATGAAGTCCATCGGGAGATGAAGCATACAGATAGCCGTGATCGTTCACAAAATGCACGCCCATGGCTTCGAGCACCTTTAAGTGCATATCAATTTTGCGTGCACCAATTTTGCAGCCGCCGGGCATTGCCACACGAGCCTGACCAAAGCGACCAATCAAGGGGCCGAGAATGGAGATGCTAGCGCGCATTTTGGATACCAATTCATAGGGCGTTTCATGTCCGTTAGCATTGGCCGTATCCACCGTAAGCGTGTGGCCTTCGCGTTCAACCGTTGCGCCCAGGCTACGCAATACTTCCACCATGATTTCAATGTCAGAAATACGCGGTACGTTATGAATAATGCTCTTGCCCTGCCCCAACATGGAAGCAGCGATGAGCTTTTTTTTTTTAATGATACGGCGACCACCGAGATCTACACCGGAAACATTTTGCGTTTCGCGT
>UQDJ01000054.1 GCA_900539675.1 uncultured Coriobacteriaceae bacterium | reverse complement strand
GTCATCTACGATCTCTTGCTCGAAACCGGCATTCTCTAACAAACGAGACACAAACGAGACAATTAAGCCCTAAAACTTTGAGGCAATAAAGGTCCTAAACTTCATGGTGAAGGTGTGGCCAAATCTGATTCGTATGATTCTATTTTTCGGTTGTGAGCTTTTGATTTATGCCTTATGGTCTATGGATTATGGGCTATGGCTTATGTCGCTCACTCATTAAAGCTTTCCATAAAAATATCCCCCACCACCTGGTTTATGGTAGGGGATATATCATCAAGGTAGTGTCTGGCAATCAGATTAAGAGACTGGATATAGTCAAACTTCCAACCAATCTGTATTCCGCTTGTCAAAACTTAGAGCGCAGCTTGAATAACCTTCGGACGGAATTCATGGTCTTCAAGTGCTTGAACAATACTCTGCTTATGGTCGGTTCCGAAGCATTCAATGGTTACGCGCAATTCAACGGCAGCATTGCGGTTTGCGGTGACGAATTGGTTGTGATCCAAACGAATAACATTACCGTTTTCGTCGGCAATGGTCTTTGCCACGTGCACCAACTCCCCTGGACGGTCGGGCAGCAAAACAGAAACCGTAAAGATACGATCGCGCTGAATAAGACCGTGTTGAACAACAGATGCCATGGTAATAACATCCATGTTGCCACCAGAAAGAATGGATACGACCTTTTTACCTTCGCAATTCAGGTGTTTCAATGCTGCAACAGAAAGAAGACCTGAATTCTCAACAATCATCTTGTGGCTTTCCACCATATCCAAGAAGGCAACAATCAGTTCGTCGTCTTCAATCGTGATGATGTCGTCAATATTTTTTTGAATGTAGGGGAAAATCTTGTCGCCCGGTTCAAGTACAGCCGTGCCATCAGCAATGGTATTGACACTTGGGAGTTTAACGACATGCCCTGCTTCAAGAGAAGCCTTCATACAAGCAGCTCCAGCCGGTTCAACACCAATAACCTGAATGCGGGGATTAAGCATCTTGGCAAGCGTGGAAATACCGGTTGCCAATCCGCCGCCTCCAATGGGAACTAAAATAATATCGACCAGAGGTAATTCTTGGAAAATCTCCATGGCAATGGAGCCTTGTCCTGCAGCAACAATAGGATCATTAAAAGGATGAATAAAGGTGAGAGACTGTTCTTCTGCAAGCTTCAACGCGTAGTCATAAGATTCATCGTATACATCGCCCTGAAGTACAACCTTTGCTCCCTGTTCTTTGGTGCGCTCAACTTTAATGAGAGGTGTCGTTGTGGGCATAACAATGGTTGCTTCAACGCCATATTTACGAGCTGCAAAAGCAACACCTTGCGCGTGATTGCCAGCGGAAGCAGTAATCAGACCATGGGCGCGTTCCTCATCGGTCAGCGTGCTGATTTTATAATAAGCACCGCGAACCTTATACGCACCGGTTCGCTGCATATTTTCCGGTTTCAGGTACACTTCATTGCCCGTCTCTTTACTGAAATGAGGGCTATAAATGAGTTTGGTTTCTTGGGTTACTTCTTTAACTTTCTTTGCAGCTTCTTCGAAGGTACTAAGCGTAAGCATGGGCATCCTCTGATCTTTTATCTCACCTATTCTTTCTAGCTCATCAGTATTAACCGATCGCGCTAAGATATGCACTATATTATGCATGTTTTAATAATAAAGGAGGAAAGATGCGCGCTATTAGCACCGAAAATGCACCTGCGGCTATTGGTCCTTATTCTCAAGGTGTGGTGGTGAACGGAATCCTGTTCGCATCTGGGCAAATCCCGCTGGATCCTGCAACAGGTGAAATGGTGGGCACGACCATTGAGGAGCAGACCGCTCAGGTTATGAAGAATGTTGCTGGCCTCCTCAAGGCAGCAGGCACTGACTTCGAACATGTGGTCAAAACTACGTGTTTCCTGAACGATATTTCTGACTTTGCTGCGTTCAATGGGGTGTATGCTCAGTCATTTGGAACTCATCTGCCAGCTCGTTCTGCTGTAGAGGTGGGCGCTCTACCTAAGGGTGCTTTGGTGGAAGTTGAAGTGATTGCTGCTATCGAAGAATAACTGCTCGCTCAGGTAAATGCCGCGTTTGGCTGAAGTGCTAAACGCGGCATTTCGCATGTTTGTGGTATATAAGTCCGAGCCTTATCAGGTATTGTATCGAGCCTTATCAGGTATTGTTTTTCAGAAATATTGAAAGGTCCGCTCAGTGGAATCCTCTTCTTTTCATACAGTTCCCTCGAATCACAGAGGCAAACTTATTATTTGTCCGACTCCCTTAGGAAATTTAGGTGATGTTACCAAGCGTTCTATAGCTGCCTTTGAGTCGTGTGATGTGGTGTGTTGCGAAGATACACGGGTAACAGGGAAGCTGCTTGCGGTATTGGGTGTCGAAAAGCGCCTCGAGCGATTGGATGAATCGACGATTTCACATAAAGCTGAATCGATTGCATCACGCGTGTTAGCGGGAGAAATTATCGCCTACGCTTCCGATGCTGGTATGCCGGGGGTATCCGATCCCGGGCTTCGTTTGGTTGACGCTGTGCGTACGGTAGGTGCTCCCGTTGAAGTATTGCCGGGGCCTACGGCAGTTACCACTGCTTATGTGGCAAGTGGCTTTCGTGGACAATCCTTCTATTTTGGCGCGTTCTTTCCTCGTAAAACAGGAGATCAGCAGCGGTTATTGTCTCAACTGAACCATCTTGATGCAGTTCTGCTGTTTTATGAAAGTCCACAGCGTGTTGCTTCTACACTGCAGGTTATAGCTCAAGTCTTTCCCTATCGTCGTGTTGCGGTATGTCGTGAGCTTACCAAGGTTCACGAAGAAGTGTATCGCGGTGTTGCGTCTGATGTTGCACAAGAATTCATTCGCAGGCAAGCAGAAGGTTCTATCAAAGGCGAAATCGTTTTGGTTATCGATGCTCCCAATGCCGAAGAAGAGGCTGCCGATAAACAGGTGCAGTTCATAACTGCCCAACAGCGTGCTCAACAATTGCTTAAAGATGGTAATCTGTCCAAAAAAGATATTGTGCGTTTAGTGCGCGATGAATTCGGTTTGTCGCGTAACGAAGCTTATGATCTGGTTCATGGGGAAGCATAGCACCTGCGCAAGGTAATATGCTGGTGTGCAAGGCCGGGTTGTAGCCCAAGGAGGGCGGGGCAATGAGCAGCTTTACTCTGCGCCACTATTTGGTCGTATTAGCAGGTATTCTTATCTGCTTAGGTCCTTGCGCATTGGTGTACAACACCTGGGCAATCTTTGTAGTGCCCGTGTCTGAGACATTGGGCGTTTCTTCTAGCTCCTTTACGTTTTTTATTACGCTGATTTATCTCATCGGTGCTATTGCATCACCTGTTGCCGGAAATTTGATGGAACGTTTTGATTTACGAGCAGTGCTCAGTGTGTCAGTTATATTTGTGGCATTTGGTATGGGTTGCTGCTCACTATGGACCGAAGTCTGGCAATTCTATATATCAGGTGTCATTGAAGGGTTAGGCATCGTTTCTCTCATGTTCTTGGCTGTGCCCACCCTTATCAATCGTTGGTTTGTAAAGCGAACCGGATTTTTTATCGGACTTTGCTTAGCTATGTCTGGTGTGGGTGGCGCTTTATGGAGCGTAGTTGGCGGCGTGTTGCTTACCTATGCCGATTGGCACGTTGCGTACGCAGCATTTGCATCAATTGTTCTTTTACTGGGACTTCCGGCGGCTACCGTATGCATCCGCAGTTATCCACAAGAGCTAAAACTTAACCCGTATGGAACAGATTCAAAGGAGAGCAGCGAGTCACATGACGAGATTCTGCTTGAAGATACTTTCTCACATCCATCTCTAAAGGAAGAGAAAGGCAAACAATGGGGCATATCTTGTCATGTTGTATTTAGGTCACCAATTTTCTATACGCTCATGCTTGCGATGGGCATATTCAATGCTCTTACCGTGGTAGGAAATTTATTTGCCTCTTATATCTATCATGTTGCTGGATTAAGTGATTCACAGATTACCCCTGAAATGGCGATCGTTTTGGCATCTGGAGTGAGTGCTTGCATTATGATCGTTTCTGCCTTGAGCAAGGTAGGTCTAGGAGCTCTTTCAGATAGGAACCTTGTGTTTGCTTTGGTACTGCCCTGCTGTTGTGGTGTAGCAAGCATTTTATGTATGTGGTTTGGAATCACCATATCCACGCTCTTTGTGTATGCGGGAGGCTTGCTATTTGGTGTTCTATATGCGGCGGTTGATGCGCTGGGAGCTACAGTAACGCGTCAATTGGTGGGACCTCGTAACTATACGGTTATCTATTCGCGTGTGGCAATTGCCGTCAATCTTTCTGGTGCTCTAGCAGCAACAGCATTTGCTGCTGTGGCAGATCTGAGTTGGGATGCGGAATGGATTATGGCCATTGGTTTGATTGTGCTTGCGTTTCTATTGGGCCTTTATACCATTATTCAAGGTCGAAGAAAGTTCGTCTTTACCTATGAATAACGCGAGGACGTAACAGACATCGCATAACATACGCAGCAGGTATCGCAAATAAAATCAATACAGGATCGCATATAAGATTAATAAAGGATCGCATGACTCGGTGCGCTTTGCGCACTTTAAGAGCGAAAAATGAGGAGTTCTGACACATAAATGCAGCTCAACAAGCTGCGCTACCATTGGTTAACAAGGATGTAACGCAAATAGGGTTGCTTGGTTTTAATGCTTTTGCTACTATTCGCTTTGTTGAAACCGTTGACGAGGAAGTAACGGTGATAGCGCACTTACAGAGAGTCGGGGGAGGCTGGAATCCCGGCAGAGAGCGGATCATCAAATGGACCTCCGAGGGCTTGAGTGAATACTCAACATTGATTCGACAGTTATCACATTGTTGATGCCGTCTGATTATGTTGATCCAGTAGCACAAGACGGGTGCTCCCGTTACAGAGCAGAAGTGTGATTGCACTTCGTGAGTGGGTTGTACGATTCAACCAAGCAGTGGTGGCACCGCAGGAGCTTCGCTCTTGTCCCTGCACGAAAGTTGTAGGAGACAGGGCGATTTTTTTATGCCTTCGTCTCCGTTTCGAAAGGAGAAGAAGATGACCAAGCCTGAAAACACTGAGTATAAAACCTATCTGACGGAAGAAGAAATGCCCACGCATTACTATAATTTACGTGCAGATATGTATGCTGATCATGTTGATCATGCGCCTATGTTAAATCCCGCTACACTAAAACCGGTGACTGTTGATGACCTGTCTCATGTTTTTTCCACCGAACTGGCCAAGTAGGAATTGAACACAACCGACCGCTTTATTCCAATCCCCGATCCAGTGCAGGACTTTTACAAGATGTATCGTCCTTCGCCTTTGGTTCATGCAGAATTTTTAGAAAAGGCGTTGGATACGCCAGCTCATATCTATTACAAATTTGAAGGTAACAACACGAGTGGTTCCCACAAGCTCAATTCTGCAATTGCTCAGGCATATTACGCGAAGCAGCAAGGTTTAACCCGTCTTACGACGGAAACTGGTGCCGGACAGTGGGACACTGCTTTAGCTATGGCCTGTGGATTTTTTGGCTTGGATCTGCACGTATATATGGTTAAGTGTTCTGCTCAGCAGAAACCTTACCGCAAAGCAGTCATGGAAGTCTATAACGCACGCGTTACCCCTTCACCTTCTAACGAAACAAGTGTTGGTCGCGCCATTTTGGCAAAGGATCCTGATAATACTGGTTCTCTAGGTACAGCTATTTCTGAAGCAGTGGAAGAGGCTACTTCCACTGAAGGATGCCGCTATGTTTTGGGCAGTGTATTGAATCAGGTGCTCTTACATCAATCTATCATTGGTCTTGAGACGAAAGCTGCTTTGCAGAAAATCGGCGTAAAGCCTGACGTAATAATTGGTTGTGCGGGAGGCGGCTCAAATTTGGGTGGTCTTATTGCTCCGTTTATGGGTGATAAGCTTGCCGGAAAAGAGGCTCCATACTTTATTGCCGTTGAACCTGCAAGCTGTCCTACCTTGACACGTGGCAAATTTGCCTATGACTTCTGTGACGTAGGCAAAGTAACTCCGTTGGCCAAGATGTACACCTTGGGCTCTGGTTTTATTCCTTCTCCTAATCATGCTGGTGGTCTTCGTTATCACGGTATGAGTCCGATTCTGTCTGAGTTATATCACGACGGCTTGATTGATGAGGCTCGTGCAGTTGAACAAACGAAGGTATTTGACGCAGCAACGTTGTTTGCGCGTGTCGAGGGCACACTTCCAGCACCCGAAAGCGCTCATGCCATCCGTGTTGCTATTGATGAGGCTCTCAAGTGCAAAGAGACGGGCGAAGAGAAAAACATAGTCTTTGGTCTCACGGGTACGGGTTACTTCGATTTAAGTGCTTATCAGTCCTATATGGCAGGTACAATGACAGACTATATTCCAACTGATGAGGATCTTGAAAAGGGCTTTGAAGGTATTCCTCACTTGGAGGGCATCCAATAAGAGCACTAACTTTTAAACGTTTTTAAAATATGTCTAGTTAAAAGCCGTTAATTGTGCGTAAGGTGTGGTTCTCATTGGGGTACCACACCTTCTTTCTTGGCTGGATATGCATTTATAGGTAAGGTAAACCCTATGGATGGTATCGAAAAGAAATACGCGCTATTACGGGAATCGTTAAGCCACTTCAATAGCTTGGCAATTGCATTTTCTGGTGGAGTGGATTCCACGTTGTTATTGACTGTTGCGCATGAGGTATTAGGCTCTCACGTGGTAGCAATAAGCTGCTTAGCTCCGATGGTTCCTGCTGCAGAAGCAAAGGCCACACAGCATTTTTGCGCTGAAAGGGGTATTAAACAGCTGATTTGTTACCCGGATGTATTGAGTGTTCCCGAATTTCGTACCAATCAAACAGATCGTTGCTACTACTGTAAAAAATATCTCTTTAACACCATGATACAGAAGGCTCAAGAGGCTGGTTTTCCCGTTATTGCAGATGGCACGAATGTTGATGATACTAAAGACTATCGTCCCGGCATGAAAGCCCTGCATGAACTTAACGTGGTAAGTCCTCTTCTTGATGCTGGATTTACTAAAAACGATATCCGCCTTCTTTCTCGTAAGCTGAACTTGCAAACTTGGAACACACAATCTAATGCCTGTTTGGCTACAAGGTTTCCATACAATACTGAATTGTCTGTACAGGATCTTTCTCGAGTCGATGAGGCTGAAGCGTTTCTTCACCAGATGGGATTTGAAAAGGTACGCGTTCGGGTATATCAAGCAAACAACGAATGCTTTGCCCGAATTGAGATAGATCCAACCATCCTAGATAACGCCGATCAGTTCGTAAAACTATTTGGTGACGGTAAACGAGCAACAATCGTTCACAGGTTAAAAGCGCTCGATTTTGATCAAGTGACACTTGACCTGCAAGGATTTAGATCAGGTAGCATGAATGAATCGATTAAGGGCTAAGTATGTCCTCATCTAAACGCGTTATTTGTGCAATGAGCGGTGGTGTCGATAGTTCTGCAACTGCAAAACTTTTGCTTGATGCTGGCTATGAAGTTGTTGGTGTTACGATGCAACTCATTCACGGGAGCGAAGCCGAAATAGACGATGCAAGAAAAATTGCTCGCCGTCTTGGTATACCTCATCAAACGCTTGACTATCGAGCGCTGTTTGACAGAGACGTTATGACCCCTTTTTGTGAGGCATATCTAAACGGAGAAACTCCCAATCCATGTGTTGAGTGTAACAAGTACCTTAAGTTTGGTGCATTGCAAGAATTGCGACGACGCGAAGGATTCAATTATTTAGCAACCGGCCATTATGCACAAATTATTTATAACGATCAAGTTCACCGTTATGAGCTCCATCGAGCTTTAGATCCCAATAAAGATCAAAGTTACGTTTTGTATCATCTATCACAGGATGATTTGGCTCACACTCTCTTACCTTTAGGCGCTTACACCAAAGACGAAGTTAGATCCATTGCTCAAGCTGCAGGATTTCAGAATGCAAAAAAGCCGGACAGTCAGGATATTTGCTTCATCCCAGAAGGCGATTATGCTTCTTTTATTGCGGATCACACCCATACATCGTTTGAACCGGGAACTATCGTCGACGAATCAGGAACTGTGTTGGGCATCCATCAGGGACTGGTTCATTACACCATCGGTCAGCGTAAGGGATTAGGGGTAGCTGTCGGGCACCCTCTCTTTGTGCTTGAAAAGCGTGGTTCAGATAACACGTTGGTAGTAGGTCCTGCTGAGTCGGTTGCTGTACATCATCTAGAAGCGTGCGATGTCTCTATACTTGATGGTATAGACTTTACAAAACCTCAGCGTGTGTTTGCCAAGGTGAACTATCGATCCCGCAACATCTCAGCCGTTGCACAGTTAGTGAGCGAAGATACCTTACGGGTGACATTTCTTGAACATCAGCGTTTCGCTGCCCCGGGGCAAGCGGTGGTTCTCTATGATCATGATTGTGTCGTCGCTGGAGGAACTATACATAAGGTTGTTCGCTGTTCTGAATTTGAAAAGTTGTCCTCCGTGTAATCAATACCTCTACAGGGTTAGTTGAACGTTTTACCTGCTTGATAAAAGCTAGGCTTCTTCATGATCTGATTTACGCATATTGATATACTCCAAAAGCTCATTGCGTTTATGAATGCCCACCTTCTCATAGATATTGCGAATATGGGTGTTTACCGTATGAGGCGAGATAATAAGCTTTTTTGCTATGCCATTAGCGGTATTACCGCGTGCAATTAGCTTTAAAATTTCCGTCTCGCGCTCTGAAAGTTTGAATTGGGTTGAAATCTGATTGCAAATCGTGTCGGTTTCAGATGGGCTTACCGGGGCACTGGTCAGTTTTAAGACATCAGTTTCATGCTTGGCAATAGGCACCAATACTACAGCTAGAAGGATAATGAAAACGAACGCTGTTATAGGAGTGAACACTTCAGCGACAGATGGGTGAAATTCGTAATACACCGCCAAACAATTGCCAACAAAAATGCCCATACGAACCGAAACGACCGAAAAGGCAAAGGCAGTTGCTGGTGCAAAGAACCCACGCTGCATCAATATGCCGAAGTACATGATAAGAGAAACTTCCAAGAGCGAAGAAATGCAAAGTGCCAACACGAATGACGGCAAGTTGAACAGCGGAGAAAATAAGAACATACAGAAGCTAATAATGGAGAGCACTAAGTAGTAGGGAAAAATCTTGAAAATAGAAGCTTTGCCTTTGCCTAAAGATGACAGAACCGAAATGATCAATATCAAAACAGCTGCGGCAAAAATCCCTAAGGTAAAACAACCTACCTGTAAGGGCAATAGCTCCCAAGGAATGATGGCAATAAGAAAATAACATGCCATCGATGTGATAAAGGTAATAGCGCTTACCGTAATGACCGTACGGCGAGCTCCTTTCACCGTTTTCTTTGGAAGTAAGGTGAGGAAATCTTCTTTAAGAGTACGTACTTGAATGAGAAGCAGTACTGCAGAAAGCACCAAAAGCGCATTTACAAATAAGGGCACTACAAAGTTCGGCAGCATAACAGCGAAGAGCATGCCGGCAAACAGGGTGCAGCCAAACATTGCACCGATATGCATAACAGAAAACTTGGCACGGGCACGAATGAGGCACTCGCCCCACAGCACCCACATTAACCCTTCGATTCCACCCGCCAAGAATGAGCATCCATTAAGAATGATGGTCGATCCTAGGGCGGATGTGTTGTATTGCATAAACAACGTTATTGCGATGAGAGCTATGGGTACGATGTAATGAAGGTTTTGAATATCAGAGAGATGCTTATTTCGCCCGAGCGCTACCGCAACAATAATCATCGCAATTGAAGTACCCACTAAATTACATAACCATGCAATGGTAATCGTGGAGGAAAGTAAATTTGTGTCATAAAAGCTTTCCGGCATAAACCACAATACATAGTGATAAGTCAGAAGTAGAGAGAATCCCAAGTACTTAATAGCTGAATTAGGATCAGAAACCTTTTGCGTTATCTTGGTCGCCTGCACTTTTGCCGTTTTGGTAGTATCGACAGTTTCCGATTTAGTAATTACGTCATTATCAACACTCATAGTGTCTCCTTAGAGGTAATGAATA
>UQDJ01000053.1 GCA_900539675.1 uncultured Coriobacteriaceae bacterium | reverse complement strand
CATGAGCGCCCCCTACTTCAAAGCTTCCACGCCAGGAAGTGCTTCGCCTTGGACCAATTCCATAGAAGCACCGCCACCGGTAGAAATAAAAGTCATCTGATCAGCCAAATTGAACTTGTTGACGGCAGCAACGCTATCGCCGCCACCAATGATAGTATCAGCTTCCTTATTTGCTGCAACCGCCAGTGCCACACCCTTAGTGCCCGCTTCAAATGACGACATTTCAAACACACCCATGGGACCATTCCAGAAGACGGTCTTGGCCTTTGCGATAGCCTTAGCATAGGCCTTAGTGGTTTCTTCACCAATATCCAAGCCCATCATGTCGTCGGGGATATCGCTTACGTTGCAATGCAGCGTCTTGGCATCATTGGAAAATTCGCTTGCACAAACCACATCGGAAGGCAAAAGAATTTCAACACCCTTTTCCTGTGCTTTTTTAAGCATAGCTGCAGCACGTTCAACCCAATCCTTTTCCATCAGCGACGTGCCAACCGAATAGCCTTGTGCAACCAAGAAGGTAAAACACATCCCCCCACCAATAATTAAGGTGTCGCACTTATCGATGAGGGCATCAATCACAGCAACCTTATCAGATACCTTAGAGCCACCCAATATAGCAACAAAGGGATGCTTGGGATTTTCAAGCATAGACGTTAGGGTATGCACTTCCTTTTCCATCAGCATGCCTGCATAGGCTGGCAAATAAGCCGCAACGCCTGCCGTGGAGGCATGAGCACGATGTGCCGCACCGAAAGCGTCGTTTACATACACTTCAGCCAGGCTTGCAAGGGCTTTGGCAAATTCGGGATCGTTTTTCTTTTCGCGCTTATCAAAACGAACATTCTCCAGCAAACATACATCGCCGTTTTGCAGATGAGAAACTGTCTCTTTGGCAGACTCGCCAATGGTATCCCTAGCAAAGGCAACCGGCTTACCCAAAACCTCGGAAAGGTGCTTAGCAACTGGAGCCAAGGAAAACTCTGCTTGATACCCCGTACCTTCGGGACGACCCAAATGGCTGCACAGAATTACCTTAGCGCCATGATCAATCAGATACTGGATAGTGGGAAGCGCCGCCTTGATGCGCGTGTCATCGGTGACCACGCCATCCTTTAGCGGTACATTAAAATCAACACGGCACAATACGCGTTTGCCTTCAACCTGAGCATCTGCCAGCGTTTTTACCTTACCCATTACAGACCTTTCACTCACAAAAAAGAGAGCCTCCGATCCACGTTTTATGTGAACCAGGAGACTCTCTAGCATTACCTCATGTTCAGTAAATTCTCTAACGCACGAAGGCTTAGAGCATGATTTTTGCCAAGTCCTTTACGCGGTTAGAATAGCCCCATTCGTTGTCGTACCAGGAAACAACCTTAACCATGTTGCTCTTGCCACCCAATACCATGGTCAGCTGGCTATCAAAGAGCGAAGAATGATCGTCGCCAATGATGTCGGAAGACACAATAGGATCAACAAGATAATCCAGAATGCCCTTCATAGAGCCTTCAGATGCGGCCTTTACCGCAGCGTTTACTTCCTCAACGGTAACTTCGCGATCCAATTCAACCGTCAAGTCCACCATAGATCCATCAGGAGTAGGAACGCGGGTTGCAAAGCCATCCAGCTTGCCCTTCAATTCGGGCAATACCAAAGAAACTGCACGAGCAGCACCAGTGGTAGTGGGGATCATAGAAAGTGCAGCAGCACGAGCACGGCGCAGATCCTTATGAGCCTGATCCAAAATCTTCTGGTCGTTGGTATAAGAGTGGATCGTATTCATAAAACCACGCTTGATGCCAAAGTTATCCATCAAAACCTTAGCCAAAGGAGCCAAGCAATTCGTGGTGCATGAAGCGTTGGAAACGATATTGTGCTTTGCTGGATCATACTGATCATCATTTACACCCATAACAATGGTAATGTCTTCATTTTTTGCAGGAGCAGTGATCAGCACCTTCTTAGCACCCGATTCAATATGCTTGCAAGCAACCTTGGCATCAGTGAAAAAGCCGGTAGATTCAATAACCAACTCTACGCCCAAGTCTCCCCAAGGAATATTTGCCGGATCACGATCAGATTCTACGTGAACACGCTTGCCATCAACTACGATGCAATCGCCATCAACCGTAACATCGTCATATACGCGGCCATGAATAGAATCATACTTCAGTAGATGAGCTGCAGCCGTAATGCTGCCCGGGTCGTTGATTGCCACAATTTCAAAGGCTGGATCCTTCTCCATTGCGCGAAACACAAGTCGGCCAATGCGGCCAAAGCCGTTGATACCAACTTTGATTGCCATAGAGGTCCCCTTTCAAAGATGACGGAAGCGTTTTGCTTGATATAGATACTACAAATACGCACCAAGCACGTACGCTTTAATGTTACGAGATATTTTAACACTGGGTCATACTATCAAGGGATTATCGCCTAACAATGTCGTATATCCGGTTACTGGTTGCTAGCGTTTAGAAACCTCTTTGGCCAACTGTTCAATACGGCGTACACGATGATAGATGGCGGATTTCGACAACGGCGGATTAGCACGCTCCCCTAGTTCTTTAAGGGTGGCTTCTGGATAGCGAACCCGCAGCTGGATAAATTCCTGTAATCCACGAGGTAACGACTTAATATCCCTATGATCAAGCAGCGTGCGGATAGCTTGCACCTGTTCAACCGAAGCTTCCGCCGTCTTAGCCTGATTGGCAATTTCGGCATTTACCCGACGGTTGACATCATTACGTACACTTTTAATCACGCGCTCATTTTCCATCTTAAGTGCGCTCTGGTGAGCGCCCACAAAAGCTAAAAACGCAGAAATGGCAGCGCCGCTTTTCAAGTACACCGTATAGGCATTACGTCGTTCAACTATTTTGGCGTGAATATCCTTTGTTGCCATCAGTTCAACAATGTCGTGTGCCATCGTTTGCGATTCGACGGTAATCTCAAAATGGAAATCGCCCCGCGGATTGGAAATAAATCCACTGCCCAAAAACACGCCACGCAGATAAGCAGAAGCACAACACTGTTTTTGAACCAAACTGGGGTCAATGCCACGCTGAAGGCCTTCTTCACCCACAATGCCTAAATCATTGAGTGCTTCAGAAAGGCCCGGCTGATTGGGTATATCAATAAGCCAATTGGGAGTTTTATGCAACACGTTACGGCGCATGGTGAGATCCGTTTTAAGTGCATAGCGTTCATGTAATGACTTAATAATGAAGCGTGCCACTTGAGGTACGTCGGTGGAAATTTCCAAACGAAACTTCCCCGGCCCTGCCAAAAAAATGCTGCCTTCAATGCGAATCAACGCCGCTAACGTGGCTGCATCACAATGAGAGCATGTCGGCTCAACGCGAGAAAGTTCTTCTTTTACCTCTGTCGTAAATGACAAAGCTTAAACACCCCCATAAAGGCATCCGCAAGGGCCGTAGGGTCATGCCAGGTAGGTCGAAGAGGATCTTTCATATCGCGCAATAGAACAACCGGTCCTTGCGCCTGAATAGCATCCACATCTTCTTGGGACACCTTAACGGAACGAATCTTGGTGTGCTCTGGCAAACTGAGACCATCACGCATCTCGCTCATGGCACTTTTCTGAGAAGCTTCTCCGGCCACCGCTTCAAACGCACCCGTAATAGATCGCGCCTTATAAGGCTTGCCATCGCTGTGGATCAACACATAATCCAAGCACCCTCTCATACCATGACGCAGCAGCGCTTCCACATGTTCTCGCGCTGAAAGCCCCCAGGTTTCACCCTGCTGGTCTGCCAAACTGCATACAAAAACGGTACGCGCTTTGGACTGAGCAATAGCGTCCACGATGCCTGGTACCAGCAAGTTAGGAATGATGGAAGTGAACAGAGATCCAGGACCCAGCACAACAATATCAGCCTGGCGTATAGCACGAATAGCTTCCATATAGGGTAAACATTCTTCAGGCGATTCCAACCATACCTGATCAAGTGCCGTAGCAGACTTAGAAGCCAACGCCTGACCATGCAATATACGACCATCCTGTGTGCGAGCACACAGGGTTACGTTATTGAGGGTAGAAGGATACACGTGCCCACGTGCTCCGAGTAACTTGCCACAAATTTTAATTGCCTCAGGAAACGATCCGGTGGCGTTTTCCAGGGCAGACAGCATCAAATTGCCCAACGTGTGATTGCGCGCAAAATCAAAACGATATTTAAACGCCTTGGTCAGCGGATCGTCTGGATCAGCAGCAAAGGCGGCAAGACACTTACGAATATCACCCGGCGGCGTCACATGAGCCTCTTCGCGCAAAATGCCGGTGGATCCACCATCATCTGCCATAGCAACCACAGCAGAAGTCTGCACCCCTAGCGCCAGCAAGGTACGAATGGATACCGGCGCGCCCGTGCCTCCACCAATAACCACCGCTTTAAGGTGTGTAGGATCAAGGTTGTCCGAGCGTAACGACAGATGACGCTTAATCGAATCAACCCGTCGAAACGCCTGAGTGGAAGACGGATCAAGCCTAAAGCCGTGTTCGGAATGCCCCTGTCCTATATTGAGCGCACTCATTTCGTAGCTCCCTTACTGGTATCAGCCAGAGCAATATCGCGATGATAAGCATGCACGTTATATCCCTGATCACGCAAAAACGACGCCGTCTGTTCGGCAAGCACCACACTTCGATGCTGACCTCCCGTGCAGCCAACACCAATAGCCAAATGCTGCTTGCCCTCCGCAACGTAACCAGGCATGACGCAATTAAGCAGATTTTGCCACGCATCTAAAAACTTATGGGTTTCGTCGTTGTTGAGCACGTAATCTGCAACCGGCTTATCAAGGCCGGTAAGACCGCGCAATTCTGGAATGTAAAACGGATTTGGCAAAAAACGCACGTCGATAACAATATCAGCATCTAAAGGAGCACCATGTTTAAAGCCAAATGAGTACACCACTACATTCATGCCGTCTTTATCGGTTTCCTGCGAATATAACTCACGCAAAGCCTCACGCAATTCGCGAGGTTTCATATCCGACGTATCAATATAGGAATTGGCTACATCACGCAATTCCTGAGTAAGCTTGCGTTCATAAGAAATAGCTTGAGCAATGGAGAACGAATTGTTCACACACAGCGGGTGACGACGACGTGATGCCTTGTAGCGAGAAATAAGCACCTCATCGCGCGCGTCCAAAAAGATGATGCGAAACGTAATACCCGCATTGCGCATATTTTCCAGTTCGCCTACAAGTTGCTTAAAGTATTCGCGATTACGCGCATCGCATACGATTGCCAGCTTACGACCAATTTCATTATGTCCAGGCAAACTTGCCAAGCTGATCATATTCATAATGAGCGAAGGCGGAAGATTGTCGATACAGAAATAACCTAAGTCTTCGAAGGTATGCATGGCTTCGGTTCGCCCCGCACCGCTCATACCCGTAATGATGACAACATCGGGGCCCATTTTAGTGGGATCAGGAGCAGTCGTAGCATCTGGCGTTGCAGAAGAATCGGAACTTGTTGTGGCATCTGCAGCAGAATCGCAACTCGTCGAAGCCACACCAGTTGAGGTAGAGCTTATCGTGGTCGCAGCAGTCGAGCCAGAGCGTATCGTGGTCGAAGCAGCGTTCGGTGCCTCTGACGCTTGCGCCTGCTGTGTCTGCAAGTCTGCCTGCTTGTGATTGTTATCGACTTGGTCAGTCATTGCCAGCCCCCTCAACTTCTGTGGCATCCGTATCATTACCATGTGATGCACCCACATTTTCAAGGGGCGCACCCGTATCATCCAACAATTTTGACTTCGACTTCTCAGACTCAAAGGCTCGTAAAACAGCATACACGTCTTCTGATACCTGAGCAGGAACGGCACCCGTTTGTTTAATTTCGTCCAAAGTTGCCGAACGTAATGCAGCAAATGAGCCAAACGCTTTAAGCAGGGCTTTCTTGCGCTTGGGACCCATACCTATGACTTCATCTAAAATACTGGTAGTCATACCTTTGCCGCGCAATTCACGATGAAAGGTAATAGCGAAACGATGCGCTTCATCGCGAACTTGCTTCACCAAATACAGGCTAGGGCTACCACTGGGCAGTACCACCGGACCTGAATCCTGCCATGGCACAAACAGTTCTTCGTCGCGTTTCGCCAAACCGCACACATCAATATCGCTGGCCCCTAATTCATCGAGCTGCTTTATAGCTGCTGTCAGCTGGGGCTTGCCACCATCAACGATAATCAAATCTGGTCGCTTGCCAAAACGCTCATCAGCCAGACGCTCCTTGCAATAGCGACGCGCAAATACTTCGCTCATCATGGCGAAGTCGTTCGCTTCTTCACTTTCCATACGAATCTTGAAACGTCGATACTGACTTTTATCGGGCCTACCATTGGTAAACACCACCATGGAAGCCACAGAATAACGACCATGGATGGTAGAAATATCGAAGCATTCAATACGCAGTGGCGGACGTTCGAGCGCCAAAGCACTTTCCAGTTGCAACAGAGCATCATTAATACGTTTATTATCATAACTGCTACGGGCTTTATAGCGCATCAATACGTGCCGGGCATTACGAGAAGCCATTTCCATCAACGCGTTTTTCTCACCGCGTTGCGGTTGAGTGAAGTGCACCTTAGCACCGTAGGGACTTGCCAATTTTTCGGTAAGCCACTGCTCAATAACCTCAGCATCATCCGGAATACAATTCACAATGAGCTCATGAGGAATGGACTCGGTTGAGTCGTAGTATCGCAAGATGAACATGCGCAACAGTTCAGTTTCCGGAACATCTTTGCCTTTGTTGAAAATGAATTCGTTGGTATTAACAATGCGTCCCTCACGAAGAATAAGCACCGTAATACCGGCGATGGTTTCTTCGCGATACACACCAATAACGTCGGCATTCAATCGATGCGAAGATACTGCATGTTGGGTTTGCGAAAGTGCCTTGATGGTATCAATGCGGCCCTTAATACGACCCGCTCGTTCAAAATCGAGCTGGGAGGCCGCTTCATTCATCTCGTCGGTAAGTTCCTCAATAAACTCACTGTGTTGCCCAGCTAAGAATCGCTCAACGCGATGTACCTGTGCCTGATATTCTTCAGGCGTAATATACCCACAACACGCTCCAGGTCCTAGGCCTACGTGGCAGTCAAAACACGGACGACTCGAAAGCTCCAGCTCTTCGTAAGGAGTGCTTTCAAGCTGGCGTGTCATGCGACGCCAATCCGCACAGGACGAAGTGCAAATGGGCACCACGCGACGCACGATATCCACCAATTCACGCGCAGCCCGACTGTCGGTATAGGGACCAAAATAGCGTGTCTGGGGTTTGTGCGTTTCACGCGTATATTTGATAGCAGGAAACACATCTCCCTTGGTAAGCGCGATAAACGGATAGCTTTTGTCATCCTTGAAGTCAGCATTAAAATACGGCGAATACTGAGCAATCAGGTTGCGTTCGAGCACCAAGCTCTCATGTTCGTTAGCCGTAACGACATATTCAAACGAATCAATCTGTGACACCAGAAGGGGTATTTTAGCTCTATCATCTTGAAAATTGACATACTGACGCATGCGGGCGCGAAGCTGTTTTGCCTTGCCCACATAAATAACTTCGCCATCGGCATTTTTCCAGAGATACACCCCCGGTTCAGCAGGAACTTGAGCCAGTTGATCTTTTATTTGTTGCAGTTTTTCGGCGTTCATTCATCCAGTACTTGGTTTTCGACATCTAATCTCATCAATTGAGCATTGTCGCGCATTTCTTTAGCTTGCGCTCGCGTTAAATCGCCAGCAAGGTAAAAATCTTGTATTATTTCAAGTTCCAGCTGTAAACTATGCTGCTGAATTTCATTGGTGCTTACCATGGCGTTTTTCATAGCTTCAGACGCAACGGTTGCATCAATGGATGGAGCAAATACCGCTAACGCCTGCTCATGGCGAATCAAGAAACGAGCAACCACTTCACTGGGATAGCGCGGGTTATCTACCAGCTGACGCAAATACTCAACCGCATAGCGCTCACTTAAAGCACGAGCTTTATCTACTGCCGCCTTTTCTTCTGCACGACTAAAAGGCAACCAACTTAAAATGCTATGTTTCGCCAGAGCGAAGAATCGACGAATTCGGCCCCAGCCATAGTAAGCGGCCAGCGATTTACCCTTCGCGTGCACAATCAAATCCTTCTGGGCCGAAAGCGCGTGAATAACGTGATAGGCAGCATACGGTTCAATTTCTTTATTGCTTGCCGCATGGATCAGTTCTTCTGCCTGATGCTCAATAACTTCCACACGCAGTTGGGTCGCAATGGGAGCTTCTGTAAAGCCAGTCGAAGAAATAGCATTAATACGCTGATTATATTCACGTACGACAATACGGATAGCACGATACGTTTCAGGTGTAGAGTCAGCCATCAGCCGCTCAATCACCGTACGAAGCACCTCGACGCGCATCCTGTCGAACTCACGTTGAGCTTTAGCATCCACTTCCTTTTCGCGACGTGGCGCTAAAACCGGAAGCAAGAAGTTTGAAATAAGCAGCGTACAAATGATGACGCCCGAAGCCAAAAAGATAATGAGCGAGCGCTGTGGAAACAAAGAACCATCAGCAAGCGAATATGGAATAGTAAACAGAATAGAAAGCGTGATAGCACCCTTCGGGCCACCCACAGTAGTAACCAGAGAGCTGATGAGCATCTTTTTACTAAACACTTCGCGTTTGCCGGTATCAGGATTAATAGTGGCCCTGGTCATTAAAATGACCCACACAAAACGCAGCCCCACAATAACAGCCGTTAGCAATAAAACATAACCCACTAAGGTCACATTGCCAATTGATACGTCATCCCAGGTTGGTTGAATTGCATGAGGTAATAACACACCAAGCAAAACAAAGACGATGCCGTTCAAAACGAATGACACCACACTCCATACGCTGGTAAGCGCAATGTTCAAACGGGACTGATGAGGCGAAATTTTATGATCGCGTTTAATGGACCATAAAATACCACACGAGACCACCGCCAAAATGCCACTAACACCGATGTGTTCAGCGATCATATAGACCAAAAATGGCATGGCAACTTCTAAAAGAACATGAAAGGTAATGCTATCCACACCAATCTGACGAATACGGCGCGCACAAAACAGAAACAAGAACGCCAGGACGCCTCCAACGCCAATACCTCCAAAGAAACTTACTGCAAACGAAGCGCTAGCATCTAATAACGAAAAACCACCAGTAACGGCAGCAGCAATAGCAAACTGAAAAGAAACGACACCAGATGCATCGTTAATAAGCGATTCACCCTGCAAAATCGCACCCTCACGTTTGCCAATTTGCGCTTCTTGGCGCAAGGCTGCAGCAGCTACCGCATCAGTTGGACCAAGCGCTGCACCCAATGCAAACGCTGCGGCCAACGGAATCGAAGGCACTAACCAATGCAGGGTAAAGCCAACACACAACATAATGACCAGCACTAAACCAATGGCATACGACAAAATAGAGAAACGATTGTCATAAAACGTTTTCTTATTTAGTTCGAGCGCATCATTAAACAACAGCGGTGCAATAAACAGAACAAGGAAGAGCTCCGGATCCAAATGTACCTCAATAGGGGTAAGGGAAAATAATGAAATAACAATACCCAGGGCAATCTGAATTAAAGGTAGCGAAATACGAGGAACCACTTGATCAACAATGGCCGAAATGAGCACGGCACACATCAGCATCATGATAAGTTCAAAGGTTCCCATACGCATACTCCCCTACTGAAAGCAAAACAAACACCGAGCCAGTCAGTAGCCGATCACACATCATCTGTGACCTAAATCAGGAACCAGCCGATCGCCGTCGCAGAATGACGGCTACTTTCTCTATCTTCTAAATACTTACCCTATCAAAGTTAAGATTCCATAAAGATACAGACACGGGATACTTAACGAAATAGACAAATGAAGTGACCGGAAGGGTGATGCATAGACTACAAATGGTCAAATTCGACCAACGCATCTTAATGGTTTCTTAATGTCGCTCAATGAGCACTCAAAAAAGAATCCATTCAAGAAAATAAAAAAGCAGCGAATATCGCTGCTGAAATAACATGGTGGACCGTCGGGGACTCGAACCCCGGACCTTGGGATTAAGAGTCCC
>UQDJ01000052.1 GCA_900539675.1 uncultured Coriobacteriaceae bacterium | reverse complement strand
AGTGCCGTTGATTCGCTATGGTATTGATCGTCGTTTGGCGCGCAATGATCTATCCACACCAGAAGGGCGTGCGCGTGCGGCTACCGAAGCCCTTTCAGTGCTTGCTCCTATCAAAGATTCGCTTCTGGCCAAAGATTATGCCGTGTATCTGGCAAGTAAGGTGCATGCCAATGAACAGGATATTTTATTGCGGTTATCAGAGCTTAAAGCGCCAACGCAGCGTGACTTAGATGTCTCAATTTCCAATCAATCATTAGCTAAGCGTGCCCCTGCGATACAAAATCTGTCGGCAGCTGAGCGCAACCGTCTGCGTACCGAACGTGAATTCTTAAGCATGTGTGCTCATAATCCTGCAATGATTCCCGATTTCTTTAATGCTTTGGGTCAAACTGAGTGGCATGATAAAGTTCATCGCGAATTGGCTCAGGCCATTATGGATATTGCCGTAGCTGATCCTTCGATCAGCGTCGCAGATCTTATCCGTTTGGTGCAGGATCGCTGCCAATATGCCAATCGCATTTTAACTTCTACGTCCACGGGCGAAGATATGCCTGCTCACCAGGCGTTGAGCTTCTTTGCTGAGGAGTTGGCCATCGGCGATACCGATGCTGCCATCACGGCGATGCGCGCTCAGCTGGAACAGGCTATAAATCCCGAAGAGCAGGAGTTTATCTTTCAATCCATTGTGGCTCTTCAAAAGGAACTGCAGAATCTGCGTCAGCATCATATATCGCTCGAACAGTAATCTCCTACCTGGCGCAAACCAGCATAAATCGCTGTTGGTTTGCGCATAGCTGATTATCTAGGCTTGCACTAAGGTAACTTCCTAGCTTGCGCATGGTTAATTTGTTACAGCCTAACTACCAATTACGGCGGCTGGTATACTTTCAAGTGAAAAATAATAGAAGAAAGGTATATCTCCGTGAAAGCATTAAAGATTGTACTGGCTCCCGATCCGGGTTTGCGTAGCGTCTGTGAACCCTGCGAAGTGGGCGATAAGTCTCTGGTTAAGCTAAGCAAACAGATGCTTAAAACGATGTATGCCAATTCGGGCTGTGGATTGGCTGGCCCTCAGGTCGGCGTCAATAAGCGCATCGTGGTTATTGACTGCTTGGATGAAAATGAAGACCCAGCTCCTATGGTGTTGATAAATCCTGTTATCGAATGGACCAGCGATGATGCGGTGACCGATATGGAGGGGTGCTTGTCTCTGCCCGGTATTTCGGTACCTATTACGCGTCCTTCTACGGCGCGTGTTCGTTATTACAATGAATATGGTGATGAACAGCTCGTTGAAAGTGACGGTTTGTTGGGCCGTTGTTTGCAGCATGAAATTGATCATCTGAATGGTATTACCTTATTCGAATCGTGTAGTCCTATGGATCGCATTAAGGCATTGCATGATTACAAGCTTGCTCAGGAAGCTGGTGCAAAGCCTGGAGAGGTGGGCTAGTTCATGCGCGTGGTATTCATGGGAACCCCTCATTTTGCTGAGGTGATTTTGCAGTCCTTGATCAATTCCAAGCATGAAATCGTCGGGGTGGTAACGCGCCCTGATGCCGTTCGTGGTCGGGGTAAGTCACTGGTAAGCTCTCCGGTGAAGGTGCTTGCCCTCTCTCATGAAATACCAGTGTTAGAATGCTCGTCCTTCAAATCCGATGAAGCGATGAGTGCCTTGGAAGATTTCAGACCTGATGTTATCTGTGTTGCTGCTTTTGGTGCGCTGTTGCCGAAAAGCGTGCTGGAGTTACCTCGGCTGGGCTGTTTGAATGTTCACGGGTCGCTGTTGCCCCGTTGGCGCGGTGCCGCTCCGGTTGAGCGGGCTATTTTAGCGGGTGATAGCGAGACGGGCATCGGCATTATGCGCATGGAGGAAGGGCTGGATACGGGCGATACCTGTGCCACGCGCAAGGTACCTGTAGACGCTAAGTCGGCATCTCTGCTTTCTGATGAATTGGCGCGCGTAGGGGGCACCACGTTAGTTGAAGTGCTTGATGTGTTGGCGTCGGGCAATCAACTCTCCTGGCTTCCTCAAAGCGATAGGACAGTTACCTATGCCCATAAGATCGAAAAGGGCGAACTGGACATTGATCCTTCTCTTGATAGAACGCAAGCGTATCGCCATATCCAAGCATCAAGCGATAATCATCCTGCCCGTTGTGTGGTGGCCCAAAAGCCTCTTACGGTGTTAAAGGCAGCGCTTCCTTGTGATGCTCATGTGCCTGATCTTTCTGCTGGCGAAGTGGCATTTCAGGCGAAACGTCTCTTTTTGGGCTGTGCTGATGGAGTACTGGAGCTTGTTAGGGTAAAGCCTGATGGCAAAAAGGAAATGGAAGCAAAAGCGTTTGCGGCAGGTATTCAGGGCATTAAACAAGGTGGCATAACGTGGGGAGGATATCATGGCTAATTCACGCCCCAAAAAGGCAGCACGCACTAAAGCAACGCCGGCGCGCGTTGCGGCGTTCGATGTGCTTTTTGAAGTAGAAACAACCGGTTGCTATCTTGAAGATGCTCTTAAGCATCACCCAGAATTGGACAGGCTGCCAAAGTCGGAAAAGGCGTTTGCCCGTCTTTTGGCCAGTGAGGTTGTGGCACGCAAAAGTGCGCTTGCTTTGATTTTGTCGGTCCTCATCAAGGAGGACGACCTTGAGCTGGAAACAAACGTCGAACTTGCTCTTACGATGGCGCTCTGCGAATTGTGCTATTTGGATAAGCCTGATCACGTGGTTGTAGATCAAGGCGTTGAACTGGTGCGCCGTGTTCAACCCAAGGCAACAAAGTTGGCCAACTATCTGTTGCGCGAAGCATGCCGTCGCTTCGATGCATCAGGTCTTGATGGATTTGGCTTTACTGAAGAAATGGTGGGGCTTGATCAGGGATTTCCAGCCTGGTTGGCTGACTATCTGATTGCCACGTTCGGCTATGATGCAGCAGAAACCTTCATGAGTCGTTCCAATAAGCCAGCTCCGGTATATTTTGCCTTTAATGAGGCTAAGGTAAAGGGGGCTCAACTCTTAGAAAAGCTTGTTCGTGCAGGCATTAAGATTGCTCATGTGCCCCCGCTCGTTACTACTCAGCCCTCTTTTCCCTGCTTCGTGTTCGCACAGCGCAGTTCGTTGGGCAATCCTTTAGTGCAGCAGGCTTTACGCAATAATGAAATTATTATTTCCGATCAAGCTGCTCAGACGGTGGCAGCCCTTGCGGTGCGCGACGCCGATGATACACCGCGTCGTATGCTGGAGATTGGTGCTGGCCGTGGTGTGAAAACGATGCTGATTCAAAACGTTGCTCTTAGCCGTTTTGGCCATCAGATCACCCTTGAAACCCTCGATAACGATGAGCGCCGCACCAAGGAGCGTGCTCGTCGTCTTAAAGATGCGGCTATTTTAGAACAGGCAAGCTATCTGATGGATGCGCAGGATTTATCTCGCTTTGAGGATAAGTCGTTCGACAGCGTGTTTATCGATGCTCCCTGTACGGGACTGGGCACTTTGCGTCGCCACTTGGAAATTCGCAATCGTGTAACCCACGGTGAAATTATCAAAGCGGCAGAAGTAGGTTTGTCACTTCTTAAAGAAGCAGCTCGTTTGGTTGAAGTAGGTGGACGTTTGACGTACGCCACCTGTACCATCACGCCGGAAGAAAACGATGGGGTCATTGAAGCCTTTTTGCTGACTGATATCGGTCAGCACTTTAAACCGCGCACCACGCTGTTGCCCAATGCGGTATTTGCGCCTCTGGATGAAAAGCTGGTACCTGATGGACATTTCGCTTGTCTTATGATGCGTGTATCGTAGGACTTCATCGCATGTTCGAACTTCTTGCTAAACGCGGTCATTTTTGGTCATTTTTGACATTTTGGTAGACCGCGTTTTGGCGGGGTTCTATAATCGAGACAACCTTTAACGGCGGTACAGAGAGACCGATAAGGTGCAAACATATTGCTTGAAGTTTGTTCGAGTATCTTCAAGCCTGACTGATTGCCCCTCTCTGCTCTGGGGCATTTTGTTTTTCGGGGCAGGGAATGCCTTGCGCTGGGCTTGCGTTTGGGATAACAATCTCATCGACTCTTGCTTGGTGTTAAGGGCGGCTTTCGCTGTACGCACTTCACAACAGATTAGGAGCGTGCATGCAAGAAAACGAGTTTGAAGAATCGATTGTCATGGACGAATCCGAGATCGATCGTACTCTGGTTCGTATGGCACATCAGATTCTTGAGCAAAACAAGGGATGCCAAGATCTCTGCATCGTTGGCATTGTGACGCGTGGTGATATTTTGGCGCGTCGTTTGGCTCAGCTTATCGAGCAGATTGAGGGCACCAAGGTTCCAGTTGGTTCTCTTGATATCAGTTTCTATCGTGACGATTCGGTCATGAGTCTTTCTCCCCAGGTTCAGGGAACGGATATCCTTTTTTCCATTGATGGCAAAACAATTGTATTGGTGGACGATGTTTTATACACCGGTCGCACCATTCGTGCCGCACTTGATGCGCTGATGGATCTGGGTCGTCCTGCACGTATCCAGCTTGCCTGTTTGATCGATCGCGGTCATCGTGAACTTCCCATTCGTGCCGATTTCGTTGGCAAGAATGTCCCTTCCGCTGCCAATGAAAATGTCCGCTTGTTTATCAAGGAAGTTGATGGGCAATCATGTGTACGTATTTCGCGCGTTAAGCCCGGAGGGCATGTCGGTTCGGCGCCGCTGAAGGGAGTCCGTTAATGTTTAACCATAAGCATCTGCTTTCTATAGATGATCTTTCTCGCGAAGATATCATGTGCGTGCTCGAACAGGCCCGTACCTTTGAAGAGGTAAACGAGCGTCCTATTAAAAAAGTTCCAGCACTGCGCGGTAAAACCGTCTGCAATCTGTTTTTCGAGCCTTCCACCCGCACACGTGGATCCTTCGAACTGGCAGAAAAGCGTCTGTCGTGCGATTCGATGAACGCAGGAGGCAGTGCATCTTCTACCGTCAAGGGTGAAAGTTTGGTTGATACCGTACGCACGCTTGATGCCATGAAGGTTGATATGTTCATCGTGCGTCATAAATGCGCCGGAGCACCTTATATGGTGTCTCAGAACACCAACGCAAGCGTTATAGATGCGGGCGATGGAAAGCATCAAC
The DNA here is from genome assembly GCA_900539675.1 of uncultured Coriobacteriaceae bacterium. GTDB lineage: Bacteria > Actinomycetota > Coriobacteriia > Coriobacteriales > Eggerthellaceae > Anaerotardibacter. Next base: position 5,227 of record UQDJ01000052.1, on the reverse strand, counting down.
ATCCCACGCAGGCGCTGCTTGATCTGTATACCATCTGGAAAGAAAAAGGATCATTTGAAGGTTTAAAGGTGGGCATTGTTGGCGACATCGTGCATTCGCGCGTCTGCGGTTCATTGGTTCCTGCCCTGAAGCGCATGGGCGCCGATGTGACCCTGATTGCTCCGGCAACTCTTTTGCCGGCACGTCCTGATGTTCTTGGTGCCGATAGGGTAGAGCCATTTTTGGATAGAGCGCTGCCCGAACTTGATGTGGTTTATATGCTGCGCATTCAGATGGAGCGCCTTGAAAATGCTCCATTCCCATCACTGCGTGAATACAATCTGCTGTACGGACTTACCGAAGAACGCGCCCAGCTTATGAAAAAAGATGCCATTATCTGTCATCCAGGTCCCATCAATCGCGGTGTTGAACTGGATAGCTACATGGCAGATGGCCCTCGTTCTGTCATTGTTGAACAGGTATTTTCTGGTGTTTGTGTCCGCATGGCGTTGATCTATTTGCTGTTAGGGGGAGCAAATGAAGAAATTGCTCATTAGAAATGTTCGCGTGATTGATCCTGAAGTCAAGCGCGATGAGGTTGCCGATATCTTGATTGAAGGCGACAGGATTGCCGATATTAAACCGGATATTGCCTGTGAAGATGCATGTGTCATAGATCGTTCAGGTTGCATTGCGGTTCCCGGTCTTGTGGATGTGCATGTGCATTTGCGTGAGCCCGGCCAAGAATACAAAGAGACCATAGCAACAGGTACGGCTGCAGCGTGTCATGGTGGCTTTACCGATATTTGTTCTATGCCGAATACAACCCCTACAACTGATTGCGCTGCTGTTATAGATTACGTGCTCGAAAAAGCTCGCGAAGCGGGTCATTGCCGCGTTCATCCTTCCGGTGCTTGCACGAAGGGTTTACAGGGTGATCAGCTTGCTGAAATTGGTGATATAGTGGCACATGGAGCCGTCGCCTTTACCGATGATGGCAGAGGGGTTCAAAGTGCTGGCATGATGCGTCGTGTTATGGACTACACCAAGATGTTTGACAAGGTGGTTATGAGCCATTGTCAGGATGAAGCTTTGGTGGGTCCAGGCGTTGTCAATGAAGGCGTAGTGTCTACACGCTTGGGTATGGCTGGTTGGCCTGCAGCTGGCGAAGAGCTACAGATTCAGCGTGATATTGCGCTTTCAGAACTGACGGGCTGTCCTATTCATATTCAGCACATTACGTCCGCTCGCGGCGTTGAGTTGGTGCATGAAGGCAAAGCTCGAGGTGTGAAGGTTACCTGTGAAGCTACGCCGCACCATATTGCTCTTAACGAGGATGATCTGACAACGACGTATGACACCAATCTGAAAATGAATCCTCCGCTGCGCACCAAAGAGGATAATGCAGCCATTATTCAGGGCATCAAGGATGGCACGATTGACTGTATTGTGACCGACCATGCTCCTCATGCAGCACACGAAAAGGCGCGCGAATTTGAGCTTGCTCCTTTTGGTATGACGGGCTTGGAAACGTCTTTGGGCGTTATTTTGACCTACCTGGTGCATCCCGGTCATATCGATTACAACCGTTTGGTTGAGCTTATGGCTATACGTCCGCGCGAAATCCTTCGACTTGATCAGGTTCGTCTTGAACCGGGTGGCGCGGCAGATATCACAATTTTTGACCCCGATGAAAAGTGGACGGTAACGGCAGACGACATGTGCTCTAAGGCTAAAAACAGTGGCTTTTTGGGGTATGAATTGACGGGTCGTCCTAAGGACACCATCGTCGGTGGCGCGTTTACCTGTAAGGATGGTGTTGTCGTTGACTAGTAAACTGCTTAACAATACCCTGCGCGGTGCTCTTCCTCCTGCCAAACTGGTTTTGGAGGATGGCAGCGTATTTGATGGTTTTGCTTGTGCTGCGGAAGGTGAAGTCTTTGGTGAAGTATGCTTCAACACTTCACTCGAAGGTTATCTGGAAGTTATTTCTGACCCCTCCTATGCAGGACAGATTATTACCATGACCTATCCCCAGATAGGTAACTACGGTATCAATCCCGATGATTTACAAGCTGACTCGCTGGCTCTGCGCGGTTTGGTTGTTCATGACATGTGTATTACGCCATCGAACTGGCGCAGCACTCAAAGTTTGCCGGACTTTTTGAAAGATCACCATGTAGTTGCTATCGGTGGCATTGATACCCGTTCGTTGACAGCCCATATTCGTGATCACGGTGCTCAGCGTGGAGTGATTTCCACTACTGAGTTGGATTATCAAAGCCTGCTGATCAAGGTGCGGGCTTCTGAGAGCATTGTTGGTGTAAATCTGGTCAAGACGGTAAGTCGCAAGGAGACCTCTTCTTTTGATGAGCTGCCAGCAAGTCAGTCCTTTGCTGTGGCTGACCCAAAGCCCAAGAAGTATCGAGTGGTTGCCTATGACTGTGGCGTTAAAAAATCTATCTTGCAAGGCTTGGTGCGCGTAGGTTGCGATTTGACGGTTGTTCCCTGGAATACGCCTGCAGAAGAAGTGCTGTCAAAGAATCCCGATGGCGTCTTTTTGAGCAATGGTCCGGGGGATCCTGAGGCGGTGCATGAGACTTACGCTCAGGTGGAGAAGCTTATTGGCAAGGTGCCTCTGTTTGGTATTTGTTTGGGCCATCAGATGATTTCACTTGCAAGCGGGGCTCAGATGGAAAAGTTGAAATTTGGTCATCGTGGCGGCAATCAGCCCGTTATGAACTTGCGTACGGGTCGCGTTGAAATTACCGCGCAAAATCACGGGTTCGGTTTACTGTTTAATACATTGGGCCCCCTGGTTCCAGAGCTTTCTGATGGGGTATGCCAGCATGTATCTGACTTGCGTTTTTGGTCTGAACGTCAGGTGGCTCCCGTGGTGCAAAATGATCGATTTGGCCGCATTCAGCTGACCCATGTGAACCTCAATGATGGCACGGCGGAAGGCATTGCCTTTCTGGATCAGCCGGTCTTTTCGGTTCAATATCATCCCGAAGCAAGTCCAGGGCCTACCGATGCCCATTATCTCTTCACGGCATTTACCCGCCTGATGGATGGCGATGCTAACTATTTGGATATCGATATCGCCAAGGATCGTCTGGCAGGCTGGAAGTTTGGGGTAGAAGAAGGAGAAATTCATGCCTAAGCGTACCGATATTAAACGAATTCTGGTTATTGGTTCGGGTCCTATTGTCATCGGTCAGGCATGCGAATTCGACTATTCTGGTGCCCAGGCTTGTAAGGTGCTCAAAGAGGATGGCTATGAGGTGGTGCTGGTGAATTCTAACCCAGCAACTATCATGACCGATCCTCAGTTGGTTGATCGCACCTATGTGGAACCCATCACTAAAGAATTTATTGAAAAGATTATTGCCAAGGAACGTCCCGATGCGCTGTTGCCCACGTTAGGTGGCCAAACGGGGTTGAATGCTGCAGTTGAGCTGGCAAAGGCTGGCATTCTTGATAAGTATGGCGTTGAAATGATCGGTTGCGATTTGGCTGCTATTGAACGGGGCGAAGATCGCAAGCAGTTCAACGAAGCTATGGCCGATATTGGTCTGGAAGTTGCACGCAGTGGGTATGCTTACTCCATCGATGACGCCCTTGGTTTGGCTGATACGCTGGGCTATCCGCTGGTCATTCGCCCGTCATTTACCTTGGGTGGTGCTGGTGGCGGCATTGCACACAACAAAGATGAATTGATCGCTATTGTTGAGCAGGGCTTAGATCTCTCTCCGGTAACTGAGGTGCTGGTAGAAGAAAGCATTGAAGGTTGGAAAGAGTATGAGATGGAGGTCATGCGCGACAAGGCGGGTAATGGCATCATTATCTGCTCCATCGAAAATTTTGACCCCATGGGTGTTCATACCGGTGACTCTATTACGGTAGCACCTGCTCAGACGTTATCCGACGTGGAATATCAGCGTATGCGTGTGGCATCACTTGCCATTCTTGAAAAGATTGGCGTTGAAACGGGCGGCTCCAATGTTCAGTTTGCGGTTAACCCCCAAGACGGGCGTCTGATTGTTATCGAAATGAATCCACGCGTTTCGCGTTCTTCAGCTCTGGCTTCTAAAGCGACCGGTTTTCCGATTGCTAAGGCTGCTGCAAAGCTTGCGGTGGGTTACACCCTTGATGAAATAACCAACGATATCACCAAGGCTACGCCAACATGCTTCGAGCCTTCCATTGACTACTGTGTCGTAAAGGTTCCCCGCTTTGCCTTCGAGAAGTTTAAGGGTACTGATACCACGCTTTCCACACGTATGAAGGCGGTAGGCGAAATTATGGCCATTGGCCGTACGTTCGAAGAAGCATTTGGTAAGGCTATGCGCTCACTGGAAAACGGCCGTGAAGGTTTGGGTGCTGACGGCAAAGATTCCTTTGATGAGGAGCACTTTGACGAATTGGTGGGCAAGCCCACTGAGGATCGAATCTTTTATGTAGCCGAAGCATTTCGTCACGGTTGGAGTGTTGATGAGGTCTTTGAGAAGTGCAAGATTGATCGCTGGTTTTTGTCCCGAATATACGACATCATTCAGGTTGAACGTGCCCTTGGCAACTACACGTTAGAAGAGCTGGATGCATCAGATATGCTGGAAGCTAAGCGCTACGGCTTGTCTGATCAGCAGATTGCCTATCTTACTGGCTCTGATGAGCTCTTGGTTCGTGCGTATCGCAAGAAGCTTGGTGTAGTGCCGGTTTTCAAAACGGTCGATACGTGCGCAGCAGAATTCATGAGCCGCACTGAATACCATTACAAGACCTATGAACTTGGAGAAACTGAGGTCCATCCATCGGGTAAAAAGCGCGCCATGATTTTAGGTGCCGGTCCTAACCGTATTGGTCAGGGTATCGAATTCGACTACTGCTGCGTTCATGCCTGCTACGCGTTGCATGATGCCGGCTATGAAACCATTATGGTTAACTGCAATCCTGAAACGGTATCCACCGACTACGACACGTCTGATCGGTTGTATTTCGAACCGTTGACGTATGAAGACGTGATGGACATTGTTGATATTGAACAGCCTGACGGTGTGGTGGTAACGCTGGGTGGCCAGACTCCCTTGAAGTTGGCTTCTGCCCTGCAGGATGCGGGTGTTCACGTCATGGGCACCAAGCCTCATGCTATTGACCTGGCTGAAGACCGTGACCGTTTTGCTGAAGTGCTTGATGAATTGCACATTACCTATCCGGCTGCTGGTATGGCTAACTCCTTTGAAGAAGC
>UQDJ01000051.1 GCA_900539675.1 uncultured Coriobacteriaceae bacterium | reverse complement strand
ACACCGGCTCGCCAAAACGAATGGTCACCTTAGGGAAGCGCACGCGCTCGCCCTTGCGCTTGATCTTGGATAGATTTTCCAAGCCCAGCGGAATAATAGGAGCCTTACCCATACGAGCAATCAGCGCAGCACCGGCGTGCAACTCTGGCTTTAAGTTACCCTTACCGCCACGGCGGGTACCTTCAGGGAACATGCCCACCCATTCGCCATTTTTAAGCATGCGAGCAGCGCGCTTTAAAGCCGTGCGATCTGCCGTATTGCGCTTGATAGGAAAAGCACCAGCACGTGAAATTATTTCGCCCAAAAAGCCCTTGCCAGCGTAAAAAAGTGACTCGCGCGCTATCAGACGAACCCACCCACGAGGACGCACAGAAAGCCACATCACAATAACGTCCAAATAGGAGTAATGGGGTGCCACTAAAATAGCGCCATTGGTTTTGCCCTTAAAGCCATCCATCACTTCCTGGTTTTCAATCCTCATGCGGAAAAACACCTTGAAGATGGCCTTCAGAATATTCGAAATAATCAGGATCAAGAAACGAGGAACATGATTGGTTTGATCGTTTCCCATGCAGGGACGATCCCAAAATTCTTCGTGAACATTAAACTGCATGTCTTACATCCTAGCCTGAGCCTGATCGCAAATGGTGGCAATAATATCTTCGATGGACTTGCTGGTTGAATCGATGTAAATGGCATCATCAGCAGCGCGCAAAGGCGCCGTTTCACGCTGGGAATCCAACTCATCACGGCGAATGATATCAGCAAGCACCTCGTTGTAGTCGGTAGAGCCTACACCCCTGTTGGTATTCTGACGCACACGACGCAAGGCACGCTCTTCAGGCGATGCCGTCAAAAACACCTTCAGTTTCGCATCTGGGAATACCTCGGTGCCAATATCGCGTCCTTCTACAACGTAGTTGCCCTTAGCGCCAATACGACGCTGCTGCTCCTGCAAAGCAGCACGCACCGCTGGCACCGCAGAGACCATCGAAACACTGCGATCAATTTCCGCCGTGCGAATTCCATCGGTAATATCTTGCCCGTCAATAAAGACACGCTTTGGTACCGGCTCGCCCTCCACGTGGCCAAAATCGATCAGGCACGTACAAGCCAGATTGCCTAATGCTTCGGCGTCATCTAACGATATGCCATCGTGAAGTGCACGCCACGCTATTGCTCGATACATAGCCCCGGTATCCAGACAGGAAAAGCCCAGCTTCTTAGCAACCGCACGAGCAACCGTCGACTTTCCTGCACCAGACGGTCCATCAATCGCTATGATCATCGAGCAAGCCCCTTTACTACATCCAAGAAACGCGGGAAGCTAACCCCCACGCAATCGAAATCGACAATATCCACGCTCTTATCCGAGCATAAGCCCACGAGAGACCAGGTCATTGCAAGACGATGATCTTTGCGGGAATTGAATACTAACCCTTCGGGTACTTCCAAATCGGGCTGACCTTCGATAAACAGATTTTCATTTTCTGCCCACGCGTTTACCCCCAGCATACCCAAGCCTTCGATGATGGCATCCAGGCGATTCGATTCCTTCTTGGTCAGCTCACTGACGCCGCGGAATACCGTAATACCCTTTGCATGAGCAGCGACCAGGGAAAGCACAGGGATTTCGTCTATTTCAGACGCAATATGCTGCGAAGGAATTTCGCATCCCTTTAGATCATGCGTGTAGGCAGCTTCAATAACCCCGATGGGCTCTTTGCCTTCTGCTGTCAGCGTGCGCACCTCAATAGAAGCGCCCATGCGCTCAAGGGTGCGGATGAAGCCCACGCGGCCTGGATTCAGGCTGACGTTTTCAATCTGAATTGCACTGCCCGGCTTTAAGAGAGCGGCACAAATTAAGAATGCGGCAGACGACGGATCTCCCGGTACGTCCACTTCGGCCGCATGCAGATGTGCCGGGCCCGTGACCCATGCACGCCTAAAAGCACTACCCACCGATACGCCGTATTCGGGCAACATCAATTCGGTATGGTTGCGCGAAATAGCCGGCTCATTGATGGTAGTTTTACCCTTAGCCCCCAGGCCAGCCAAAAGTACTGCCGTCTTTAACTGGGCTGATGCCATCGGAGAATCATAGGTAATAGCCTTTAGCGCCCTTGTGCCAATTTCTGTTACCGGCAACAGCTCGCTTGCACAAGGCTCAAAGCGCACGCCCATCTTCATCAGCGGCGCAATAATACGTCGCATGGGACGCTTCTGTAAGGATTCATCGCCTGTAATAGTTACGCGAATATCCCATGGTGCCACAATGCCCATAAGCAAACGTGCCGTAGTGCCCGAATTACCGCAATCAATAGGTGCGTCGGGTTGTTTTGGTCCTTTATCGCCCCAGCCGGTGACGCCACCAGCAAGAGATCCATCAACTTGACGTTCCAGCGCAACTTCAGCGCCTAACGCACGCATCGCTCCGATCGTGGAGCGCACGTCTTGCGAGTCCAACACACCCGTTAAGCGAGAAGTGCCTTCGGCCATGGAGGCGAACATGACGGCACGATGCGAAATAGATTTATCTCCCGGAACGCGAGCAACCCCATCAAGTGGTGCGGACAGGGGTTCTATACAGGTAGTATTCGATGCACTCATGGCAATCACTACTCCTTATTACTTAGCGGGTTAAACGAAACGCTAAAGCCTGCCTTGATAAGCTGAGCAGACAGTTTTCCAATATCTCCTTCGTCAGTCAAAATCATATCAAGAACTGCACTCGATGAGGTGATGTGATCGATATCGATTGACTGAATGTTACAACCCACCTTGCTTGCGATGGTGGTTATCTCAGCAACAATGCCGGGTCTATTTGTAAGCGGGATGCGCACCTGCAGCAAATCTTCAGTTGCAGGAACCCACTTTGCCGGCAGGGCACGACGCGCCTTAGCAGCGCGCTCAAGCAATGCGGTAAATGCAGCCCTATCGTTTTCGCGCAACGTATCGGCATAGTCTTTCAGAATGGAACGGACTTCGTCTAAGCCCTCAACGATTGCCTTACGGTTATCAAAGGCAATACCACACCACAGAGCAGGTGATCCTGCCGCAATACGCGTGGAATCCTTAAAGCCACCAGCAGCCAAGCGAAACAGAGCTTCCTGATTGCCCGCATGACGAACTGCCAGTTCAACCAGCGAAGAAGCCACAAAGTGAGGCACATGGCTTACAATGGCCACCACTTCATCGTGGGTTGCCCGGTCAAGTGCCACCACACGCGCACCAATGCCCGCAAGCATTTCATGCAAATCGGCATAGTCATCTGCAGAAGTAGATCTATCGGGGCACAACACCCAATGTGCACCCTTGAATAAATCTTCCTTCGCGCCTTCAATACCACTTTTTTCAGAGCCTGCCATCGGATGTCCCGGAATGTACTTTGCGGGATAGCGCAACAGCTCTTGTGCCTGTCGCGAAACAAGAGCCTTGGTGGAGCAAGTATCGCTCACCACGCCTTGGTAGTCACATTCTGCGATCAGCTTGAAATACAGGTGAGCTACCGGAACCGGAGTGGCAATCAAGACCAGTTGAGCCTTATTAATAACGCCTGCCAGTTCCTGCTTAGCCTTCTTCATGCCTTCAACATCATCATCTGAAAGCCCTGCCGGAACATGATAGCCTTCATTGATCCAGCCACGCTCTTGAGCGCTTTTAAGGGTGTTTTCAGAAACATCAACCCCGGCAATATAGGAGTCAGGATAAGCCGCGCGGTACGCCATTGCGAAGGAAGAGCCAATCATGCCCAAGCCAATAACAACGATAGATTTAAAGCGCACGTTCATAATCCGACAAGCCACTCTTTCTCATTGGGGAACAACACAAAAAGTTATTGTATACCATTACCTCGATGACCAAAGAACGCACGCGCGCTCTTTGATACCCTCAACATGTTTCAGCCGTCATTCATCCAATCGATTGCGCAACGCCGGACAACGACAGTTGTCCATCGACTACGCAACACCTGCCAACAACAGTTGCCCATCGACTACGCAGCACCTGCCAACAACAGTTACCCATCGATTGCGCAACGCCGGACAACAACAGTTACCCATCGATTGCGCAACGCCGGACAACGACGATTAGCAACTGGGCGTGTGTTAAAACGTATTACTCAGCGGCACCTGATGCCGCAAGCGCAGCAACTTCCTCATCGGTTAGAAGACGCCACTGCCCCTCAGGCAAATTGCCCAGCTCAACTGACCCAAACTTGCTGCGATGCAAATGTTCAACCGGATGACCAACCGCTGCGCACATGCGCTTCACCTGACGCTTCTTTCCTTCATGAATAGTCAAGCGAATAAGTGCCTGATTTTGTTTGGTGTTGCGCCTTACTACTTTTACCTGGGCAGGTGCAGTAACGCCATCATCAAGTTTCACGCCACGTTGCAGTGTATTGATGTCTCGCTGTGTTGGAATGCCGCGCACCACAGCTTCATAGGTCTTGTCCACATGACGTGACGGATGTAGCAGTTTGTTACCCATCTCTCCATCAGTAGAAAACAGCAAAAGACCTGTGGTATCGAAATCGAGACGGCCAATAGGATACAGCGCTGGATAGCGATCACACGGCACCAATTCTGCGACGCACGGACGGTTGCGATCATCCTTCATTGCCGTCAAATAGCCAGCAGGCTTATTGAGCATCAGCGTAACGTGATCTTCTTCCAACCTTACCGGAATGCCATCAACGCATATCGTATCAACCTGCGGGTGAACCTTATGGCCCATTTCAGTTACCACGTTCCCGTTCACCGCAATATGACCTTCAGCAATCAGTTTTTCGCTTCCCCTACGACTCGCCACTCCACTGCGTGCCAAGAATTTTTGAAGTCGCATGGTTTCAGGAGATTCGTCAGTCATCTTCATCAAAGGTCAATTCATCGAAGTTGATCTTTTCAACCGCACCCACGCCCTGAGCCAGCGCGTCGGAAAGCATGGTCTGCATGGCTTCTTGCATGGATTCGGCACGTGATAAGGTGTCGGCCTTCGCCTGCAAATCACCGCCATCTTCGTCCAGGTAGTACGTTTCATCTTCAGGACGAACCACATTCAAGCGCTCCGCAATAAAGGCACGTGTGTCTTCATCGGGAGCAAACGATTCCAAGGGCGGCAAATCGGCTACTGATCGCAGGCCGAACTTTTCCAAGAAGGTTCGGGTTGTAGCGTAAAGCACCGGATTGCCCGGAGCATCCTGAGTGCCCGCTTCGCGCAGCAAGCCCTTTTCCACCAACGAGTTAATGGAGCTATCGGAACTAACGCCACGGACTGACGCTACGCCATTACGAGTGATGGGCTGACAATAGGCAACCACCGCAAGGGTTTCAAGGGCAGCCTGAGACAGCTTGCGCGTATCCCAAGACAGCACGTACTGTTCAATGAGCTCGTGGTAGCGCGGATGGGTATACAGCCTCCAACCACCAGCAACCTCGCGCAACTGGATACCGCGTTCGTCCGCTTCAAGGCTGTGCTGTAAATCCAAAAGAGCCTCTTGGATATCGGCCGGATCCACTTCAAGCATATCGGCAAACGTAAGCACTCCAACCGGCTCGTCAGTGACAAAGAGCATGGCCTCCAGCGCACCGGTCAGCCATGCTTTATCTACAGGCAGACTCTCAGCAGGCGCTTCTTCGTCCTGAACGTTCGACACATATGAATCTGACACCTCTTCGTCCTGGATGTTCGACGCATATGAATCTGGCACCTCTTCGTCTTGGATGTTCGACACAACTGAATCGGGCGCTTCTTCCATACGAGTCGAGTCATCCACCTTATGTGTTACACCGTTCTCTTCGGATGGTCTCTCTGCGAAATCCGCCATTGCTACTCCTGAGCCGAATCGTACGTATCATCATCAAGAAGCTGATTGTTGGCATTTTTGACGTACGTTATCTCAATATCGCCAAACAGTTCATCCTGCTGCAAATTCACCATGTTGCGCTTAAACAGCTCCAGGATAGCCAGAAACGTGACAACAATCAGGTGAGAATCATCTCGAGCCGTGACAAAATCGGAAAAGTGCGCGCTGCCCTGTTCACAGAGGCGCTCATACACCGTGCGTACCTGCGTTTCCACCGGAATTACGCGAGCGGCAATATGTTCTGATTCCAACAAGAACACATCACGGCGAGCAATACAGGCAGCACACAGCTGCCCAAGCTGTTCAACCTTGACCTCCTTGAGATAGTCGGGCACCAAGGTAAGAAACGATCTATCCGGGCCAAACGGACGGGCGTGCATGCGCTCTTCTGCCTCAAAACGGCTCTGCAGAGCACGTGCTGCATTCTTGAATTTTTTATATTCCAGCAGGTGATCCACCAAAGCATCGCGCATCTCAGCAGCAGACATGCTCTCATATTCCTCATCAAGCTCCGCTGAAGTGTCATCATGAGGAATTAAGCTTGCCGCCTTTATTTCCAACAGCGTAGATGCCACCAGCAAAAAGTCGCTTGCAACATCCAAATCAACGTTGCGCATGCGTTGCACTTCAGCCAAGTATTGATCGGTAATTTCCGACAGAGAAATAGATCCAATATTTACCTTTTGACGACTCACCAAATACAGCAGTAAGTCAAAAGGTCCTTCAAAACTTTCTATGCGCACACGATACGACATAGCTTATTCGCTTGACCCTTGAACATGCAATGCGTGTGCGGCCAATTCGGAATCGGTGGGAGTACCCAGGACAGCACCCGTTGTCGCACCAGCAGTCTTTGTAACCTGCGCTATCCCAGACGCATCAGCGTGTAAGCCCTCGCCCACATCACTTAAGCCAGCAAAGTTATTCTGGCGCAGCGCCTCCAACATACCAATAGCTGCTGCATTGGATAAGTTCAACGAACGCAGCCCTTCACGCATCGGGATGCGTACACAGTTATCCTGGTAAGCCTCAAGGACGTCTTCATCTATACCTCGACTTTCGCGACCGAAGATCAGATACACTTCGCCCTCATACGAAACGTCGCAGTAATTGTGATTCGCCTTACCCGTAAAGAAATACAGATTCTTATCTGCATGCTGTTCAAGAAATTGCTCCACACTGGCATGGCGCACAATGCGCACCTTATCCCAGTAATCCAAACCCGCACGCGCCAAATTGCGCTGCGTTGCGCGAAAGCCCATAGGTTCCACCAGATGCAGTGTGGCGCCCGTGCAAGCACAGGTACGTGCAATATTGCCGGTATTCTGAGGAATTTCAGGCTCGAAGAGCACTACATGCAAATCCAAACTCACTGCAGCGCCTCCTTACTCTTGCGCATTCCTTCCTCTATTTCCTCAGACAGCATAATCCACTCTTCTTCGTGAGCTGCCAAAGTTTGTTTTAGTTTCGCATGTTCAGCAATGACATCGCTCGAAGAATCTTCATTGGTATAAAAGGTGGGGTCAGCCAAAAGCGCCATGATTTCATCCATGCGCTTCTGTTCTTTTTCGATCAGAACATCCAATTCGCTCACGCGCTTGCGCTGATTTTTAAGCGCAGCATACGCCTTGTTACGCGCCTGAGCCTCCAAGCGCTTCTGCTCCTTTGTCTTCTTAGGCGCTGACACCTTAACAAACGAAGAGGGAGACCCTTCGGCAGAAGTGTTCGCAAATGCAGACGAGGAAGCTTCAGCAGGGGCACTTGCAAATGAACGCGAAGCGGTTTTTATGCCACCCGACTGCGCACCCTTGCCCGCTCCAGCACGAACCTGCGCATCCTTACCCCCAGCCGCAGTGCCGCCACCAGCTGTCTGGCTTACGCCTTGACCAGCCGCAACATCCTGGCCAGTTTTATAGAGATAGTAGTCGTAATCACCATCGAATGAGGTAACTCTACCTGGTTTTACTTCAATAATGCGATTGGCTACTGAACGAATCAAATGCCTGTCGTGCGTAATCAGAAGAATTGTGCCCTCAAAATGCTTGAGCGCCTGTTCCAGAATATCGGCACTCGCAATATCCAGGTGATTTGTCGGCTCGTCCAAACACAGCAAAGGCTTGGGAGCTACCAGCATCTTAGCCAATGCAAGACGGCACTTTTCACCACCGGAAAGTACCGAAACTTTCTTGTCCACCGCATCGTTTGAGAACAGAAACGAACCCAGCAAGGTGCGCACCTGAGAAATACTCCAGCCAGGAGCAACTCCATCCAGCTCTTCAAACACCGTATTGGCAGGATTGAGCTCTTCAAGCTGATGTTGAGCAAAATAGGTTTTGCTCACATGAGTACCGTATTTAATCGTACCGGCATCAGGCTCAAGCACACCAGCAATCATCTTTAACAACGTGGACTTGCCAACACCATTAGGACCTACCAGCGCTATTTTATCGCCACGATAGATAGATAAATCCAGACCGTCATAGACCACCTTGGCATCGAAATGCTTCTTTAGGCCCTTGCATTCCACAACCAAATCGCCCGTACGAGGTGGCTGCTGAAAGTTAAAATGAACGCGCTTGCGCTCAGGTGGCACTTGGATGATTTCCATCTTTTCGATCTTGCGCACGCGATCTTGTACCTGCTTGGCTTTGGTTGGCTTATAGCGAAAACGATCGATAAACGCCTGCATATGAGCAATTTCTTCTTGCTGTTTTACAGCGGCTTCGCGCAATTGTTCAATACGCTCTTCGCGCTGACGCAAATAATCGGAATAGTTTCCCTTGTACAGCTGAACATGGCCCAGATCAATCTCCGCCACGCGATCGACCATGTTGTCCAAGAAATCACGGTCGTGACTAACCACAATAACGCTGCCCGAATAGCTACGCAAAAACCCTTCGAGCCATTTAACACTTTCCAGATCCAAGTGATTTGTAGGTTCGTCAAGAAGCAACACTTCAGGACTGCGCGTCAGCAACTTCGCCAGGGCAATGCGCATCTGCCAACCCCCAGAAAAATCGGTGGTCAGGCGCTCCATGTCATCTTCGCCAAAGCCCAAGCCAAACAGCACCGATCGCACACGCGATTCCAATTCATAACCACCCATAGATTCGTACAGATCGCGAGCACGTCCATAGGCGTTCAGCTGCTGCTCGGTTGAATTTTCCCCGAGAGCCAGTTCCAATGAGCGAAGACGCTTTTCCTGATTCAGAATTTCGTGCTGAGCAGAAAGTACTTCCTCGAAGATGGTGTTTGCGCCCATTTCGATAGCTTCCTGCTCAAGATAGCCAACCTTGGCTCCCTTGGCCGTAATAATATGGCCCGAATCAGCGTCCTCTTCGCCAGTAATTATGTTTAATAATGTTGTTTTACCTGCGCCGTTAGGGCCTACCAGCGCTAAACGATCGTGCTCTTCTAAGCGGAATGTGACATCCGAAAAGAGCACCCGCGACCCAAACGACTTTGTAATGTGTTCTACCTGTAAAATCATAACGACTCATTATAGCAACGGCCCAAATCCGTATCCAGATCATGCTGCAAAGCCATATCCAGATCATGTTACAAAGCTATATCCAGATCATGCCTGCATAACAATATCCTGATCATACGTAAAGCCATACCCAATTCATGCTGTAAAGCCACATCCTGATCATATGCACGTTTGCAAGTTTAGACGCCCCACAAAGCCTCTGCTGAGACTCTATAAAGACCTCAAAGACACATACAAGACGAAGAGAAAAGATATGAAGGCTATTTTTCGTCAGTGTAGGTGATAGTAACGGTGGGATTGTCCTTGATGTAAGCACGCAATTTTTCCAAATAACGCTTGGCCAAAGGCGACAGAGGACGCTCTGCGTGACACAGATAACCTACCGTCATAGTTTCATCCACTTCTAAAGGAATCGCCACAATATTATCCTGTCCCATCTCACCGCTTCGAACGCCGGTCGAAATAGTAAAGCCGTTGTGATGCGTCAAAAGATTGGTCAGTGTACCACGATCCGAATAGGTAATGTTTTGCTTGTGCGGCAACTGACTCAAAGGCTCTTCCGAATAGAAAAATGAATTATTCGTGCCCTGTTCAAACGAGTACCGTGGATAATCTTCTAAATCTTCTGGCGTTAACGAAGTACGTCCAGCAAGAGGATGCTGGGAGCCTACGAACACGTGCGGAGTGGCCTGGAACAGTGGAACAAAGGTGAGACCCGCATCATTGAATACCTTGGTCAGCACCTTTTCATTAAAATCACTCGTGAACAAAATACCCAATTCACTGCGATAGTCCTTCACGTCTTCAATGATGTCAGAAGTACGAGTTTCACGCAGTGAAAAGTTATATTCCTCTTCGTCATACTCTTCAGCTAAGGCAACAAAAGCCTCGACGCAGAAGGCATAGTGCTGAGAAGAAATTGATAATTTTCCCGCAGCAGAATTCGCACCACTAGAATAACGAGATTCAAACAGGTCAACCTGTTCAAGGATCTGACGGGCATAACCAATAAATTCAGTGCCCTCCTGAGTAAGGGTAATACCGCGATTGGTGCGATTAAAGATAGCAATACCCAATTCTTGTTCGGTATCTTTAATGGTGGCAGAAAGCGTAGGTTGAGATACGTAGAGTTGTTGGCTCGCTGCATTGATAGATCCGCACTCAGCAACTTCAATGATGTAACGCAGCTGCTGAATAGAAACATTAGTGTGCATCGTGCCACCCTTTAATCACGAAACGAACGGTAAAACATTCAACTTTAATGATGAAATGAACAGTACATCATCCATACGGTACTACACAAAACCGTGTCATCATCAAAAGCAAATCAGAGAAACACGTATAAGGCAGCACATAGAAAAAAAGTCAGGGTTTAAACCCTGACTTGAAAATTCAATGGTGGGCGATACAAGATTCGAACTTGTGACCTTCTGCTTGTAAGGCAGCTGCGCTCCCGCTGCGCCAATCGCCCAAATGCTGATACATTGTCCCATAAGAATTATTGTCAAGCAACAATTCTTTTAAGTGCCCTGCATGAGCAGAACGCCCTATCCTCCCACGGACTACACCGCAGTACT
>UQDJ01000050.1 GCA_900539675.1 uncultured Coriobacteriaceae bacterium | reverse complement strand
TTCCCTCGCTTGATCAACCGTAAGGGCAAGCAATTCTGGAAGAGAAATTCCTTGAAGCCCACCCTGACCCTTAGCGGATGTCTTTTTCTGCTCAAGGGGACGCTTTATGGCATAAGCCTCTTTGGCAAAACGAGCACCCTTGCATTCAGGACAAGGGATATCAACATCGGGCAAAAACTGCACATCAAGCGATATCTGACCCGTGCCATCGCATGTTTTACAGCGCAACGACCCGGTATTATAGGAAAAATCTCCCGCTTTGAGACCCTGCTCTTTTGCTTGCGGCAATCGCGCAAAAGCACGGCGCAATTCATCAAGCACACCCGAATACGTTGCTACCGTTGAACGGACGTTCGCACCAATGGGTGTAGCATCAATCAAGTGTGCATGCTTGATACCATCACACGAAATGGCTTTTACATGTGCCGGCATAAGCGCGCCTGGACTCTGCGGTAGCTCGCCTTCCGCTTGGGCCTGCGCTTGCTTTTGAGCGGTTGCCTTAATGGCAGGAATCAAACTTTCAAGCACCAGTGTGGTTTTTCCTGAACCCGAAACACCCGTTACCGCCGTCAAACGCCCGCGTGGAATATCCACCGAAAGCGGCCTTACCGTATGAATGGCACCAGTTTCGAGATGAATAGCACCTTCATGGAACATATCTTGTGCCGTCGCACGACAACGCACGCGCACCTTCTTATCATCTGACAAGAATGCACCGATGCGAGATTCAGGATTAGCGGAAACATTGGCAACGCTACCCTGCGCAATAACGCTGCCACCCTGTGCCCCGGAACCAGGGCCCATTTCGATCAGATAGTCTGCATGGCGCAGCACGCGCACATCATGGTCTACCACCACGACCGAATTGCCATCACCAAGAAGATCGTCCATCACGCCCAAAAGCCCATCCACATTAGCCGGGTGCAACCCAATGGATGGCTCATCCAAAACATACAGAACACCGCACGTACGATTACGCACAGCACGAGCCAACTGGACACGCTGACGTTCGCCTGTCGAAAGCGTTGAACTAGCACGATCGAGCGTCAGATACCCCAGCCCCAATTGCTGCAAACGCTCAATGGGCTCGCGTATTTCGGAGACGATAGATTGAGCCATAGCTTTCATATCTGCTGGCATAAGAGCGGGAACCTTTTCTACCCAACCAGCAAGTTCATCAAGCGTCATTGCACTTACTTGTGCCAGATTCTTGCCGTCAATCAGCGACGAGCGAGCCTTAGCTGACAGACGTGAACCACCACAATCAGGGCACACGTCTTCTTTTAAGAATTTCGCCAGTCGTGCAAGGGCCTTTTCGTCCTTGGCTTTAGCAAGTGAGTTTTCGACCGTATATATTGCGTTGTAATAGGTGAAATCCAGTTCGGCAACTTCACCCGTTTTAGGACTTTGATAGATAATATGCTTCTTTTCAGCGGGTCCATGAAAGACAATATCGCGTTCTTTAGGAGTCAAGTCACGAAAGGGAACATCGGTGCGCACACCCATCGCTTTGGCAACCTGAGTCATAAGCGACCACATAAGCTGACGCCACGAGGTGACGGCACCTTCATCAATGGAGAGTAATTCATCGGGCACCAGAGCAGCCTCATTGACAGTGTGTACAATACCCGTGCCGCCACAGGTAGCGCAGGCTCCCCCGCTGTTAAAGGCCAAATCTTCAGCAGATGGCCCATAAAACTGCTCGCCACACACCGGACAGGTAAGAGGTAAATCGAGCGCCACCTGATTCGAAGGTGGTACATAATGGCCGTTAGGACAGCGATGGCTTCCCAGACGGGAGAATATCAAACGCAAGAAATTGAACAGTTCTGAAGCGGTACCAAACGTGGAGTGCACACCAGGGATGTCCGGCCGCTGACGCAACGCCAACGCCGCCGGGACATGAAGCACTTCATCGACCATTGCACGAGCAGACTGTGAAATGCGACGGCGGGTATAAGTGGAAAGCGCATCTAAATAACGACGGCTTCCTTCGGCATATAGGGTTCCCAGTGCAAGGGAACTCTTACCCGACCCCGACACTCCTGCAATGCCAACCAATTCGCCAAGCGGCACATCGATATCAATATTGCGCAGATTATGAACTCGCGCACCACGCACTTCAATCTTGGTCGGCTGTTCATAATGATGACTGTTCATATAGGCCTTCTTGTATCGTGTTGTCTTTCGAACACGTTTTCTAACAGGACACCCCTGCGGCATTCAGTATCGTAATACCAGAAAAAAGGGCTTCTATCTGCTAAAACAGACAAAAGCCCTGTAAGTTTGTGGTGGAGGCGCGGAGAATCGAACTCCGGTCCATACTAAACCATCAGCGAGGCACTACAAGCTTAGTCGATGATTGGATTTCGGATGTTTCAAGCCCATCGACAGGCCACAAACCATCCTAGCGGGTTCAATCTTAGCTTTGGCCATACCAGCTACGTGCCAAAGAGCGTTCCCCTAAGATAATGCCTTCCCGGCGGCGGGGAAATTCACCGGGTTGACAGCCTGGCTTAAATTAAGCAGCCATGGCGAGCGCAGGAGCGCTCTGAGAATTAGTTTTGCCAATTAACTTGACGGTACCCCTGTTTAACGTGGCGAGGAGACCACGACCTGCTCCTCGAATCCGACTTACCATGTCGAAACCAGTCGCCCCCAAATATGAATACGCTTGGGGTATTCAGTTGTAAACGTTCATATCAGACAAACGCAACGCTCACTCAGAAGCCTGCTCCCCTTGTCGAGTGAGTACCATCCGTAAACGATACGCGCACCTTTCGAAAAGGAGAATCGACCTCCAAAGAGAATAGTCGCATCCCTGATAGGGTAATTAATTCTACACACTTACGTATGCCTGTCAAATAGACACAATAACAGTCCAACACCAGAATGCCGGCCGCGGATGCCAGCTGTATTCAAATTGATGAATAACACTCGTTGGAGTTCGTGACGTGTACTCAGAGGCCTGTAAAGCTGCCTGACTTATAAAACAGTCCCCAACAAACGAAATCGGCGCATGGCAAAACTCCATGCGCCGATTGTATGCTTGTCCGTGCGCGTGATGCGCGGGCTCAAAACAAAGGATAAAACTACTTCTGCTGAAGAGCAGCCTGTGCAGCAGCCAGACGAGCCAGCGGTACACGATAAGGTGAACAACTTACATAATCAAGACCAAGCTTGTTGAAAGTCTTAACGGAGTCTGGATCGCCACCATGTTCACCACAAACACCGCAAACCAGCTTCGGGTTGCCTTCATGACCAAGCTTAACACCCATATCTACGAGTTTTGCCACACCCGGATCAATGGTTGCAAACGGATTGTAAGGCAGAATACGCTCAGCGAGATACTGAGGAATAAATTCAGCCTCAACATCGTCACGAGAGAAGCCAAACGTGGTCTGGGTCAGGTCATTGGTACCAAAGCTGAAGAAGTCAGCCTGGGTTGCAATTTCATCAGCAGTTACAGCAGCACGAGGAAGCTCGATCATGGTGCCGATAGGAATCTCCAGCTCTACGCCTTCTTCTTCCTCTACTTCCTTGATTACCCTTTCGGAAAGCTTGCGCAGCTTCTCCAATTCAGGAACAACAGAAACCAGCGGAATCATAATTTCAGGCTTAGGATCCAAGCCCTGCTTCTTCAGCTGAGCAGCAGCAGTTGCAATGGCACGAACCTGCATTTCAGGCAGAATCGGGAACTTGATAGCCAGACGGCAACCACGCAGACCCAACATCGGGTTAGCTTCAGCAAAGCTGTCAATCTGTTCCATCAGATGACGCTTCTTTTCGATAACAGCCGGATCGCCATTGGTAGCTTCCAGGCGAGCAATTTCGGTATCAAGCGTACGAGCGCTTTCAAGGAACTCATGCAGCGGTGGATCCAGCAGACGAACGATGACCGGATAGCCATCCATTGCCTTAAACATGCCCAAGAAGTCGCCCGTCTGAGCCTTAAACAGATCGCTTACTGCCTTTTCACGAACAGCTTCATCGTCGTTCAAGATGAAGGTTTGAATGATCTGCTTGCGATCGCCCAAGAACATATGCTCAGTACGGCACAGGCCAATGCCATGGGCACCGAACTTGCGAGCAGTTTGAGCATCTTCAGGATTATCGGCATTAGCACGAACATCCATCCTGCGGAATTCATCAGCCCATTCAAGGATGGTGTCCAAATCACCTGCCAACTCAGGCTGAACCAGCTCAACCGCACCCAGAACAACGATGCCGGTGGTGCCGTCCAAGGAGATCATATCGCCTTCCTTGATAACGATGTCACTACCAGCAATGGTTGCCTGCTTTGCATCAGCATCGATCTTCAACGTGTCAACACCGCATACGCACGGAGCACCCATGCCACGAGCAATAACTGCAGCGTGAGAAGTCTTTCCGCCATGAGAAGTCAAAATGCCTTCAGCAGCAATCATGCCTGCCAAATCGTCAGGAGTGGTTTCCCAGCGAACCAATACGGTCTTCTTGCCTTCCTTGGCAGCTTCAACAGCAGCCTCAGCAGAAAATACCGCTTCGCCTACAGCAGCACCAGGAGAAGCATTCAAGCCCTTCGCAATGACGTCGTAGTTTGCCTTGGTGTCAAACTGCGGATGCAACAGCTGATCAAGCTGTTCGGGATCAACACGCTGAACAGCCTCTTCTTTGGTGATGAGGCCTTCTTCTTCCATTTCAATAGCAATGTGCAAAGCAGCCTGAGCGGTACGCTTACCAACGCGGGTTTGCAGCATCCAGAGCTTGCCCTGTTCAATGGTGAATTCGATGTCGCACATATCGCGGAAGTGATTTTCCAGGATCGTAAATACTTCCTCGAGTTCGCGACCAGCTTCTTCCAGGCCTTCAACGTGCTTCAGTTCAGAAATCGGCGAGGTGTTACGAATACCTGCTACCACGTCTTCGCCCTGGGCGTTTACCAGATAGTCGCCGTAGAATTCCTTTTCGCCGGTTGCAGGATTGCGGGTGAAAGCAACGCCGGTTGCAGAGGTGTTGCCCTTGTTGCCGAAAATCATGGACTGAACGTTTACTGCGGTGCCCAGATCGTCAGCAATCTTGTTCTGCTTGCGATACAGAATAGCGCGAGGATTGTTCCAGGAACCAAATACGGCCTCAATTGCCAAACGCAACTGCAGATCGGGATCCTGAGGGAATTGAACCTTGCCGTCCACAACCAATTCAGGATGCTTAGCAGGATCAACATTCTCGGAGAAGATCTTCTTGAATTCGCCTACCAGCTTTTCCAAATCTTCAGCGGTCAGATCGGTATCAGAATCAACACCGCGCTCACGCTTCATGATGTTGATGGCATTTTCGAACAGGTCGCCATCGAGACCCATTACCACATTGGAGAACATCTGAATGAAACGACGGTAAGAGTCCCAAGCAAAACGAGGATTGTTCGTCTGCTTGATTAAACCGTGAATAGATTTATCATTCAGGCCCAAGTTCAAAACCGTATCCATCATGCCCGGCATGGACATTGGAGCGCCGGAACGAACGGATACCAACAGCGGATCTTCCGGATCGCCAATCTTTTTACCAATGCGCCTTTCCAGGTCTTCACGATACTCCTCAATGGTATCGAGCACCCCTTCAGGCCAGGTGTCGTTGGAATTGGCATATTCCATGCAGGTCTGGCAGGAAATAGTAAATCCGGGAGGAACTGGAAGGCCGATGTTAGCCATCTCAGCGAGGTTAGCACCCTTACCGCCAAGGATCGCTTTCATGTTGGTGTTGCCTTCAGTAACGTTGTTCCCGTTCTCGTCCTTGCCAAAAGCGTAGACGCGCTTTACTTGGTCAGTCACCATGTTCTCCTTAGATTAAACTTTTCTCCCCCTCATCGCACAGTTAGTCCATCTGCGGATGAGCATTCTCATAATAGCGCAAAATTTCCTGAGCCGTTTCTTCGATTGCCCTGTTATCAGTGCGAATAACCATGCAACCGAGCTTCCTCATCAATGCTCGAGCGCTCTCCAAATCTTGGTAGACACACTCTAAATCCGCATACGAGGCCGCTACATTGCTGGCATTTCCCAGGCGACGCTTGCGGATATCGGCAAGGATTTCAGGAGAAATAATCAGCCCAAAAAGACGGGTTGGATCAACTTCATAAATCTCTTTAGGCGGATTGGATTGAGGGTCGAGCGGCACATTGGCCACGCGATAACCCAACTGGGAGAGATAGATGGACAGCGGGGTCTTGGACGAACGTGACACACCGATAAGCACAATATCGGCCTTGGTAAGGTCTTGAGGATTTCGTCCATCATCATGCGAAATAGTAAACTCCATCGCATCGATGCGGTTGAAATAGTACTCGTTGACCGAGTGAATGCGACCAGGCTCCACATGTGGCTCTTGGCCAGATGCCTTGGACAAAGCGGCCAGCGCATCGCTCATTAAATCAACCGCAATAACAATGTCGTCGTTGTCCTTGATGAACTTCTCTAATGCCGCACGCGATTCACGCGAAAGCAAGGTGTAGAACAACAAAAACGGCTTCTTGCTTCGATCGCGATGCATTTTCAGATGTACATCCAATTCGCGCACCAGATCTTCAGGATTGATGACCTGCGGCAAAATTTCCAGTGCCGGATCAAACACTTCAAAGCACGCCGCAGCCGAGCGCACCAGCGTTTGAGCGGTTGTTCCTACCGAGTCGGACACAATATGTGCGGTAGGCAGCACCGCAGAAGGACGACCTTGAGTGATCCACTTTTGCATTGTTTCCCCTTCAACTAAAACGGCTCTGACACCACCGTCAGAGCCGCATTGTACTAAAGCTATTTCGTCTTAGACAGATGAGAGAAATCCGCCACGTGAACAAATACCGAAACGAAGCGATTCAACAGACGCAACCTGTTTTCGCGCAGAGCCTGATCTTCATCCATGATCATAACCTCTTCAAAAAACGCGTCGATCGGTGCGCGCAGAGCAGCTAAGTCGGTGAGCGCCTTGGCGTAATCGTTTTCAGCCAAAGCACCAGCAACCTTATCTTCTGCTTCGTTGATGGCATTAAACAGCGTGCGCTCTACCCCGCTTAATAGCGCCTCATCAACATCGCAGCCCAGATGAGGATCACGCAGGTTGTTAGCACGCGCATAGGCTGTTGCTAAATCGCTAAAGGTGTCCGTATCGTTAGCGCGAGCCTGCTCGAGAGCATCGACACGAGCAAGCAAGGTGAGTGGCTCCTTGACGCCAGCAGCCAAAACCGCATCGATAGCGTCGGCGTTCTTGCCCGCATCGCGCATCATAACCTTAGTGCGAGTGATAAAGAAGTCGATCACTTCCTTGCCTACGGCAGCCTTATCAAACTCCAAGCCGGATTGAGCATAGGTGTCCAGTGAAACATCGATAGCGTCTACCAAGCTGATGGGAAGCGCATTGTCGCAGGAGAGCATCGCCACAATACCAATGGCGCTACGACGCAAAGCAAACGGATCAGACGAGCCACTAGGACCCTGGCCTACCGCAAACAGGCCGCAGATGGTATCCAGCTTATCGGCTGTGGCAACCACTTTACCTACCAGGGTTTCAGGTACTTCATCTCCCGCAAAACGAGGACGATAGTGCTGTTCAATAGCTTGGGCAACCTGATCGGTTTCACCACATGCCTTGGCGTAGTAGGAGCCCATAATACCCTGGACAGAGGTGAACTCAATAACCGCGCTGGTGACCAAGTCAGCCTTGCACAGCTTAGCTGCACGAAGTGCATCTGCCTCGTCGGCAGGGTTAAGACCAGCATCCTTGGCCAGGTGATCTGCCAAAGCTTCAATGCGGCGGGTCTTATCCAACATAGTGCCGAGCTTTTCTTGAAACACCACGTTAGCCAAGTTATCCACGTATGATTCAAGCGGGTGTTTTAAGTCTTCATCATAGAAGAACTTAGCGTCATACAAACGGGCACGAACCACTCGTTCGTTGCCATCAATGATGGTTTCGCTGCACGCCGGATCGCCGTTGCCCACCACGATAAAGCGATTGGTCAGCTTGCCGTTTTGGTTGTACAGCGGGAAATAGCGCTGATGCATCAACATAGCATCAACAATAATTTCTTCAGGCACCTTCAAGAATTCGGCCGAAAACGTTCCCACTAACACGGTGGGATATTCGGTCAAATTCACCACCTCAAGCAAAGTCTTTGCCGGAAGTTCGGCACGATAGCCCGTTTCAGCTTCAACCTTGGCAACGCCTTCACGAATAGCCGCTTCACGATCTTGTTCGGAAGGCACCACAAAGCCCTTGCGAACCACATCGATTAAATCGTCAGCACAGGCAACCTCAAAAGGACCAGGTGCCAAGAAGCGATGACCGCGCGTCATGCGACCTGCCGTAAGACCGGCAAAGTGGAAATCAACTACCTCGGTGCCAAACAACGCCACAAACCAGCGGATTGGACGAGAGAAGTATTCGTGTTCGGTGCCCCAACGCTGAGAACGTGGCCAATTAATACCGCGCACGATGCCATCAAGCACTGCCGGCAACAACGTCACCACATCAACCGAAGGCGTGTGAGTGCGTGCATAGACATAGCCATCTTCCACTACCAGATCGGCCGGATCGACACCCTTGCCGCGAGCAAAGCCCTGGGCGGCCTTGGTGGGGTTACCCGCCTCATCAAAAGCAATTTTTGCCGAGGGGCCCTTAAACACCTCATGCTTTTCTTCGGTTGCCTCAGGAATGTCAAACACCTGCACGATCAATCGACGAGGAGAGCAAAAAATCTTCGTCTCACCATGGGGAATGGCAGCATCGTCGAGCAGCTTAGGTACCAATGTCGTAAGCTGGGCTACCGCATTATGCAAGTCAAACGCAGGAATTTCCTCAGTGCCAATTTCAAACGCTAACGTACGCTGCGCCATGATTACTCACCCTTCTCATCCTGCGCGGTTTCCACGCCCACTACATGTTCGAGATAGCTTGCGCAGCACGCCTTTGCAATCGTACGCACACGCAAGATATACGCCATGCGCTCGGTGGCGCTAATTACGCCACGCGAATCCAGCAGATTGAAAGCGTGCGAACACTTCAGCACATAGTCATAGGCTGGCAGCGGCAAGCCTTTTTTGAGCGTGTGCAGGCATTCAGCTTCATAACGATCGAACTCGCCGAACAATAAATCGGTATCGGCAACTTCGAAATTATAAGTAGAGAACTCGCGTTCGTTTTCCAGGAACACATCACCATAGGTAAACACCGTGCCATCGTCACCACGTGCCCACACTAAGTCGTATACCGAGTCAACACCCTGGATATACATGGCCAAACGCTCTAAGCCATAGGTGATTTCAGATGGCACCGGGCGACACTCAAAGCCACCTACCTGCTGAAAATATGTAAACTGAGTTACTTCCATGCCGTTGAGCCACACTTCCCAACCAAGGCCCCAAGCACCCAAGGTTGGAGACTCCCAGTCATCCTCAACAAAGCGCACATCATGCTTTTCAGGAGCAATGCCAATAGAGCGCAGAGAATCCAAATACAGATCCTGTACGTTATCAGGAGAGGGCTTGAGCAGAACCTGGAACTGATAGTAGTGCTGCAGACGATTCGGGTTTTCGCCATAGCGACCATCTGCAGGACGACGACACGGCTGGACGTAAGCCGTCTTCCAAGTATCGGGACCCAAGCTGCGCAGCGTGGTAGCCGTATGGAAGGTGCCGGCGCCCACTTCGTTGTCGTAGGGCTGCATAATTACGCAACCCAAATTTGCCCAGTAATGCTGCAGACTCAAGATCATATCCTGAAAGCTCAGGACCTCCCCTGTCTGCGCATGGGATGCGTCTGCGTGAAGGTTAGACATCAATGCTCCTCGTTAAATCCAATACGATAATCCAGTACATTAAAACCAATATCAATTACTCCAACAGACCAATGTGGTTAATTGGCCAGTACTTAGCAAATGCCTTGCCAAAGACGGTATCAACATCCACCGGTCCAAAGAAACGCGAGTCGGACGAATTTTCACGATTGTCGCCCATTACCCACACTTCACCTGCTGGCACGGTATAGGGATAGCTGATTGAAATATTTCCTGCAGTCGGATGCAGCGGATAGGTATCACCCACCACATAGGGTTCACTCTGTGCAATACCATCAACATAAAGCACGCCGTTGGCCATAGAAACCGTTTGTCCCTCGGTGGCAATGACGCGTTTTACCAGCACGCGCGAAGGCACCTGCGGGTCGGCAAAGACCACAATATCGCCGTCCTGCGGCTCTTCAAAATGGTAAGAAATTTTCTCTGCAACGATATAATCGCCGGTCATGATGGTGTTTTCCATCGAACCCGATGGCACCTCAAACGGCTCAATAACATAGGTGTGGATAGCCCACACCGCGCCTACAACGATGGCAATACAGACAAGAAAACTGAAAAAGCGCCTGATGATTCCCGGCTCGTGACCATACGCATGCCCTCCGGAATCCACGGATACATCATCCCTTCTGCTGCAAGCTTGCAACCCATCGCGATAAACACAATCAGAGTCCTATATTAGGACAAAGTAAGCGACAAGGGTCACTAAGAGTAGTTATTCTCACGGCAAGTACGCAAGAATTTTTCGTCCGCATCAGAAAGTGAAGCCTTTTCAAGCAAATCGGGACGCCACGCCTGAGTGCGCAACAAGCTTTGCTCGTGGCGCCACTTGGCAATATTGGCATGGTGACCAGACAGCAATACCTCGGGTACTTCCATGCCACGAAAGCTTGCCGGACGGGTGTATTGAGGATATTCCAGAAGGCCATCGGTAAAACTTTCATCCACCGCACTGGCTTCATCGCCCAACACACCATCTAATCGGCGCACCACAGCGTCGATAACCACCATTGAAGCCAACTCACCACTGGTAAGAACATAATCACCAATCGAAATAACTTCATCGGCCAAGGCATAGGCGCGCTCATCGATACCCTCATAGTGGCCACAGATAAAAAACAGGTGCTTTTTGTGAGCAAGTTCAAGCGCAAGCGCCTCATCAAGGACACGTCCTGTAGGCGACATAAAGATGACATAGGGCTTTTCAGGGGCCATTGCAAACAATTCATCAGTGGCTTCAAAAATAGGCTCGCACTTCATGACCAAGCCCTGACCGCCCCCATAGGGTTCGTCATCGGTGGTGCGATGCTTATCGTGAGTCCAATCGCGCAAATCGTGCGCCACGA
>UQDJ01000049.1 GCA_900539675.1 uncultured Coriobacteriaceae bacterium | reverse complement strand
GGCGCCTTTACTCATAAAAAGACGGCTAAGGGATCTAAAAAAGCAGCACAGAGTTTGACCTCTCAAATGTTAGGCGAAGAAGCTCGTCCTAAAAACGACCCTCATCGCAATATGAAAAACAAGGGCAAGCACAAGAAAAAGAAGTAAGCAGTAACCAGTAAATGCAAGGCGCCTGAATAATTGCAGACCCTTGTGAAGATGAGCCCTGTTAGACACGCAATCAAAACGCCTGCCCTTAAGGGCAGGCGCAGTTTCATCAGCATAATACGTTCGTTTTGTCACATAGTAGGGCGTTCAAAACGCAGCCTTTTATGGCTCCAGGCCCCAGCGGACCCTAAGCCCAAGACCCTAAGCCCAAGACCCTGGTGATCTCACAGCCCAAACCGTAGCAAGCCTAGACCCTAGTGACGGAAGTGACGATGGCCGGTGAACACCATCGCAATTCCGTACTCGTCGCATGCCTGAATAACCTCTTCATCGCGAATAGAACCGCCCGGCTGAATAATGGCCTTAATGCCATAGTCATGAAGCGTATCAATATTGTCGCGGAAGGGGAAGAAGGCATCCGATGCGCATACCAAGCCCTCAGCCGGCACTCCCATGCGCTCACATGCTTCATGAGCACGCTCGCATGCCAACTTGGCAGAGTCAACACGGTTAGGCTGACCGGGACCCATGCCAATACCTGCATGATCCTTGGAAATCAAAATTGCATTAGACTTTACGCCCTTGCATACCTTCCACGCAAACAGCATTTCATGCAGTTCATCGTCGGTGGGCTTGCGCTTCGTAGGAATCGTAAAGGTGGACGGATCTTCATTGACGCGATCAGCATTTTGAGCCAGCATGCCGCCATCAACACTGCGGAATTCAAGAGCGGCCGGAGCATCTACTCCACCCGTCTTCAAAACGCGCAAATTCTTCTTGGCCTGCAAAAGCTCAAGAGCACCCTTTTCATAATCAGGGGCAATGATCACTTCCACAAACTGCTTATTTTCGTTCATGTGCTCAATCATTGCCTGAGATACGGTCACATTGGCAGCAATGATGCCACCAAAAGCGCTCTTCGGATCACAAGCGAAGGCTTTGTCATACGCTGTGGCCACATCACGCGCTACGGCAGAACCGCAAGGATTCTGGTGCTTTAAAATAACTACAGCCGGCTCATCAAATTCGCGCACCAAAGACCAGCAGGCATCAGTATCCAGAATATTGTTATAGGAAAGTTCCTTGCCATTTAGCTGTTCTGCATTTACCAAGCTGTGCTTAGTAGCCAGCTGCGGAACACGATAAAACGCAGCATTTTGATGAGGGTTTTCGCCATAACGCAAGCCTTGCTGCTTTACGAGGTGCAAATCATACACATCCGGGAACGTGACTGGCTCTTCTGCGTGTTCGCCCAACTGATCTGCAAGCCACGCGGCGATAGCTCCATCATAAGCATTGGTGGTCTGAAACACACGCAATGCCAACTTGGTACGGGTTGCAAGCGTAGTTGCCCCATCGTTTGCCTTCATTTCTGCAAGAATGCTGCCATATGATGCCGGATCGGTGACTACGGCAACACTTGCAAAATTCTTAGCGGCACTACGCAACATGGAAGGACCGCCAATGTCAATGTTTTCGATGCAGGTAGCAAAATCTGCACCGGACTCTACCGTCTTTTCGAAGGCATACAGATTGACAACAACCATATCAATCATTTCGATGCCATGCTCTTTTGCTTGCGCCATATGTTCGGGATTGTCACGCTTAGCCAAAAGGCCACCATGAACGGCAGGATGCAACGTTTTAACGCGGCCATCCATCATTTCAGGGAACTTAGTTACCTCATCAATGGGAGTAACCGGAATACCCGCTTCGGCAATGACACGCGCCGTGCCACCCGTCGAAATAATCTGTGCGCCAAAGTCCTCAGACAACGCACGAGCAAATTCAACAATACCCGTCTTGTCCGTTACAGACATCAATACGCGCTTAACCTTGGGATCAGCCACAAGCTACCGCCTTTCCTCACCTTGTTTATTATTAATCCATAACGTGAACCACGCGTGTGGCAGGATCGATAGCAACACGACCCTGCGCCAACCATGACACCACTTCTGGATATACCTCATGTTCAGCCTCATGAATGCGCTCTTCGAGCGAATCAAGCGTATCGTCTTCGCGAATCTCCACTGCACGCTGCGCAATAATGGGACCCTTATCGTAATCTTCATTAGCGAAATGCACCGTAATGCCCGTCACTTTGACACCGAACGTAAAGGCATCTTCTATGGCGTGGGCTCCCTTAAAAGATGGAAGCAGTGCGGGATGCAGGTTTACCACCCTATCAGGGAAGGCATCAAGCACCTCATTGGTAAGCTTGCGCATATAACCCGCCATAATGACGTACTGAGCATTAGCATCTTTAAGCGTCTGCGCAATGAGTGCATTAGCAGCATGGGCATCTTCATACATCGAACGATTCAATGCAAGCGTAGGCAAACCCGCCTTTTCAGCACGCTTTAAGCCATAAGCATCGGGACGCGACGAAATGACATAGACGATACGCGCGTTGAGCGTACCGGCCTCAATGCGATCGATAAGCGCTTGAAGATTGGAACCACTGCCACTGATCAAAACACCAATATTTAAGGGCGCCGTGTTGGTTTGCGTCATGAAACCTAGTCCTCTTCCTGACCTAGTTCTCTTCCTGATTATCAACAGAGGAAGTGCTGTCTTCAGCAACATAGTCACTAGCATCCTGTGCCACGTCCTGATGCTTTTCAAATAGCGCATCCTGATTGACATACACCACTTCACCGCTGCCAGGAACAATGCGACCAACCACTTCAGGGGTTTCACCCTGTTCAGTCAGAATGTCCATGACCTCAGGTACCTTAGCGGGGTTAACCACCAAAACCATACCGAGACCCATATTGAAGGTCTTTAAAGCTTCAGTTTCATTCAAGTGCGCAGCATGGCAGACAAACGGAATGATGGCAGGCATATCCCACGTACCAACATGTACTTCAGCATCCAAGGTATCCGGCAAGGCACGATTCAAGTTTTCGGTAATACCACCGCCTGTGATATGCGACAATGAACGCACCGCACCTGGAAGCTTGCGCAAAACAGCGCGTACCGATTTCACATAAATGCGCGTAGGGGTAAGAAGCGCATCCAACACGCTTTGTCCACCAAGAGATTCCTGCGGCATACGCAATTCATAGAGCGTCTTACCATCCGTTATCACCTTGCGCACCAAAGAATAACCGTTGGAATGGATACCCGAAGATGCCAAGCCAATCAGCACATCACCTTCCTGAACCTTGGAAGGATCAAGCATTTCTGGGCGGTCAACCACACCGACACAGAAACCAGACAAGTCGTATTCATGCGGATCCATTACGCCGGGATGCTCTGCCATTTCGCCACCAATAAGGGCACATCCACTCATCTGGCAGCCATCAGCAATACCAGACACAATTTCGGCCACCGCTTCACTTTTGAGCTTACCGATAGCAATGTAATCCAGGAAAAACAAAGGCTCAGCGCCGGTTGCTAAGATATCGTTTACGCACATGGCCACCAAATCGATACCGACCGTGTCATGCTTGCCAGCCAACTTGGCCAGCTGGATCTTAGTTCCAACCCCATCGGTACCCGATACCAAAATTGGGTCAGCCATCTGTTTGGCAACCTTGATGGAAAACAAGCCGCCAAAGCCACCAATATCTCCGCGTACTTCATCGCGATAAGTGCGATGTACCGCATCCTTAATAGCGTCAACCGCACGAGCACCCTCCGCCGTGTCAACGCCTGCCTGAGCATACGTAGTTTGAGCACCTTGAGCGGTCCAGCTTGGCCACTTGGTAGTGTCGTTATCCAAAGCATTGACCTTGATGCGATCAGTCATAGTTACTCCTCGAGACTTGTCGTTAGCCTAAAACTTAGTCTAGAACTGCTTTGCCCTCGGGCAAAAAACTCTTGGCTTTCATGGTATCAGGAATTGCCACCGGATAGTGTCCCGTAAAGCAGGCATCGCAAAAACCGGGATGCTCACAGTGTACCGATTCTTTCAGCCCCTCATTCGAAATAAAGGCGAGTGAATCTGCACCAATAAAATCACGCATCTCTTCAAGAGTCATATTGGCTGCAATCAGCTGATCCTGAGTATCGGTATCAATACCATAGAAGCAGGGCCAACGTACCTCAGGCGACACAATGCGCATGTGCACTTCGGTAGCTCCCGCTTCACGCAACATCGTCACCAATTTCTTTGAAGTGTTGCCACGCACAATGGAATCGTCAATAACCACCAGACGCTGCCCTTTGATAACTGAAGGCAACGGATTCAGTTTAATGCGAATGCCCATCTGACGCATTTCATCAGTTGGTTCAATAAAGGTGCGACCCACATAGCGATTCTTTACGATGGCATTGCTATACGGAATGCCACTTTCCAGCGAAAAGCCCATAGCGGAAGGCAAACCAGAATCGGGCACACCTACCACCAAATCGGCCTCTGCTGGAGCTTCACGTGCCAAAATGCGTCCCATTTCACGACGAGCCACGTACACGCTTTGCCCATCCATCACCGAGTCAGGACGAGCAAAGTATACGTACTCAAAAATACAACTTGCGCGATCCCCCGCTTCAACGCCCTGCTCACTGAGCATGCCCTCTTCGTTAAAGCGCACAATTTCACCCGGTGCAACTTCGCGAACTAATTCGGCACCCACAATATCCAAACCACACGTTTCAGATGCAACAACCCAACCGCGATTGTTGGGCAGTTTGCCAATAACCAAGGGACGAATGCCATTGGGATCGCGGAAAGCATACAGAGAATCGGGGCTTGCAAGGACCATGGCATAAGCACCCTTCATCATGCGCATTGCACGGCGAATGCCCTTGCGCAACGAATGTGTTTCCTTGGTTACCTCACCAATGATTTTTGCAGCAGCCTCAGAATCGGTACCTCCACGCAGGTGCACACCGTAATCAACCAGCTGAGCTTTAAGCCAGTTGGTGTTCACCAGCGTGCCATTATGCGCCAGAGCAATTAACACATCATCAATGGCAGAAATATGAGGCTGAGCCGCCTCCCAAGAAGCCACACCGCCACTGGTGGAATAGCGAACATGCCCAATGGCTAAATTCCCCTTGAGCGCAGCAAGTGCACTTTCGTTAAATGCCTGTGTTACCAGACCTAAATCCTTAGAAGCAAGGATCGTAGCTCCATCGCCCACCGCAATGCCAGCCGATTCTTGACCGCGATGTTGTAAAGCTTGCAAACCAAAACAGGTCATGCGTGCCACATCTTCACCAGGCGCATAAATACCAAATACGCCGCATTCTTCTTCAAGCCTATCGGGACGTTCTCCTGGTAACACCGAAGTGCTCATAGTTATGCTGCCTCCTTGTATTGACTATCTAAGTGCGCATCCGCGTTAGAAGACAATCCGGTCATGCCCGAAGCGGTTCCAGACAGGTAGGGATCATCTGCTACTGTAGTTTCTACCACCGCCGCACAAAGAACTGCGCGACCATCATTTTGTGAGTATTCACAGGTGGCGAATAGGAATGATTGCTGAATATCTGAAGCGCTCAATACATCGCCCTTTTGAGTTACCAGGCTACGATCAAGCTTGTCTTGGATATAGTTTTGATAGGAATCGTCGTTTTTAAAGGTAGTTTGAACGAGCGCATCGGAACCAGTTGTTTTTAGCAACGAGAACGTTTTGAGACGATAATTGCCTTCTGGTGTCAAAACATACATATCGCGGTGCGCGTTGAATTCGTCATCGTCAAGCCAGCTGGTTAAGCAAGCAAACATGCTGCCGTCATTCATGTGATGGCCATACAGAGCCATATTGCGATCCGTTAGATCAGCAGCGTTGGAAGAGTCCAAAAAGATCGTACCCGCCGAAGCTAACCAACCGGTAGATCCATCAAAGGCTTTGTGTAAATACTCTTCATTATCAGCGCCCTGCACCACGGGATAATTGATCGGCGTGTCGGGCACATAAATCCATGCCACAATGTCGGGATTAATGTCGTGAAGTGCCGCCCAATCTACGGTTAAATCTGATAACTGAAGATTTTGAGAATCGGATACTTGGGCATACTGCTCCAAATCATCATAGGCACGTTGCTGTGCCAAATACTGAAAAATGATGGCGCCCAATGCCACAACAGCAATAATGAAGACCGCCAGTGCGATACGAAACACAATACGTGCCGTATTGCGGCGCTTGCGGGGCGGTTCGGGCATACCTGGGGTGGGCGAACCATAGAATTGCTGCGAACCATAAGGCCGCTGAGAGCCATAAGACACCTGTGAGCCATAGGACTGCTGTGAGCCATAGGGCTGCTGTGAACTATAGGGGCGCTGAGAGCCATAAGGCACCTGTGAGACATACGATTGCTGCGAGCCATAAGGCTGATCGGAGGTATAGGGAGAGCGCGAGGAGCCGTAGGGCTGGTTTGTCCCATAACCTTGTTGCGAGCCGTAGGACTGCTGCCGCGAGCCTGAAGTACTGGAGCCGGAGTGAGACGAAGCGGCATGACGACCATATGAATTCCTGCCAGAGGGATTTTGATCATAGGGAATCTTGCCGTACGAATTCTTGCCAGACGAATTCCTGCGATTGTTATGTCTCATGAAACACCTTTAAAAACTCAAGATCATCCTTCACAGAAAGTTTAATGTACCACCTTTTCAGAACACCACCATTTTTCAGGCAATACCGTCACATAACATCCAAGCGACGCTCAATAGCTTCATTGATAATGCGTAACGCCTTTACTCGAGCGTAGTATTTGTTGTCCGATTCCAGAATGATCCACGGTGCATTGACCGTAGAAGTCAAACGAAACATATCTTCAACAGCAGCCTTGTACTGCGGATATTTATCGCGGTTTCGCCAGTCTTCCGAAGTGATCTTCCACTGCTTTTCGGGATTTGATTCTCGGGCTTCAAAACGAGCCAGCTGAGTTTCGGGCGAAACATCCACCCAAAACTTCAAAAGAATTGCACCCCATTCAACCATGTCGCGCTCAAATTCATTGATCTCTTCATAGGCGCGCGACCACTGTGCCGTGCTGGCAAAACCCTCAACGCGTTCAACCAGCACGCGTCCATACCAACTGCGGTCATAAATGCCCACATGACCTGCCTTTGGCAAACGCGTCCAATAGCGCCACAGATGAGGATGAGCTAATTCAGGCTTAGTCGGAGCAGGACTAGGGAAAATGGTGTAAGCACGCGCATCAAGCGCCTGTGCCACACGCTTAATGCTGCCGCCCTTGCCAGCCGCATCCCATCCCTCATACATAATCATCATCGGTATGCGATGAATATACATTTCAAGTTCAATACGGCGCAATCGCTCCTGTTCGGCTTTAAGCTGTAACTTGTATTCCGCATGTGATAACGCCAATGTGTGATCCACTTCATCGAGCGAAGGAATATGCTCGCTTGCCGCAAAGCGCGTCATAGTGGGCGCGTGCAAGCTAGCCTCTTTAGCTTGCGCCTGAGCATGCAAAAGCATCAAGCGATTCTGTTCTGGCGTACGACTGCGCTCATCGCCTTCAACTTCATTGAGCGTGCCAGCAGAATTTTCCTGCGCTTTCTTTTCAGCTTCGAGCATAGATGCATCGGGCTTCTTGGAAAGCTCCTTTTCTAGCGCGGTAACCAGCGCCTGTACCACGCTCAAGTTCACGCGACGATGATCTTCTGCGTCAAGCAGAATCCAGGGTGCAATTTTGAAGTTGGAATTATCCAACATATCGTCGTAGACCTCATACATACGATCGTAAAACTCAAGCTGCCTTATATCCTTGCGCGAAACGCGCCACTTAGTAGCCGGATCGCTATAGAGACTCACCAAACGCTCACGCTGTGTTTTTTCGGAAATGTGCAGGAAGAATTTGAGCACCAAATAGCCATCGTTGCGCAGTTGAGTTTCAAAATCCTCAATGGAATCAACCATGCGCGCTGCACGCTCTTTAATAGCTGCGCGGTCCTTTTTGGAAAGCTTTCCCTTTGCAGGCAACATGCTGGTGATGTGTTGAGCAGCTACCGAATACCAACCACGATCATAAAAGGTCATACTGCCACGCGGACCAAGCGCCTTCCAGAACTGCTGCATAACCGGATAATACCCCGTGGCACCGAAATCCTGATTCATGACCAAACGCGCTTCGTCTTCATCGAAGTCTTCGGTTACATATACCGAGGTATCACGTGCATCTAAGTGATAAATCAGATCGGAAATACGGCTGCCCTTGCCAGCGCCTTTCCATCCTTCAAACAGGATGACCACACCTACTTCTTTGTGTTTGGCTTCCTGCTGTAAAACCACCAAACGATTCACCAATTCTTTGAACCGAACCTTATATTCGGCCTTGCTAATTTTCTGCCTACCCATAGGTACCGTATCAAGCATGGCAGTCCCCTTTCTGCCGGTAAGGTTGTTACGCACTCAGCTGTTGTGTCCCCGTGACCAGGATGCACGTGGCTTCTGTGCCCACGTGAACTATTATGCCCGCAGCTGTTGCGCTCTTGTTGACTGCGTTACCCACGCAGTCACAAACCATAAAGCAAAACTTCTTATGCAGTTTCGTGAAATCATTCTCATGAAATATCTTTCATGGTACGCCGCAAATGTTAAACAAATGTGTCATCACCGATCCTACCCCACCTACCTTAGCTGGGGTATAGTTAAATCTATTGAAGATACTGCTTGTGTTACTGAGCGGTTGACACCAATTCATCCACAAGGAGAAAGCGTATATGGCTCGCTACGGCATTATTGACTTCGGCTCAAATACCATCCGTCTGTGCATCTATGAAGTTGATTGCACACCGCGAAAGCCACTGACAAAAAAAGATATTACAACCCTGTTGAACTACAAAATAATGGCAGGTCTTGCCTCCTATATAAAAGATGGTGCTATGACCCCAGAAGGTATTCAAAAGGCCATCAAAACCATCAACGGCCACCTGCGTCGAGCCTCACATTTCTCCTGCAAACGCATCGATATTTTCGCAACGGCAGTACTGCGCAACTGCACCAATTCCCATGAAGCCACCATGGCAATTGAAGCGGGAACCGGCATGCGTATCACTATTTTATCCAGCGAAGAAGAAGCTCATCTGGGATTTTTAGGAGCCAGCATCGATCACTTCATGGATGCAGGCACCATGGTTGATATCGG
The DNA here is from genome assembly GCA_900539675.1 of uncultured Coriobacteriaceae bacterium. Taxonomy (GTDB): domain Bacteria; phylum Actinomycetota; class Coriobacteriia; order Coriobacteriales; family Eggerthellaceae; genus Anaerotardibacter. Next base: position 2,147 of record UQDJ01000049.1, on the reverse strand, counting down.
CGGCGGATCCACCGAGCTGACCCATATTCACAAGGGACTCGATTTGGATAAGATCAGCATCCCCCAGGGATCGCTTTCTTCGTTTGCCAATTACGTAAAAGGGCTTTTACCTACTCCCAAAGAAATTGAGACCATGGCAAAAAAGTTCCGTGATTTGGCCTCCGATCAGGGAGTTAAGATATATGCCGCCAACCAGCTCTATGGCATCGGTGGTTCCATTCGTTCTGCCGCAAAGGTATACGGCGATATTTGTAACGATGGAGAGCGTTTTGAGTATTTGCTGCCCGAGCACCTTGACACGCTTTTATCGGCCTACGAAAACGATCCGGGCACCTTTGCTCATCAGGCGCTACACACCGTTCCGGACCGTATCCACACCTTTATTCCGGGATGTGTCATTATTCGCGAAGTGTTCGCCCTCTGTAACGCCAAACGTTTAGACATTCTGAAGTTTGGAGTGCGTGAAGGATATTTGGCCGAACGCGTGCTGGTAAAACCGGTGGGCACCGGGAGTCCCGAATAGCGCATGTTCTCAACGAATACCGCTACAATGAGCAGGGAAGAAAAGATTTAGGGGAAAGCAAGCAAGGAGATTAACGGATGATGGACAACAAAGCAAAGACTGACCAGAACACCACCCCTGCACCAAACGATTCGAAAAAATCGCATCGTCCTTACGTACTGCCCTATATGCAAAACCGCGAGCTTTCATGGTTAAGCTTCAACAAACGCGTACTCGATCAGGGTGAAGACCACAATGTGCCTCTGCTTGAGCGCTTAACGTTTGTGTCTATTTTCTCCAGCAACCTGCAGGAGTTTTTCATGGTGCGCGTAGGTAGCTTGACCGACTTATCGTTGGTCAAAAAAGAACTGCGCGACAACAAAACGCAAATGACCCCTGATGAACAGCTGATGGCCATCTACGAACGCTGCCATGAGCTGTATCCCGAACAGGAACGCATCTTCAATCAACTCATTGAAAAGCTGGCTGAACGCAACATCTGTCAGCTGCAAGCGAAAGATTTAAACAAGCAGCAAGCAGCGTATTTGCGTGAATACTTGAACGAAAAGGTAGTGCCCTATCTTTCTCCTCAGATCATCAATTCGCGCCACCCGTTTCCCCATCTGGAAAACGGTGCTCTTTATGTTCTGGTTCGTTTGGACGAAGAAAAGAATCGCGAAAAGACGAAAAATTCCGAAAAGGGCGACAAGAAAAAAGAAAAGAACCTTGGTGCCGATGATGCCACATTTGGTTTAGTACCTCTGCCTCGTCAGGCAAAGCGCGTCATTTCACTGCCCGGTGAAGGCACCCAGTTTATTCTTTTGGAAAACGCTCTTAAAACCATCATGGCTGATGTGTTCTCCATGTACACCACCAAACGTGCCAGCGTTATTTGCGTAACCCGCAATGCCGATATTGATCCCAACGATGGCACCGAAGATATGGATTACGACTATCGCGAACACATGAAGCGCATTTTGAAAAAGCGCTCACGTCTGGCTCCAGTGCGTCTTGAGTCCGACACGCCACTTTCTCCGGTGACCTCGAAGTTCTTACTTAAGCGCTTGGGTTTAAAGCCACACCAGGTGTATATCACCAGCGTTCCTCTGGATATGGGATATGCCTGGGGCTTGGCTGACATGATAGATCCGGATGTGGCAAAGCGTATTACCAACGAACCCTTTACTCCTGCTTGGCCTGCCGTCTTTGATAAAAAGCGCTCCATCATGGAACAGGTATGCGAACGCGATACCTTGCTGATGTATCCGTATGAAAGTATGGATCCCTTCATTAACCTGCTGCGCGAGGCTGCCAACGATCCTTCGGTCATTTCAATCAAAATTACCCTGTATCGCTTGGCAAATCAGTCTCATCTGGCAGAAGCACTGCTGACTGCTGCCGAAAACGGCAAAGAGGTAACCGCGCTTTTTGAACTGCGTGCGCGCTTCGATGAATCGAACAACATCGAATGGTCACAGCGTTTCGATGAAGCAGGGGCCAACGTCATTTATGGCTTCCACGACTTCAAGGTGCATTCCAAGATATGCGCCATCACACGTCATACCGAACATGGCATTCAGCATATTACCCAGTTAGGTACAGGCAACTACAACGAAAAGACCTCAAAGCTCTATACCGACTTTTC
>UQDJ01000048.1 GCA_900539675.1 uncultured Coriobacteriaceae bacterium | reverse complement strand
TTCAAAAGATCGTTAGCAATCAGAGCAGCAAACGCTGCTGGCGGAATATAGGCAAGCGCCTGTGATAGCCACCCGGGCAGATCGCGCCCACGCAGTGCAAACACCGGCACAACGCGAAACAGCAAAATGGTCAGGGCACACGCAATGCCAATGAACGCGAAATCACTCCACGACACAGCTATCACCTCGCTTACGAGCAACCACAATACCAGCAACAACGCCTAAAAGCGCTCCTACCAAAATGGCAGGTCCAGTAAGTCCTATACATTTGCATACAAACACGCCTGCAACAGCTACCAGAGCCGCCGCCACATTGGGATGCGTAAACTTTTGGGAAAACAGCAAGCACAGGAAAATACTCGTCATGGCAAACGAAGCCAACGCCGTAGGCACAGTGAGAAGCGATCCCACAATAACACCGAGCGCATTGGCAAGCGCCCAGGTGGTTTGACATGAAATATTGACGGCACTAGCTTTGCCTACCGACCAGGCACCTTTCTCAAAACGCCCCAAGTTCACCGCAAACGATTCATCGGTCACCGTTGCGCCAAACAGAAAAGAGAGCTTCTTTTTAGCCGAACCACAAAAACGCGACAGCGATGCACCGTATAACAGCTGTCTGGAATTAACCAGCGTAACGGAAGCGATGATAGCCAGCGCAGGAGAACCCGCAAGCCACATGTTGGAAATCATGTACTGACCAGCGCCGGAATAAAACACCATGGAGAGGATGAACACCTGTAAAGCACTCAACCCCACCTGTTGCGCCAGAATGCCACAGGGAATGCCTAAGAAGACATAGCCCAGCATAACCGGCCATGCCGCTCCAAGCACTTCTTTTGTTTGAGAGAGGATAGATGTTTGTTCGTTCATAGCGTCAAAGCATAACACTTCTGGTTAATCTTTGACGGGCACTTTTTATTAATGGTTCCAAGAATGGGGCACAAACTTATCCATAAAGAAGCTGCGAGCATACCTGTCGGTCATGCCGGCAACATAGTCGGTCACAGCACGCAAATGATCCCCGCCAGAAATATCCTTAAATTCCTGAGGTACCTGATCATAGTGACGTACAAAATAGTCGAAGATGTCTTCGATGAGGTGTTTTGCCTTTGCCACTTCAATCATGATAGGTTCGGAGGTGTAGACGTTGTCAAACAAAAAAGAGCGCAGTTCCATCATGGCGTCCCACACCGGATCGCTCATGGCAATATCATCGCGCTCATAGGATGTCTTGATCATGTCGTAAACCAGCGTCTGAATGCGCGCAGAATGATTTTCGCCTAACACCTTATGTGTTGATACAGGTAAATCTTCTTCGCACAGGGCACCTGCACGAATGGCATCATCGATATCGTGATTCACATAAGCAATGCGGTCTGCCGTAGCAACAATGCGCCCCTCTAGCGTTTCTGCACGCTGAGAACCCGTGTGGCACACAATACCATCGCGCACCTCGGCAGTAAGATTTAGACCTTTGCCGTTGTTTTCAATCACATCAACCACACGCAAGCTCTGAACATTGTGACGATAGAGATGCTTGCTTTCTTCCGCCTCTGGGTCCATCCCTTTATGGCGTGCCAACGAAGCTGAAAGAGCCTGCTCACCCACATGACCAAAGGGCGTATGGCCCAAATCGTGTCCCAGAGCAATTGCTTCGGTTAAATCCTCATTTAAGCCCAAAGCACGCGCAATAGTGCGCGCAATTTGAGCCACTTCAAGGGTATGCGTCAAACGGGTACGGTAGTGATCGCCTTCCGGTGCAATAAATACCTGCGTCTTGTGTGACAGACGACGAAATGATTTCGTATGCAAAATTTTGTCACGATCGCGCTGATATTCATTGCGATAAAGATCCGGATCGACCGGAAAACAGCGTCCCTCAGTTTCATCGGAAAACGCAGCATCCTGTGCAAGATAGGTATGCTCGCGTTCGACCTGATCCTCCCTCGTCACCAATTTCATGGCTTAATCCCCTTCACCGACAATCAGCAAACGGCGGCAAATTGGACAGGTGGAAATGGGAGCTTCAGCGCGGATTTGGCTCATACGGCTCTGATCAAACGTGCTGCGGCACGCACCACAGGCATTGTCGACCAAATCCGCAATCGCAACGCCCCCACAGCGTTCCAGCGTTTGCTCGTAGACCTTCAACAGCGCCGGATCGATCATTGATGCCAGTTCCTCGCGCACTTTTTCACCGTCAACAATAACCTGTTTCAAGGCACCGCCAGTCTTCTGGAATGATTCGATCAGCTCTTTTTCCTTAGCATCAAGCGTTTCAAGTGCCTTCATGATTTGCTTCATGACAGGATTGATATTGTTGACTTGCTCTTCTAAGCGGGTAACTTCCAAGCTCACCTTTTCGCGACGCTTACGCACGCCGTCCAAGTCGCGCGTATGAGCCGTTACAGCGCGGTAATCACCCTGGACTTCGGAAAGCAGATTGGTAATATCGTCCTGTTTATCGGAGAGCTCTTCGTCTTCCTGAACAAAAGCAGCCAGACGACCTTCGACATCGTCAAGCAAGTCCTGAACCTGTACCTTCTTCTTCAGGATTTCGTCTTTTTTAGCACGAACCTCAAGAATTGCCTTGCGGTGCGGCAGTGCCTCAAATTCCTTCTTGGCGGAAAGAACCTTGCGATCTGCCTCTTGGAGCTTACGCAAGACCGAGATGTCATGTTCAGTAGCATTCATGAATGTATAGGCCTTTCTTATCGACGCGAAGATTCAGGAGTATACCAGTTGTTCTTCTGATCAATCATAGTAATGGAGGATTTCGAAACTCCTGCCGCCTCACAGGCAGCTGCAAGTAATGCGCACAACGGGAATTCCGAAATATCATGCCCCAACTCAATGATTGCCAACCCCGAAAGTGAAGCATTCAAAGCATCATGGTACTTCACTTCACCACATACCAAACAGTCAGCACCCTGTGAAAGGCACAAATCCAGCATGGATGAAGCTGAACCGCCACACGTCACAATGCGACGCACCACCTTTTCGGGGGCACCCCATACGCGAGGAATAGCGCCGAACACCGACACACAACGAGCGCTTAGGTAGCGCAGTGATAATGCCTCATCGTCATCGGGTTCACAAATGCGGCCAAAGCCCTTTGTGGTGCTGCCTTCAAGCGGCTCTAACACTCCTATACCATGCAGACGCAATAATGCAGGCACTGCGTCAAGGCCAGCAGTCGAAACATCAAGCGCCGTATGAAATGACATGATGCTCATGCCCAATTCAATGGCGCGACGCACCACAGATCCAGTCGTGTGACCCTGCATGGATGCCGGCACAAAAGATGTTGGTGCATCCAAGAACACCGGATGATGACAAACCAACACATTAGCGCCGGCCTGATGGGCAGTTTCAAGCGCAGGAATCGTGGGGTCAAGCGCTACCGCTACCCCGCTTACCACCTCAAAAGGATTGCCCACCAACATACCGGTTCGGTCCCATGAGCAGGCATCTTTTGCCGGCATTTTGCGCAACAACGCCTTTTCCAAATCGCCCACTAAGATGTCATGGTTTTGTGCAGCTAAATCGCCTGCGTCAGTTTTTTGCAGTGACGTATCTTCATCTACCATCTGAATGACCTTCTTTCTTACTTGTGCGGCATTCAAATTCTTGTGGCATATATCACGCTCGCATTGTTTTAAACCCAGCAACAGCGAGCCTCAACCCCATATAACGTCGTGCCTGGTGAGTAAAAACTCCAGAATCCCGACTTGTAACCCCAGCTAAATCGCGATCCCCTTCAGGCCGTGGATCCCCCTTAGTATTATTCACCTTTTGCTGGCGTTTTATTGCGACATTATAGGTTGTGTTACGTAACGTTATTATTTTTAAACCACGTATCTGCTCTTATTGCTCTTATAGTAGCCCTAAAAGAGAAACGTATAACCATCCTGCAAAGGTATCAATATCCGGTAAATGCACAGCTTCTTGCCAGCGCCGCCGTCCATATCGTGCCAGCGGCACCCATCACCCATTACGCCAAAGGAATTTCGCGACGATCTCCACCTGGCACCACCAACGTCACCCAGCGATACCCTGCCTCGTACATCCAGCGATAGCCCTCCTGGATTGCACGATCTACATCGCTTGGATGATGCGCGTCCGAGCCAATCGTACAAGGCACACCCGCACGACAAAACTCGCGCAACAAGGCCTGAGAAGGAAATGGCTCCTTGCATGCGTAGGTGATACCTGACGTATTTACTTCAATCATACGACCAGCGCTCGCGCAAGCTTCGACTGCCTGTTTATAGAGCGGCATCGGATCGAAGCTGGGATAATGACCGTATTTCTTTACCAGATCTGGATGCGCCATAACCGTAAAGGGAACCTGGGATACAACCGCCTCGCACCACACTGCAAAATAGCGCCGCCAGATATAATCCGCCCCTGCTTCTTGCCAAAAATAGCTTTGTGCCGGGTCATCAAACGGCCACAGATCCAAAAAATGAACCGAGCCTAAAATGATGTCGAACTGATCGTAGTCGGCTTGTGTGAAGGTGCGATCTTCATCTTTGCCCAGCCAATCCAATTCGCACCCAACAAGAAGTTCCATATCGGGATACAAGCTGCGCTGTTGAGCAATACGCGCAAGGTACTCATCGAGCTTGTCCTTGTGCATGGATACAAAATCGCGCGGGTCCACCTTAAGCGTCAGCGGATAATGCTCAGTAATAGCCAGATTGGTCATGCCGCGCTCATGGGCACTTGCCACCACTTCTTCAATCGAACCATGACCATGGTTGGTCATATTCGTATGATTGTGCTGACTTGCCAGTTCCATGAAGTCTGCTTCTTTCTGTATTGGGAAATAAGGGGCCCTTTAATGAACGTACTTCTTAACCACTTCATCAAAGGCGCTAAAGAAGGCATCTATATCGGCCTTTGTAGTTTCATGGCCAAACGAAAGGCGCAAAGCACCTTGAGCGTTATCACGAGAAATTCCCAATGCGCGCAGTACATGGGAAGGCTCCAGGTCGTGCGAGGTGCAGGCTGATCCACCCGATACACACACACCACGCCTATCCAGTTGAAGAATAAGCGTTTCGCTTTCTACCCCACGAACAAACACGTTGACGATATGAGGCGCAAAGGCTGTGCTGCCCGGTTCAACCTTTACCGTTGGGGTTATGCAGTCGTACTCCGAAAAACGCTTATAGCATTCATCGCGCAAAGCACGCAGGTGCACCGCATCCGCATCGATGTTGGCAACCGCGCGCTTACAAGCAGCCGCAAAGCCAACCGCGCCCATCACATTTTGGGTGCCGCTGCGCATACCGGATTCTTGACCACCGCCAACAATCTGAGCCGTAAAGGGCGTTCGCGTCTTTAAGTACAACGCACCCATGCCTTTAGGTCCTGCGATCTTATGGGAAGAAAGGGACATTGCGTCAACGCCCCACTTTTTAACAGCAATATCCATCTTGCCCAGTGCCTGTGTTGCATCAACATGAAACAGCGCACCGGCATCATGAACCACCTGCGCCAGCGCAGGAATATCCATCACACTACCCACTTCATTGTTGACCGCCATAATGGACACCAAAAGCACGTGATCAGTCATAACTTCCCTGAGGGCTTCGGGGGTGATATGGCCCTGCGCGTCAGGCTCAACGTAGCTCACCAAAGCACCCCAACGCCCCAATACCGCTGCCGCTTCAAGTACCGCTTCATGCTCAATCGATGAAACGATAACCTGCGGAACACAGTCGTGGTCGCCTTCAAGCTCAGCTTTCATCATGCAGGCATCAACGATGCCAAACAGAGCGGCATTGTCTGCCTCGGTAGCACCTGAGGTAAATATAATTTCATCGGGACGCGCACCAATAGAACGCGCAATATCTTCGCGCGATTGTTCTAACGCACGAAATGCTACGCGACCTACTTCGTAAAGCGAATTGGCATTGCCAGCCCCTGCAGCAAGTCCCGCCATGCCAGGTTGCAAGTACGGTTGCATGGCGCACGCAGCTTCATTGCACAGAGGAGCGGTAGCCGCCCAGTCCAGATATACAAAATCCGCCATTATCAGTTTGCCTTCCTTCCCGCTTCACCCGCGCGGCGCAATTCGCCCACCGCAGCTTCCGGGTCGGACGCGGCAAACACTCCCGATCCCGCAACAAGTACATCTGCGCCCTGTGCACATACCAAGCCCGCAGTGCGTGAAGCCGAAATGCCACCATCCACTTCAATCAACAAGTTGGGATTCACTTCCCGTGCCCACCTGGCAACGGCGGCAACCTTATCTTCGCTTCCTTCAATGTATTTCTGACCCGAAAAGCCGGGAAATACGCTCATTACCAGCAGCATATCCAGATCGGCCAAATAGGGCTTAACATCTTCAATGGGACGATCAGGCTTCAGGGTTAAAGCCGGACGCACGCCCGCCTTGCGTATACGCTCAATTGCCTGACGCACATCAATATCACGAGGCAGAGCTTCAATATGAACCGACACCAAATCAGCACCCGCATCCAAATACCAATCCAGCTGTTCCAGTGGGTTTGAGATCATCAGATGAACATCCAGCGGAATGTCGGTAATCTTTTTGAGCTGTTTTATGAACGGCACACCCATGGTTAAATTGGGAACAAAATGGCCGTCCATAACATCAACGTGAATAAAATCGGCGCCCGCGCGCTCCAACATACGAATATCGCGCCCCAAATTCATGAAGTCTGCCGAAAGAATTGACGGCGCAATTTTAATATCGCCAAACACGGTATGTTCCTTCCGTTGGTGAACCTCGTTCATACGATTCCTATTTATAGCGCAATAAGCAACGGTTTAAGCAGTGCGCGCTTCTAAGTTCAAAAGAAACTTCTTGATTTCTGGACTAGCGGCAAAGCTACCTATATCGCCCTTGCGACCGATCACGCGATGGGTGGGTATCAGCAATGGTATCGGATTGGCAGCACACGCCGCCGCCACAGCCGATCTGGCCTTGGGACTAGTAATTTTTCGGGCCAATTCATCGTAGGTAACAGTCGTGCCAAAGGGAATGCTCTGTACCGCCCGCCAAACGGAGAGCTGGAACATACTACCTTGAGGGGCAAGGGGTACATCGAACATGCAGCGCTTTCCGGATAGATATTCCAAGATTTCCTCAAAGGCTCGATTCGTAAGAGCGCATGCCTGCTTTTCGCCGAGCGAATCCAATGCACGGCGCAAGATTCGCTGAGCATCAGGTGTACTTCGAAAGCGAGAGTCTCTTGCTGTTTGCACGCGACGATCAGCCCCACCAATGCCAGCACGAATATCGCCGTCGGTCGTGCTGGCAGATGCCCTGCCAAGCGCAGCGCTATCCCTGTGATGATTTAAAGCTGTATCTGCCAGGCTGTGACACACCCCAATAAGCTGCGACTGTCCAAAAGGGGTAGCAACATCGCCAAATATGAGGCGGGTGATATGACTACCATCGCAGGCAAGCGTCATGCGTCCCTGCGAGGTACGATACACAAAGTATGTCGCGTGCGGCGCTTCGGAATTATTCATGTGCGTGCCTACACATCCTTTGCGTCCGCTAACCCCCAAAACTCTGTCGTTAGAGGACGATTAAACAACTCTTCGGCAATCTTTTCGAGTGAACCATGCTCCCACACAATGGAACGCACCGCTTCAGCAATGGGAAGTTCCACGTTATAGCGCGCCGCCAACGGACAGATGGTTTTGCAGGCCAAAGCGCCTTCAACCACCATATGAGTGCGCTCTTCGTAGCCCTCCAATGTGCCACCCTGGGCAAGCGCCTTGCCAAAGGTGCGATTGCGGGAATGTTCCGACGTGCAGGTGACCACCAAATCCCCTGCGCCTGCAAGACCCATCACGGTAAAGGCATGACCGCCGCATGCAGTTACCAAGCGACTCATTTCAGCCATACCGCGCGTCATCAGCATGGCGGCAGTATTGTCACCAAAACCCATGCCATACGAAGCGCCCACAGCAATAGCTATCACATTTTTAAAAGCAGCGCATATTTCTATACCGATATAGTCATGTGAGGTATAACAGCGAAACGACGGCGTGGTGAATAGATCCCGAAAATACGCGGCTGTTTCGTTGGAAGGAGAGGCAATAACGGTACCCGCCGGCAGACCTAGCACCACTTCTTCTGCATGGTTGGGACCAGAAAGTGCTGCCAGTCTATCAATATTTCCCAGCACTTCCTCAAAGATCTGGATGGGAACCATACCGGTATGCTCTTCCACGCCCTTCGAGCAAATAACAATGGGGGTAGCATCGCTTATCAAACCGCGCAGGCGCAGCGCAAATTCACGCATAAGACGCGACGGGGTCACGATAACAACTGCTTCAGCGTCTTTAACCGCCTCGGTTAAATCGGCGGTTGCAGAAATGTTGTCTGCAAGTACGATTCCCGATAAGTAACGCGGATTGCGATGATTATGGGTAATGCTTTGTGCCACCTCATCGCGATGAGCCCACATGACCACCTTATTGTTGACGCTTGCCAAGGTTTGTGCCAGTGCGGTTCCCCATGATCCTGCACCAATAATTGCAACGGTTGCCATAACGTGCTTCCTCCCCTACCAGCAAGCTTACGATCTTACAGCAGCAGCGCGCCGCAATGCTTTACGACATCATACGCCACAGCTTTCAGTAGCAGCGTGTGCCGCAATGCTCTGCGACAATCATGCGCCACAGCTTTCAGCGACAACGTATGTCGCAACTCTCTGCACCAGCATGTACCACAATGGCTTACACCAAATAGCTCATGCGTTACCAAACAGCTTATTCCGACTTCTTCTTGGAACCAATCCTGTTTTCGCAACCGGCGCGCAAGCGGCCAATATTTTCCCTATGTGCCCAAATAACCAAGCACGCAACCAAAAGACAGATGCCAATAGCTACCGGATTGCCCCAGAAGAAATACACCGCCAAGAATGGGCACAGAATAGCAGCGCCAATTGATCCAACAGATACATAGCGTGTCACAATAACCAAAATGGCAAACAGGGCAAGCTCGATCAAGCCCCCCATGAGACCAAACGTTGAAAACAAGCAACCCGCCGCAACAGCAACACCTTTGCCACCCTTGAAATGCAGCCAGGGGCTAAAGATATGACCCATGGCACACGCCAAAAACGCCAACGACAAGCAGATCTGATCCATATAGCGCATGGGATCGGCTTCGCCACCCAAAGCGTCAGAAAAAGCCGCTACCGACGTGGGATCGGTAAAGATATACCAGGAGAACGCCAGAGCGACCAGACCCGAAATGATGCCTTTGCCAAAGTCCAGCACGAATACCGCGCCACCGCCCACCTTACCCATGGTGCGCATAGCATTAGTGGTGCCAATATTGCCCGAACCATGTTCGCGAATATCGGTGTGATAAAACACCCGCGAAATGATGACACCCCACGGAATAGATCCCAGCAAAAACGTGATAACAAACAGTAGTGCTAAAAATCCAATCACGGAAAGCATCAGGCTAGTCCTTCTTCTTAAACTTCATGCGAATGGGCGTACCTTCAAATCCAAAGGTAGCTCTTAAACGATTCTCCAAATAGCGCTCATATGACGGTTCCACCAAATCGGGATGATTGCAGAAAAACGTGAAAAACGGCGGCTCGGTGCCAGTTTGAGTCACATACTTCAGCTTCAGAATACGCTTACCCTTAGAAATAGTATGACCAAAATCGCGAATATCCTGCAGCCAATTATTCAGACGGCTGGTAGAAATTTCCTTGGTATAGTTCTCGTGCGCTTCATCGATAGCCTTCCAGATGCGGTGCACGTTTTTACCCGACAGAGCCGAAATGGCAATAACCGGAGCATAGCCCACAAACGTCAGACGATCCTCAATGCGCTCGCGCACTTCCGCTTTCGCTTCAGGACCCTTAACCAAGTCCCACTTATTCAACACAACCACCATCGCGCAACCGCGCTCTGCCGCCATACCCGCAACGCGCTGATCTTGATCAGTCAAACCAAGCGTGGAGTCGATAACCAAAAGTACCACCTGTGCACGGTCAATAGCACGCATAGCACGCACGAAGCCGTAGTACTCAACATCCTCGTCGATAACGCTTTTCTTGCGTAAGCCAGCTGTATCAACAATGGTGTAATACGTGCCATCATGTTCCACCAGCGTGTCAATGGCATCGCGCGTGGTACCTGCCACGTCGGAGACGATGGAACGATCGTTGTTGGTCAGCTTGTTGGTCAGCGAAGACTTACCCGCATTCGGACGACCAATGATGGCTACATTGATTGAATCGACCGCATCATCTTCGGTCTTGTTATCAGGAAACAGCTTGACCACGTCATCCAGCAAATCGCCTGTACCATTACCGTGCAGGGCGGACACAGGATACGGATCACCCAAACCAAGCTGGATGAATTCCCACATCAGACTGTCGTCTCGTACGTTATCAAGCTTATTGACCGCCAAAAGCACCGGCTTATGGCTGCGGCGCAAAATGCGCGCCACCTCTTCATCGTCGGCGTTAATACCCGTTTTGCCATCCACTAAAAAGATGATAACGTCGGCTTCTTTGGTTGCCGCCAATGCCTGAGACGTAATGGAGCTTTGAAAAGCGTCATCGCTACCCATTTCAATGCCGCCGGTGTCGATCAGCTTAAAGGCGCGCCCATTCCAGTCGGCATTGTGGTATGAGCGATCACGGGTAACCCCGCGCATTTCGTCAACAATGGCATCGTTATTTTCTGCCAAACGATTAACCAATGTGGACTTACCCACATTAGGACGACCAACAATGGCCACAATTGGCAAAGACATACTTGCTCCTTGACCACCACTTATCGGGCGACATTATTTGCACTGGTGTAGATAAACACAACCTTGCCCAATAAGAAAACTTGCATTCTCGGATTCTTTAGGATACCACGTGCACAATAAAGCCCGCCAACGCGCTGCGAGCTGCACACGACTTACAATTCAGAGAGGTACGCCACTACGGCATCAATCTGATCTTCAGGAGTCGATGCCCCAGCACTTACCCCCACCGTCGTACATCCTTCAAACCAGGAAGGATCAATTTCTTCAGCATCTTCAATATGAAATGCACGTGAACAGTGCTGAGAACATATTTCATACAGACGTGTGGTATTGGAAGAATTTCGGCCTCCGATAACCACCATTGCATCCACCTGCCGCGCCAAGTTTATAGCACTTGCCTGGCGCTGCACCGTAGCTGAACAGATGGTGTTTTTAACTTCAACATCCAACCCACGTGCTTCCAGCGCCTCTAGTACTTCAGATAGTTTTTGCTGCGATTGCGTCGTTTGCACAACCACACCCACGCGCTCTGGTAAAGCATCGGGAATATCGGATGCGCCACCCACGATGGCACACGTGCCACCCGCTTCACGCGCGTGAGCCGAAATACCTTCCACTTCAGGATGGCCCGCTTCGCCAACGACCAACACATAACGGCCATCACGTGCCAGCTTTGCGGCAGCACGCTGAGCACGCATCACATGCGGACAGGTGGCATCTACCACACTAAAACCACGCTCTTTGATGTCTTTGATCACCTGAGGAACGACTCCATGAGAGCGAATAACCACATCGTGTGCCTGTATGTCGTCAACCGAATGCGCCACACCAATGCCTTGTGCTTCAAGGCTTTCCACCACACGGGGATTGTGAATCAAGGGTCCCAGCGTACAGACAGACGATCCGCGCTTTGATGCTTCAAGAGTCATATCCAACGCGCGCTGCACACCATAACAAGCGCCGGCATATTCAGCACGTATAACCTTCAAAGAACCCATGGCACCACCCTACTATTCTCCATCTTGCTTCTTTTCAGCTTTCGCCGCTTTTGCCTGCGGATCATAATCAGGCAGCGTTGATGGATCGAACGGCTCAATGGGATGATCGTAAAACACCTTGGAATAGTCCTTGGCGTCGGGGAATAAATCAACCATGTCGACTTCGGTAGGGGCAATATTTTCGCTGAGCGCATAAGCTTCGCGCATCGTGTACCACGCGCAGGCATCCATGCGATCTTCCTTTGGAAGGA
>UQDJ01000047.1 GCA_900539675.1 uncultured Coriobacteriaceae bacterium | reverse complement strand
CTCAAGGGTATCATGGTCAACATCTTCCATGCAGCAGACGACGCTGCTCGTGAGTACGGCGTTGAAGGCGATTATGTTGCAGGCGCTAACATCGCTGGCTTCAAGAAGCTTGCTGACGCTATGCTGGCACAGGGTATCGTGTAAGCTAAACAATCGCTAGCTGGTCGTTAACCAACGCTCAATAACTCGAATTGATCAAAACTATTAGAGCCCGGAAAAGCCGATGAGCTTTATCCGGGTTCTTGTTATTTGTGATTGAGAACGTATGCTCGATTCTGTCCGAGATTGTTTTTTTCAAACGCATAATGCGTGTGTATAACAATGATCGAACCCAGATAATTCAATATTGTGATCAGGGTTTTAGATGATTTGTTGGGTTGTACGGGTTAGAAATGTTAATTGAATAAAACGTGTTGTTGGAAGGGCTTTTTTCCTCCGAAGTTCGCAGGAGGGGTCTTTGATTGTCTTGTGGTGAGTGGATGACGTTGAATGGTGCTATGTAGACTATCCAAGAGATAGTTTTGAAACGGGTTAAAATTTTTGTCGCATAAGCTTTTTTCGAGTTCTGGGTGAGCTATGCAGTACATAGCTAATTCGATAATACTGCTGACGGTACCACCTATGAGCAGCTCTTTGATTGGTGGCGGCATATACCGTCCATCCAGCATGAAATCAAGATCGTCTGATATAGCACTTTTCCAAATAGTGCGAACGTAATTTATGAATTCTAATTCCCTGTAGGTGAACAGATTTCGGTAAAGAGTTGGATCTTGACTTACGCAATGGATCAATGAGCTGATGAATGCTTCATGATTGAGCATACGAGCACCAGTTTCACTGCGAGCATAAAATGCAAGGCCACCACAGGGGTCATCGTCTTCACTGCGAACTACCAATTCAGATTCAGTAGCTACAGCTCGAATTCGGGCGTCTAAATCGCGTCTGAATGCATAGTATGCAACTTCAAACTTGCTGGAAAAATAGTAATAAAACGTGTTGCGATTGATATTGAGATCATTAATTAGTTCTGCTATGCGTACGCGTGATAGCGGGATGGTGCGCACTTTACTGCAGAGCCCGTCCACAATTAGTTGTTGGGTATCACGCCGTTCTAAGACGCGGTTTTTCATATTGTTGCCCCCTCCGGATGGGGTTGATGTGTTGTAGTGATGAGAATGGTTTCACGATGGCCTTTCTAGGATGATTAAGACTGTTACGCGAGGCTTGCCTTTAACGCTGCGATGCCAGGTGACGTTTGATCCCCGAATATAACGTCGATAATGCATTTTCAGACATATCCCAAAAATGTCTAGTTAGCTTTTTGCATACTCTGACCTCGTATTTCGTACGTTATCATATAGATCATTGATATGCCTAACGCATTTAATACATATTTACAATTCTGACTAGACAAATCCATACAAAGCAGCTATATGCCTATGTTCGGTTAGTGAAGATACGTTCACAATTCCTTCATGAACTCGCTTGGGGAATGGTTCCCAAGCGTATGGGAGTTCTTCTAACAGAGGAGGAATTATGGAAAACGTAACTAGGCCTCTGACAGGAGTCAAAGTTGTTGAAATGGCAACGTTTATTGCCGTACCAGCAGCTGGTCGTCTTCTGTCGGACATGGGTGCACAGGTCATCAAGATCGAGTCCTCTAAGGGCGACAATCTTCGCTTTACCGCACCTTCTGAAGGCCGTCCGCTGGATCAGGATGAAAACACTTCATTCGACCTGGAAAATTCCGGCAAAAAGGTAATTACGCTCGATGTACGTGGTCCTAAGGGCAAGGAAATCCTTTATAAGCTTTTGGACGAAGCAGATATTTTTCTGACTAACTGGCGTCCAGGTGCTCTTGCTCGTCAGGATCTTGACTATGAACACATCAAGGCTAAGTATCCTTCCTTGGTGTATGGCAATGTAACAGGCTATGGCGAAAAGGGTCCCGATAAGGATCTGCCTGGTTTCGATTACACCGCATTCTTTGCTCGCGGTGGTTGGTCTGGCACGCTGTATCAGAAAGGCACCGTACCTGGTAACTGGATTCCTGGTCTGGGTGACCATCAGGCTGCTATGGCTTTGACTGCTGGTGTTTGCGCAGCTTTAAATCGCGCAAAGGAAACTGGCATTGGTGAAAAGGTTTCGGTCAACCTGCTTCATGCTGCAATTTATATGCAGGCAATGCTTATTCAGGCATCTCAGTACGGCAACGAATTTGGTGGTCAGGTATACCCAATCGATCGTCGTAACAATGTAAACCCAATTTTGCCTTGTGCAAAGACCAAGGATGATCGCTTCATCCAGATTTGCACCCCAGTATATGACGCTTATTTCCCGTCACTGTTTAAGGCTATCGGCAGGGAAGATCTGCTTGATAATCCGGTTTATGCTCATTTGGCTAAGGCCAATGAAGAAGGACGCGTAGGCGAAATCTACGACATCTATCAGGAAGCAATGGCAAAGAAGACTGCAGCTGAATGGAAGGATATCCTTACCGAGGCAGATATTCCGTTCTCAATTTGCCAAACCTGGGATGAAATTCTGAAGGATCCACAGGCTCATGCACTCGATGTCTTCTCTGAGATTGACTATCCACGTGGTAAGAAGCTCATGGTTCGTACCCCTGTTGATTTGGAAGACACCCCATTGCCTCCGTACAACAAAGCTCCGAAGATCGGCGAAAACACCGATGAAATCCTTACCATGCTGGGCTATGACGCAAAGGCTATTGAGGAGCTCAAAGTTGAAGGCGTTGTTGAAGGTCCTAAGGATCTGTAAACCCGCATTCGTTGGTTGAAACTTTTGACCTGCGTCGATCACCTAGACCAAAAATGATTCCCTTTACGTTTGAGTCCGAGAAAACGATGCAGGTCAGAATAAATCCCATTCGTCAAAAGGAACAGATTGCTCCTTTTGTGAATGGGGCGAGGGAGTAGTTCACTCATTAAGAAAAGGAGGAGAACATATGGCTACCGAAACTCAAGAAAAGTTGCCGGCAGGTAAAGTTCTCGCCAACATTGCTGCTTCTATTTATCAAGAAGCAATTGATGCAAAAGCGAGGGGAGAAATGATTGGATGGTGCGCATCCAACTTCCCGCAAGAAATTCCTACTACCTTAGGCTTAAAGACGGTATATCCAGAATCTCAAGCAGCTGCAATTTCTGCTAAGGGCGGTTCGCTTCCCATGCTTGAGCACAGCGAAGGCAAACTTGGTCTGTCCAATGACCTTTGCGCTTATGCTCGTATTTCTCTTGCTTTCGCGGACACTGGTAAGTGTCTTGCGGCTGGCCAGGAAATGCCTTTGCCCGATTTCGTGCTGTGCTGCAACAACAATTGCAACTGCATGATCAACTGGTATGAAAATGTTGGTCGTCAGCTTCACATCCCCGTCATTATGATCGATGTTCCGTTCTGCGATACCTATGAAGTGGACCAAAAGCGTATTGACTATGTAAAGGGCCAGTTCAGGGAAGCAATTCGTCAGCTTGAAGAGCTCACTGGCAAAAAGTGGGATGAAAAGAAGTTCGAGGAAGTATGCGAATACTCAAATCGAACCGGTGAAAATTGGTTAAGAGCAACCCAGTTTATGGGTTATAAGCCTTCTCCATTGAGCGGTTTTGATCTGTTCAATCATATGGCAGTAGCAACCATGGGCCGTGGCCACGAAGGTGCTGCTGAAGCCATGCAGCAACTCTGCGATGAATATCGTGAAAATGTTGCAAACCATACCTCTTCTTTTAAGGTCGAAGAAAAATACCACATCATGTTTGAAGGTATTGCTTGTTGGCCTTATCTTAAGGCTACCTTTAAGCCCCTTAAGGAAGCTGGCACGAATGTAACTGCCTGTGTATATGGTCCTGCTTTTGCTTACACCTATCGCAACATGGACGAACTGGCAGAAGCATATTGCAGCGTGCCAAATGCTATTAATCTTGAGCGCGCTGTTGAATTGCGTGAAGAGGCTTGCAGAGACGGTAAGGTTGATGGCGGCATTGTGCATATCAATCGTTCATGCAAGATGTGGTCTGGCATAGCTCCTGAAATGGGTCGTCGCATTGCTTCTGATCTCGATATTCCAATCGTTACCTTCGACGGTGATCAGTCTGATCCTCGTAACTTCTCTGAAGAGCAGTATCGCACTCGTATTCAGGGTTTGGTCGAAATCATGGCAACACGCAAGAAGGAGGCATAAGTAAAATGAGCACTATCGATTCAAAATTGGCCCCCTTCCGTGAGGCAGCCAAGAACCCTGCGGCTGTGCTTGATAAGCATATTGCTAACGGGAAAAAGGTTGTAGGTGTTGGTCCATACTATGCTCCCGAAGAGCTGATTTATGCTGCAGGTGCTGAGCCTTTTGGCATTTGGGGCATGGTTGGCGCAGCTGAAAAAGCACGTAAGTATTTTCCGCCCTTTTACTGCTCAATTTGCCAGATGACCCTAGAAATGGGTATGAACGGTATGTTCGATAAACTGTCTGGCTATATGGTAACTGGTTTGTGCGATACGCTCCGTGCAGCTTCTCAGAACTACAAGGTTGGCATTCCTCATATTCCACAGATCTATGTATCTCTTCCTCAGCATCGTCGTTGTGATGCTGCTAAAGAGTACGCTATCACTTCCTTTAAGGAGGTAGCACATAAGGTTGAAGAGTGCGTAGGAAATGTCATCACAGATGCGTCTTTAATTGAAGCTAACACGCTGTTTAATGACTGGCGTCATGCTATGCGTGACTTCGTAAAATTGGCTGGCACTCATCCTGCTGAGGTGAGCATCGCTGATCGTACTGCTGTGATCAATTCCGGCTACTACATGGACAAGAAAGAACATTTAGAGCTGGTCAAGGATCTTAACACCGCGCTTGCAGCACTGCCTAACAGCCAAGAGGGATTCACGAAAGTGATGATTTCAGGCGTCTATCAGGATATTCCTGCAATTGAACAAATTCTGATGGACAACAAGTACTGCATTGTATGCGATGACTTGGCTAAGGAATCGCGTGCTTTTGCTCGTGAAACTATCAACGACAGCAACCCGCTGTGGGATCTGGCTATGAGCT
Source organism: uncultured Coriobacteriaceae bacterium (assembly GCA_900539675.1). Classification (GTDB taxonomy): domain Bacteria; phylum Actinomycetota; class Coriobacteriia; order Coriobacteriales; family Eggerthellaceae; genus Anaerotardibacter. The sequence goes on along the minus strand of UQDJ01000047.1, from coordinate 7,139 downwards.
TTATCAATCTCCCTGGTGACTCTATTCTTTATGATCCAGGTAAAACTCATTGCGATCGTTCGGCTCAGAAGGCTGCCGACACTGGTGCAAAAGGAGTAATTCTTTTGCTCGCAAAATTCTGTGATCCTGAAGAGTTTGATGCTCCTTACACCATTAATGCTTGCAAGGCTCTTGGTCTTCCAACGGTTCGGGTAGAAATTGACCAGTCTACCGAGACCTATGAACAGGCTCGTACTCAGCTTGAAACATTTGTTACGGTGGTAAACGAGCACTAAGTTTTTTATTAATCCCTATGAGAGACGCATTTCTGGGGAGTTATGCGTCTCTCATTCCCGGGCTGCAACGTTTTTCCGTTGAGGCAAATAATTTATCACACCATTATTCTTCGTCATTAGTCAAAAGAACACTTTTTCGATTATTTCTCGTAACAGCAAAAGGTGTTTTATCGAAGTGCGTTTATATGGCGAACGTGTTGCCGTTGCAGTCCGGGGTCCTCTTGAGAAAGAGGATCTTGCGAGAAAGGACTTCTCATGACTGAGGAAGTTAAAAAGCAGGGAGGCTTCCATTACGCATTTCTCATTGTAGCTGCATGTATTTGCTTTTGCGCTGCCTGCAGCTTGATGGTAAATTGCGCTGGCGTTTATATGCCATCTGTTACCAAGACATTTGGCGCCTCAAGTGCAGAATTTATGCTGTACTTCACTATTTGACAGTTGGCAATGGCAATCACCCTGCCAGTAGCTGGCAAGGTTATGAATAACATCGATTTACGAGTTCTCTTTACTGTAAGCGGCATTCTCTGTTTTATCGGAACCTTAATTCTTTCAAATGCTCAGGCATTATGGATGCTCTATGTTGGCGGGTTGTTTGAAGGAGTTGGTACCGCTCCATTATTGTTCTTGGCTGTTCCCAAGTTGATTGGTGCATGGTGCGCAGATAAGGTTGGCTTCTTTACTGGTTTAGCGTTGGCGTTTACTGGCATTGGTGGCGTTATCTTTAACCCAGTTCAGCAGATCTTTATTAATATGGGCCCTGAAGGATGGCGTATGGGCTATCTGGCAGCAGGAATCATTTTGTTAATTTTAGTTATCCGCAATACCCCTGCAGACAAGGGTATGAAGCCATACGGCTTTGAAAAGCTGACCCAAGCAGCTGATCCTAGTGCTGCTGAGGCCCTGAACAAAGGTATTGATGCAGCTAAAGCAATGAAAACATTAGCATTTTATGCTGTTGCAGTCGTAGCTCTTTTATATGCATTAAATCAGACTGTATACCAGATGTTCCCGGCATACTGCAATTCATTTGCAAATAGCTTCCCTGAAATCGCTGCTCTTTCCGCTACCATTGCGTCGGTTTGCATGGCAGGTTTGACTATCGGCAAGATTTTGCTGGGTGCTGTTAATGATAAGAATAGCAAGGGCGGCATTGTTGTTTCTGTTGGCTTAGGTATTATCGGCGTGATTTTGCTGATGTTCTTCCCAACGGCTGCACCGCTTCTCTTGATTGGTGCATTTTTGTTTGGCTTTGTTTATGCAGGTACTACGGTTCAGTCTACGCTGTTAACACGTATTGTTTTTGGTAATCGCGATTATGCAAACATTTATTCTCGTGTTTCCATGTGCTCTTCTGTTGGCGGTGCTTTTGCTGCAACGTTGTGGGGCATCATCGTAGACTTGCCTAATGGCTATTTCCTGATGTTTAGTCATTATGGTTTTGATTGCAATCTTCAGCTTCTATGCAGTATCCCAGGCAAAGAAGTACGCAGGTCAGAGCCCTGATACTCCAGTTGCCGATAAAGAATAACCAGTAGGTCCTCATTATAATTCGCTTGTTTTTTAGGCCCTGGGCGTGCGTGGCGAAACGACCTTTTGATTGCCAAGAGGTGGATACGTGGAAACCATATAAACAGCTTCATTTCCACTTCCCCCAGGGTCTAGATCAAAGACAACTTATTTATGGATCTATGGCCATTCTGATCGTTGCTAAATCGCTTTGTATAAATCAAATCTGCTTTAGGAGTTGTGAACGAGGGGGCTAGCCCTAGAGATTATCGAATGGAACGTAAGGAATAAAAGATTTATTGCAGGCTGTTGCTGAAGGCATGAAGACACCCGATGAAGCTCTTTCCAAAATAAGTCTAGAACCTTTTGAGGAATTGGGCTTTGCAACTCTAGATACTCACCGTGGCGTTCGTCAGGGTGTCTCAGAAGTTGTTTATGGACTAGGTAAAACTGCTCATCAAATAATTGATATAACCAAAGCTTTGTTGGCGGCAGGACAAGAAAGAGTGCTCATTACTCGTGTTGATACCGCCAAAGCAGAAAAGCTTTTCAATGCTTTAGAGCCTCAGTCTGTCGAATCTTTTTACAGTGATCAAGCCAGACTTGCCTTAATTGGGGGTTTTCCGACAGTTTCCTCTAAGGGTTATATAGCGGTGGTTTCTGCTGGTACGAGTGATGAATCGGTTGCTGAAGAAGCTGCCTTAACAGCTGAAGCGTTAGGCAATGAAGTCCTTAGATTGTATGACTTAGGGGTTGCAGGTATTCATCGGTTACTCGCTCATGCTGATGAATTGATGAATGCTCGCGTTGTAATTGCTATTGCTGGAATGGAAGGTGCTCTACCAAGTGTGGTTGGGGGACTTGTTTCATGTCCAGTTATTGCAGTACCAACGAGCGTTGGATATGGCGCAAGCCTCAATGGTCTAGCTGCTTTGATGGCCATGCTCAATTCCTGTGCAAGCGGAATATCGGTTGTCAATATCGACAACGGGTTTGGCGCCGCTTATCAGGCAAGTCTTATCAACCACCTATCTTAGGAGCGCGAATGGGATGTGCGCCTTTTCGTTGAATTTCGTTAGTGAATAGGTCATTTCAATTTGCACCTATGTTGTTACTGGCGTTTGTGACACTGCCACTTCGCTTGGTAATTTCAAAGTTTAGTAAGTCAGACTCTGAGCAGGGTTAAGGAAGTATTTTCCAGGCCTACTTCGAGCAATGGTCATTGAGACGGTACAAGGATAACCGTCTTGAGATAAATAACCTCAGCAATGGGGTTGAATGAGAGGAGCGTACTCATGTTTATTGATTTTCCTGAGTCGCATGTGACTGTCCAAGGTCTTGATGAAGTTTCCATTCCGGATATGGTGACTATTCATCAAAGTTTTGACAAGCAAAAGATTGACGATGTTTGTGGCACCCTTCGTTCAGAGCTGGAAAAGCTTCCAAATCATGATAGCTATCAGGGTAAATCAATTGCTATCACCGTTGGTAGTCGTGGCATTCCGGAACTGGATGGCATGGTAAAGACCATGTGTGACGTTTTGAAGGAATGGGGCGCAAAGCCGTTTATCGTTCCTGCAATGGGCAGCCATGCTAATGCGGTAGCAGAAGGTCAAACTGAGATGATTGCCGGTTACGGCGTAACCGAAGAAGCTATGGGTGTTCCAATTAAGTCTTCAATGGAGGTTGTTCAGTACGGAGAATTCAAGGGTTGTCCTCTGTATTGCGACAAGAATGCTATGGAGGCTGACGGCATCGTTATCTTCAACAAGGTTAAGCCCCATACTGATTTTCGTGGCCCGCATGAGTCAGGCTTGGCCAAAATGATCACTATCGGCATTGCAAAGCATGAGGGTTGTGCAGCATTTCATTCCTTTGGTTTTGCACGCTTTGGTGAACTTATTCCTCCAGCTGCAAAGATTTTTATCGATAAGGCTCCGGTTGCCTTTGGTGTTGGCGTTGTACAAAATGCTTACGATGATATTTGTCGTATCGAGGCTTGCACGCCAGAAGACATGATGGATTGCGATGCGCGCCTGCTTGTTGAAGCTAAGGATCGCATGGCTAAATTTAAGTTCGATGACATTGATCTTTTGATCATTGATGAGATTGGTAAAAATATATCCGGTAATGGCCACGATCCAAATGTCACAGGCCGCAATATTACCCATTCCTTCCATGATGTTTTGAATCTGAAAAAGATGTATGTTCGTGGCTTGACCGAAGAAGCTCACCACAATGGCAATGGTCTCAGCTCGTGTGATATTGCTCTTCGTCGAGTGCTTAAGGACGTGGACTGGGATACAACCTGGACCAATGGTTTTACGACCGGCATTTTAACTTCTGGCATGATTCCGCCTTATGTAGAGACTGATAAGCAAGCAGTTTATATTTGCTTGGACAGCATCTATCGCCTTGACTACACGAAGGCGCGCATCGTTCGTATTAAGAACACCCTTGATTTGGACACGATCCAGGTCTCTGAACCTCTCTGGGAGGACATCAAGAACATTGATGGCATTGACTTTGTAAGCGGCCCAGAGCCGATGACTTTTGATGCCGATGGCAACTTGCCCGATTTGAAGCTTTAATTCTCCAACTTTTTCAATTCCAAAGGAGGGATTTTCCACCCTCCTTTGGGTTGAGAACAGATGAGGGTGACATCTGTTGAAATACCTTCCCGTCGCTGAGGAATAGTCCCTTTTGCTTCCAGCGATTTCTATAGATGTCGCCCTTATTTGTCCGAACTGGGCTATTTCAACTTTCAAGAAGTCTTTTCTTGTGGTTGAGGACAGATAGGGATTGGATAGCTAATCAATAAGAAAGGTGAAACGAATGGATTTTTCATACACGGACGAGCAAGAACTGTTAGTTCAAAGCATTAAGGAGTTCTGTGCTCGCAATTTTGATGAAGAAAAGATTAGGTCCATGTATGCCAACCACGGTATGTCCGATGAGCTGATTAAGGCATATCTTGATGCGGGTTTTGGTTTGATGGGCATTCCAGAAGAGCAGGGCGGTATTCCGTGTGACCGTGTAACGCTTGGCCTTTTGACGGAAGAATTCGCTCATTATGCTGGTTGTGTAACTCCATTTTTGAACAATACGCTTGCGATGTGTGACATGATTGACTTCGGTAGCGAAAAGCAAGTTGAGTTTTGCATGGAAGAATATATGAAGACCGGCAAACCGATCTTTTCGCTTGGTTTTTCTGAGCCCGCTGCAGGATCTGATAATGCTGCCATGACTTCAGTGACAAAAAAGCAACCTGATGGCACTTATTTACTCAATGGTCAAAAGACGTGGGTTACTCAAGGTCAGGCATTTCCTTATATTTTCGTCGTTTCTAAGGATGAAGATCCCTCTCGCGAAAATAAGTCTATGTCTATGTGGTTGGTTTCGATTGATACCAAGGGCGTTTCTACGGCTGCATTACAAAAAATTGGTCAGCAGATTATGCCATTTTGCGAAGTTTACTTTGACGATGTTGTGCTTACCGAAGATATGCGTGTTGGTAAAGAGGGCGAAGGCTTCAAGAATTTAATGAAGAACTTCGAAATGGAGCGCTGCTTGATTGTTGCTCAGTGCTTAGGATGCGCTCAAGCTGCAATGGACGATGCTGCTGCGTATGTTTCTGAACGCCAGACGTTTGGTAAGCCCATCATTAAAAACCAGCTTATTCAAGAAAAGCTGACCGAAATGGAGACCGCTCTCCAGAACACGCGCAACATGCTCTACCACACCTTATGGAAGATGGACCAAGGTGAATCTATTCGTATCGATTCTGCTTTACTGAAGCGCTATGGCGCTCAGCAGTGCCATATGGTTGCAGATGAGGCACTCCAGATTTTCGGTGGTCTTGGTTATACCGAGGATTTGCGTGTTGGCCGCATCTGCGCTGACTTGCGTGGTCATCGTATTGCGGGTGGCACTGATGAGATCATGGTTTACATTGCTGGTCGTCAGATCGCTAAACAATATGCTGCAAAGTAAGTAACCTTTTCGGGCTGTTCCCTGCAATGTGCATAGATATTGCAGAGAACAGCCATTTTCTTGGAGGTGGAACAAATGGCTGAATTTTATTTGGGACTAGATAGTGGTTCTACTGCCTCAAAATGTGTCATTTTGAATGCTAAGGGCGATATTGTAGGCAAAGGCTTGTATGCGCAAGGCGCAGGTACGATTGGCCCAAAAGCTTCGGTGGATGACGCTTTAAAGATGGCTGGTATTACCGTTAAAGATATAACCCATTCTTGCGCTACAGGATATGGTCGCAATCTGGTTGATTGGTGCGATAAACAAATTTCTGAATTATCCTGCCACGCGAAGGATGCTTCACGATTATTTCCTACCGCTCATACGGTCATCGACATTGGGGGACAGGATGCAAAAGTGCTCTCCCTTGGTGAGAACGGGCTCTTGGAAAACTTCGTTATGAATGATAAGTGCGCTGCGGGTACTGGTCGTTTTCTTGATGTTATGGCATCTGTTTTTGGTTGCAAGGTTTCCGATTTGGAAAAATATGATGCTGAAGCCACAGAAGTTGCCCCGATTTCTTCAACGTGCACGGTGTTTGCTGAATCGGAAGTTATCTCAAAGCTTGCGGCTGGTGAGTCCATTCCCAATATTGTTGCAGGTATTCATAGCTCTGTTGTTGACCGTACCTATGGCCTTGTTAGCCGTTTGGGAGTAAAGCCCGATGTCGCTATGACTGGTGGCGTTGCCTTGAATGGTGGGTTACGTAAGCGTCTAGAAAAACGACTAGGCTGTCCAGTTCTTACGAGTGATCTTGCTCAGTTTAATGGTGCTCTTGGCGCCGCTATGTTCGCTAAAGGAATGTGATGAGTAATGGGGGGCGCCAATTTATGGCGGATTCCTTTAGGTATGTAACCTACCAGGCAAAGTATGAGGTCGCTAGCCTGTAGTGGTGAGGAGTTTTGGGTTATGGATGTAGTACGAGGACCCATAGGGGCGCCTTATCATCCAGAAAGGCGCTCAGTATCGTATATCGAAGGTATTCGAGAAGGATATTTGCATGAGCCCTATAAAATGTTAACCGTTGGTTCTTACGAATCAATGACGTATGCAGATGCGTACTATCGTGCTTCGGCACTTGCAAAAATATTACATGAAAAATGGGGAATAAGTCCTGGTAAAACAGTGATGTTTTCATCGTTTAATACGTGTTGGTTCATCGTGGTGTTTGCTGCGGTGCAAATCTGTGGGGCGCGTATTGTTTTAGTGCCTGGTGGCGCGCAGGCCATTGACTACAGGGGTGCAATCAAGCTATGTAAGCCTGATCTTGCAATTGTTACACGGCTTGAACATGATGAGATCCTTAAAGAGATGACACCAAAT
>UQDJ01000046.1 GCA_900539675.1 uncultured Coriobacteriaceae bacterium | reverse complement strand
GAAGCCTTCATATATCGGCCCCTCTTTTGCGTAAATAATTCATTCGTAAAAGTCTGCCTATAGATTTATAGCACAGCAAGGAACAATTGCGGTACAGGCTTTTAGGGTTATTTCGCATAGATTGATACCGGTTTGGTATGAGTGCGGTGCGTGTTTTCTTCTTGTTTCGGGTATGTAAAACCTTTCACCAGTTAGAAGCCAAAAATGGGACCCCGTTACAATAAAAGGGCGTATGGAAATTTGAGATAGGGAAGTGTCATGGCTAAGCATATTTTTGTTACCGGCGGCGTAGTTTCTTCATTGGGTAAAGGCATCACAGCAGCCTCACTCGGTCATCTATTGAAGGCGCGTGGTTACAAGGTAACTATGCAGAAAATGGATCCCTATTTGAATGTTGACCCTGGCACCATGTCGCCATTTCAGCATGGCGAAGTGTTTGTGACCGAAGACGGTCACGAGGGCGATTTGGACCTCGGTCATTATGAGCGCTTTATTGACGAAAACCTCACGCGCGAATCTAACTTCACTCAAGGTTCTATTTATAAGAGCCTGATTGCTCGCGAACGTCGTGGCGATTTTTTGGGTGGTACGGTTCAGGTTATTCCCCATGTGACTGAAGCCATTAAAGATCGTTTGCGTCGTATTGCTGAGCAGTCCAACGCCGATATTGTTATTTCAGAAATTGGCGGCACGATTGGTGACATTGAATCGCAGCCCTTTATTGAGGCGGCACGTCAATTTAAAAAAGAGCGCCCTGAAGAGGATGTATGCTTTGTACATGTCACGCTGGTTCCCTACATTGCTGCTGCTCATGAAGTAAAGACAAAGCCGACACAGCACAGTGTCAAGGAGCTGCGCTCCTTGGGCGTGCAGCCTGATTTTATCGTGTGCCGTTCCGATCATGAAATCACCGATCAGGTACGTGAAAAAATTGCTCTGTTCTGCGATGTGGCGGTAGAGCATGTGCTTGCCTGCTCCGATTCGCCTTCCATCTACCAGGTGCCGCTTACTCTGTTCGACCAGGGATTTGATGTTCAGGTGCTCAATCGCCTCCATTTGCCAGTTAATGACATCGATCTTTCGCCGTTGCGCAATTTCTTGTCTGCGGCCGATGCGTGCGAAGGCACAGTGGATATTGCCATTGTGGGTAAGTATGTCAGCTTGCCGGACGCCTATCTGTCAGTTATTGAGGCGCTAGGACATGCAGCGGTAGCTAACGGAGTGAATGCCTCAATTCACCTGGTTGACGGCGAAGAACTCAACGATCAAAACGTTGATGAATTGCTGGGTTGTATGGATGGCATTTTGGTGCCGGGAGGCTTTGGTCAACGTGCTTTTGAAGGCAAAATTGAAGCGGCCAAATACGCCCGAGAACACAACATTCCCTATTTGGGTATTTGCTTAGGTTTGCAGGCAGCAGTGTGTGAATTCGCACGCGACGTGGCTCACTTGCCGGGCGCAACGTCTGCAGAATTCGATGAAAATGCCGATCATACGGTTATCGATTTGATGCCTGAACAGGAAGATGTCGAAGATAAGGGCGGCACCATGCGTCTGGGTTCTTATCCCTGCAAGTTGGATAAAGATTCGCTGTCGTACAAGATGTATGGCGAAGAAATCATTTATGAGCGCCATCGCCATCGCTATGAAGTAAACAACGCCTATCGTGATATTTTGACAAAGGCAGGTTTAAAGATTGCAGGCGTATCTCCCGATGGTCGCTTGACGGAAATGATTGAAATCCCCAATCATCCGTGGTTTGTTGCAAGTCAAGGTCATCCCGAATTCAAGAGCCGTCCCACAAAGCCACATCCGTTGTTTGTGGGCTTTATCGGTGCTGCGATTAAGTGTCACGACGAGCAATAAATCCTTCTCACGTTGAGTCGATATATGAAAACTTACCTAAAACCTATGGTGCTAGATGAGTCGTGTGTTTCGATATCTGATGAACCAGACTTCTATTTAGATGAATACATTGGGTATTTGGTGGCCGAGCGCGGATTAGCCCAGGCTACCATCGCTTCGTATTCCAACGATCTGGAAGACTATGTGGTCTTTCTGATGAATTGCTTAGATACGTTTGCGGCTAGCGAGGTTGGGCGAGGCGATATTGAAAGCTATGAAGAGTACCTGCATCGGCAACGGCTTGCTCCTTCAACCATTGCTCATCGCATTTCAACTGTAAAGGGCTATCACAAGTTTTTATTGCGCGAAGGCATTGTGCATGAAGACCCTTCAGAAACAATTCCTATGCCACGTCAGCCTGAGATGTTGCCCGATGTTTTGAGTATTGATCAGGTTTGTACCCTACTTGATAATTTGCCCACTGTGACGCCTATCGAAAAGCGCAATGCAGCTATGCTGGAAGTGCTGTACGGCTGCGGTCTGCGTGTCAGTGAATTAGTAGGCCTTGATATGGATCATGTCCGCTTTGATGAGGGCACGTTGCGCGTGTTGGGCAAGGGATCAAAAGAACGATTGGTGCCGCTTTCCGGTGCGGCGAGCGAGAGGCTGCGCGATTATGTGGAAGTACGGGGAGAGTTGACGTGTCGTAGAGCCAAGCCAACGCCGGCGGTATTTTTAAATGCGCGCGGTGGGCGTATTTCCCGACAAAGTGTTCATGGCATCGTGAGCAAGGCGGGACTGTCAATAGGGGTAAGCAATCTACATCCGCATACCCTGCGTCATTCCTTTGCAACGCATCTGCTCGAAGGTGGTGCCGATCTGCGTTCCATTCAAGAAATGCTGGGCCATTCCGATATTTCAACGACACAGATTTATACGCACGTTCAAGCGGGTTTGATGCGAGATGTGTACTTACAGGCGCACCCACGCGCATAGATGAGATCTTCCTTTCTTTTACCGCTTCGATTGGTGCTGTAAGCGAGCTTCTTTTCTTGTCTGCGAAGGGCTCTATGGATTGGCCCACTTTCTCCCACACCTGAAAAGGGCTCTATGGATCGGCCCACTTTCTCCCACACCTGAAAAAATCCAAGCATTATGCAGGCCTTCACCTTGTGATTCTTTGCATTAAGCCTGATAGCTGCCCGGTGGTTTTATCTGTCGGGTGCAGCATCCCTGTGCAACCAAGCTCTGAGTTTCACGCTTTTACCACAACCTCTCCCAATAGCTTCCACACGGTTCGCCTTCGATATCTAGTGGTGTATTTTGCAACGCGCATCTATATCTATGCGTTAGAAAAAAAGTGTCGGCGAGCTCGGGTAAAAGCGCGGGAGAAAGTGGGGGAGAAGGTGGGAGGAAATCCCATTTTGTGTTGCAATGTGGGAGGGGCTGGCATAGAATTGCTTTCACGAGAGAACCCGGAAAGGAGGGCGGCGTGAGCGAGCTTCTTGGCGAATATAGTCGCAAGCTTGATGCCAAAGGTCGTTTGTCGTTGCCTGCAGATTTTCGCAAGGTTCTTTCAGACGATCTCTGGGTGACTCAAGACCCTAAAGATCAATGTCTGCTCGTATTCGACTCCACAGAGGCGTTCTCTCAATGGGCTGACAGCCTCATTGAAGCGCAGGGCGGTTATTCTGCCGGCAATGGCAACATGGTTGCAGTACGCAGGGTGTTGAATTCGCGCGTTCAGAAATACGAAATTGATAACTCGGGTCGTATAAATCTGGACTCCAAGCAGCGCACGGTGGTTGGCTTGGATAAAGACGTGGTCATTGTGGGCGATATGGATCATTTCGAGATCTGGGATGAGCAGCGTTGGAACCAGTTCGTAGCGGAGACGGATATCGCCTCCCTGGTGAGCTAGTAATTGGCGCGTGAGCAATGACAAATGAATATCGGCATATTCCCGTCCTGCTATCTGAGTGTTTGGATGCATTACATCTCCGTAGAGGGATGACCTATGTGGATGCAACCTTAGGTGGTGCAGGACATTCTCTTGAAGTGGCTAAGCGTTTAGGGCCTTCGGGCTATTTGATTGGTATTGACCAAGACGCTGTGGCACGCAAGGCGGCGCGCGAACGTCTTGAGGCATTGCCCGATGAGGTCCGCCCTGAAATTGACGTGCTGGCTGGAAACTTCGGAGATTTAGATTCGCTTCTGGTATCGGCAGAAGTTCCTTCGATCGATGCAATTCTGTTCGATCTGGGTGTTTCGTCGGTTCAGATAGATACACCTGCCCGTGGCTTTTCCTTTAAGGAAACTGGCCCTCTTGATATGCGGATGGATCCGAGTAATCAAACTTTAACCGCAGCAGAGATCATCAACACTTATAACGCAGTAGATCTCGCTCGGGTCATCCGGCAGTATTCAGACGAGAAGTGGGCAAGCCGCATTGCGGAATTTATTGTGGAGGCTCGTAAACAAAAGCCTCTGACGCAAAGTGAGGAACTGGTCGAGGTCATTAAAGCCGCCGTTCCCGCATCCGCCCGTCGAGCAGGGGGTCATCCTGCCAAGCGCACCTTTCAGGCATTGCGTATCGAAGTAAATGGTGAACTTGACGTACTGAAGCGCGGTCTGGATGCGGCGATTCGATGGCTTGCACCAGGCGGCTATATTGCAGTGATCAGCTATCACTCACTGGAAGATCGCATCGTGAAAGATTGTTTTAGGCACTTCGCGCAGGGTTGCACCTGTCCGCCTGATTTGCCGGTGTGCGTATGTGGGAATAAACCGATACTCAAAGTGTTAACGCGCAAACCTATTCTGCCCACACAGGAAGAAATTGAACGCAATCCACGTTCACGCAGTGCAAAGCTTCGTGTGGCCCAACGTCTTGACGAAAACGTATAACGAATTATTGAGCATGCTCCATATATAGATGAAACATGGCAGGGAGGTGAGCAGATGGCAGGCGTACCTGCATATCGTTACGATCACGCAGTAGCCGAGCCTTACCGCAAGCCCGCCACTACTCCTGCTCCCTCTGTTCGTGTTGTTCCTGGTCGCAAGCATGTTTCTAACCCGGTTTTATCCGATGTGGCCGTTCTGGCTATCAAAGTTCTAATTTCTTGCTTAATTGCTTTGCTGGTGATTGGATTTATCCGCGTTGGCTTGGCATCTGCTGCGTATAGCACGGCTTCGCAGGCCAGTGATTTGCGCGCTCAGATTGCCGATGCTCGCACCACCGGCGAATCGCTAGCGGTTCAGGAAAGCTTGCTTTCAAGTCCTACTAACATTCGGGCTCAGGCTGAAGAAAAGTTGAAAATGGTTCCCGGCGTGGCAACCGAAATTATGACGTTGCCGGTTGATCCGGTGGCTATCGATTCTGCTGGTCATTTGTCCTTTGCGGGAAGCGTTTCCCGTATTACGTCCCAAGGATAGTTTCTTATGAGTGATCGTCACTCATCAAGGCGTCCCGCTTCCGAGCGAGATAGCACCCGCACGCCCTCAGTACGTCCTGGTACACAGGGCAGGAATACCCATAGCAATTCCTATGATCGTGAACGCACCCGCAGTCATGGTGCAGTTGGTGGTTCGCGGCACGCTTCCTTTGGTGGATCGTCTCGTACATCGGACGCTTCCGGCAGATCGGGCCGTGGCGGCTCTGGCGGATTGGGTCGTGGTGGCTCTGGCGGATCGGGTCGTGGTGGCTCCGGCGGCAGACGAAGTGGCGTCTCTGAAATGGACTCATCGGTTTTCAATGGCCGCCTGGGCGTGTTGCTGGTCATTGGCTTGGCGTTTGCAGCTATTTTGATTGGTCGGTTGATCTGGCTGCAGGTTATCGACGCGCAAAATATCCAAGATCGCGGTACGTCGCGCGAACAGACGATAGAAATTCAGCCTCGTCGCGGCACTATCTATGATCGCAATGGCACCATTTTGGCGACTACGGTGGATGCTTATAACGTGTTTTGTCATCCGCATATGATCGATGGCGGTGACGTTGAAAAGCTTACTCAGGCTTTGGTGAATGCCTTTGGTGGCGAAGAGGACGACTACAAAAAGAAAATTCTTTCTGATACCAATTTCGAATATCTGTTTAAGGGCGCAGACGAAGATGCCATGAACAGAATCAAAGATTTGGGCATCGAAGGGGTCGATTTCGAAAAGACTTCCAAGCGAGTCTATCCTTGTGGCGCTGCTGCAAGCCAGATTATCGGCGTGCTGAATTCCGAGGGTAAGGCCATTACTGGCTTAGAGCTGTATTACGATGACATCTTGGGTGGCAAGAAGGGTCAAAAGACCACTGAATACAGCAAGGAAGGCGTACCGGTTCCTGGCACGGAAAAGGTAACCAGCGAAGTCGAAAACGGCAAAGACATTGTGCTTTCTATCGATATTGACGTTCAGCAGAAGTTGGAAGAGGCCCTTGAGCTGCGCGTCAAAGAAGTGCAAGGCTCAGGTGGGTCGGCCATGGTGATAGATTCTGCGACAGGTGAAATCTATGCCAGCGCCTCTTCACCCACCTTCGACATCACCGATCTGTCCAAGATTGAAGAGGGTGCTACAAATCTTTCGTGTATATCGAAGGCATATGAGCCAGGTTCTACCGAAAAGGCCGTAACGATGTTGGCGGCGCTGGAGGCGGGTATTGTTAGTCCCACTACGATGTATCACTGTCCGGCTGCACTCAAAGTTGATGACTACACCATTACCGACTCCCACCCGCGTGGTGATGAAGATATGGATGCCACGAAAATTATTGCCGATTCGTCGAACGTGGGCGTGTCTTTGATTGCAAAGCAGCTTGGGTTCGAGAATCTCTATGACGCTATTCAGCGCTACCACTTAACCGATTTGACCGGCGTGGACTATCCTGGCGAAGCGCAGGGTACGGTAGCGCCGCGCGACCAATGGTCCGAAGTGCAGGGCTATAACATCAGCTTTGGTCAGGGTCTTCTGACAACGCCTATTGAAATGGTGCGGTTTTACAGCGCACTTGCCAACAATGGCGTAGAAACCACGCCGCATTTTCTGTTGGATGTACCGACAGAAAGCGAACGTCGCACCTACCCTACCCAGCAGATCACTGATAATCAGCGAGCTATTGATGATTTGGAGACGATGATGGAGGCCACAGTTGAGCGCGGTACCGGCACCGATGCACGGATTGATGGCTATCGCGTGGTAGGCAAGACCGGCACTGCAGAAATTGCCTCCGATAAGGGTGGCTACAAGAAGGGCGTCTACAACCTGTCATTTATTGGTTATTTGCCCGACTCGTCAACCAACTTAGTGTGTTTCGTCGGCGCTTACGATGTTCCTGGGGAGAGGCAAACCGTCGAGGCGTTTCGGGATATAATGACCTTTACGATTGATCGCTACAACATCACTCAGAATTGAGGTTTCCATGACGAATAAAACATGTGGTGAACTGTTCGCAGGAATTGATTGCACGATCATCGGTAGTTCTGAAGAACCCGTTTCGGGTATTGCCTATCGCAGTGACGCGGTACAGCCGGGCGATGCCTTCTGCTGTATTGTGGGTTTGAAAGTCGATGGTCATTCATTCGCGCAGGACGCCATTGATCGTGGCGCACGCGTATTAATTGTTGAGCGTCCGCTGTATCTGGCGAATGCTGAAGATGTTACCGAAGTGGTGGTGAAGGATTCGCGCAAAGCTATGGCGCGCCTTGCCGCACGATTTTACGACAACCCCTCTGAAAGCTTGCAGCTGGTGGGGATTACAGGCACCAATGGCAAGACGACTACCACGTATCTAGTCAATCATATTGCCCAGGTGCTGGGTAACCGTACCGGTTTGATTGGTACCGTGGGCATTGAAATGGCGGGCAAGCATTATCCTTCTGCGCACACCACGCCTGAGTCTCCCGATATGCAAAAGCTGTTTGCGGAAATGCGCGATGAAGGCTGCAGTGTGGTTGCCATGGAGGTAAGCTCTCACGCATTGGCTTTAAACCGCACCTGGGCAACCAAGTTTGAAGTGACTGCCTTTACGAATTTGACACAGGATCACTTGGACTACCACAAGACCTTTGAGTCTTATTTTGAAGCAAAGGCTCGCCTGTTCTCTAAGAATTATCCGGCAAAGCGCGTTATCAATATTGATAGCCCTTGGGGCGAAGAGCTGCTCAAGCGTACCTCTGCCAACGAAGACAGCATTGTTACAACGGGCTTTACTAAGGCTGCTCAAATTCACCCCATTGAAATAAACTACAGTGCCACCAAAACCGATGTGGTGCTATCGGTGCGCGGCATGCGCTGTGAAGTGACGTATCCATTGGTAGGTCGTTTTAATGTTGAAAATGTTATGACCGCATTCGGCATTGGTCTGCAGCTGGGCTATCCGGCAGGGGCTATTATCAATGCGCTCAAGGATGCTCCGGCTGTCCCGGGTCGCTTGCAGCGCGTGAATACCGAACATGATGGCGGCGTTTCGGTCTATGTTGACTACGCTCATACCCCCGATGCGCTGAGTAAGGCTATTTCTTCGGTGTCTGCTTTGGAGACACAGGCTCGTACCATTGTGGTATTCGGCTGCGGCGGCGACCGTGACGCAGGCAAGCGCCCCATTATGGGCCGAGCAGCGCTAGCAGCCGATTATGCGATCGTTACCTCCGACAATCCTCGCACGGAAGATCCCAATGCTATTATCGATGACATTGTGGCGGGCATGAAAGATGATCAGCATCGTTTCGAGGTGGTACCAGATAGGCGCCAAGCTATTCATCGTGCCATTGAGCTGGCACATCCGGGCGATGCCATTCTGATTGCTGGCAAGGGTCACGAAGACTACCAGATCATCGGTACTGAAAAGCATCATTTTGATGATCGCGAAGTGGCGGCAGAAGAACTGGAGAAGGTGTTCGGATAGTTTTATGCTGCTTAGTCTTGAACAAATCGCGACCTTCACAGGCGCTGAAATTATAGGGGATCCTCGCAACGCATCGCGTATAGCATGCGGCATTTCGTGGGATTCTCGCGAAGTTGAAGCCGGGTTTGTGTATGTTGCACTGCCCGGCGAACGTGTAGATGGGCATTCATTTGTGGTGCCCTCGTTTGAGGCGGGCGCCGTGGCAGCCCTCATCTCACGTGATCCCGACGAAACTATGTTGAGAAGCGCTCATAACCACAATGCGCTTTTGCTGCAAGTTCCTGACACCCATCAGGCCTTTACTGATTTAGCGAAAGGATGGCGTGGATGTCTGACAGCGCGCGTCATTGGCCTTACGGGCTCTACGGGCAAAACCACTACTAAAAATTTGGTGCGCGACGTTTTGTCTTCCACCTATAAAACAGTGGCGACAAAGGCAAATCAGAACAACGAACTTGGTGTGCCCAGAACGCTGCTGAATGCCAATCCCGACACAGAAATGGTTGTTGTGGAAATGGGGATGCGCGGCGCAGGCCAAATTGCTCATCTGTGCACCTTTGTAAAGCCTGACTGGGGTGTGATTACCAACATCGGTGAAAGCCACATTGAGCTGTTGGGCAGCCGCGACAATATCGCACGTGCAAAGGCTGAACTTATTGCGGGAATTCCCGATAGTGGCGTAGCCTTTTTGAACGGTGCCGATGATAAGACCGATTTTGTTTGGCAAAGCGCCGAGGGTTCTCGGCGCGGTGTGGTACCGGTATGCTATGACGGATCGGGCAACTATGGCTTACAAGATGCCGGCTGCCAAGTAGCTGTTGATGCGCAACGGGTGGTTTGGGCAGAAGATATCACTCTTGATGAAGAGGGATATCCAACGTTTATGCTGTGCTGCAAGGGTTTTTTGGAACAGGTAGAAGAACAGGTGCAAGTCACGCTTGCTTTGCGCGGCTTACATAACGTGTCGAATGCCTGCGCTGCAGCGGCAGTGGGTCGTATGGCCAACATTCCGCTGGTGCGTATTGCTGAAGCGCTGCAATTATCAAAGCCTGAAAGCGCTCGGCTGGAAGTAACGAGGGCGCCAGGTGGCTACACCGTTATCAACGATGCTTACAATGCCAATCCCGATTCCATGCGCGCATCGCTCAATTTATTTGCTGCTCTTGAGGTGCCAGGGAAGCGCTTTGCGGTATTGGGCGACATGGGCGAACTGGGTAGTTTTGCGCCTGCTATGCATGAGGAAGTGGGTGCGTATGCGGCAGCTTCTTCGCTTGATTGGCTTGTCTGTGTTGGTGAATTAGCTGTTCATATTGCTCAAGGAGCCAAGCAGGCAGGCTTTCCAGAAGATAAAATAGTGCAAATGCGCACCAAAGAAGATGCGCTTGCTTTTGTGAAAGAACACGTGGTTTCCGGCGATGCGGTGCTCGTGAAAGCTTCGCATTCTATGGAACTTGACCAAGTAGCCAAGGGGTTGTTGAACTAACTATGGTTTCTTTTTTCCAGTATCCGACGTTCGTGGTGTTTCTTGCGGTCTTTGTGGGCTGTATTTTGACAATGGCTATCATGCCTGCCTTCATTCGTTTTTTGCGCTCGCATCTGATTGGACAGCAGGTACGTGCTGATGGCCCTGAAAGTCATTTGGTAAAGCAGGGCACGCCAACGATGGGCGGCGTCATTATGTTGATTGCTGCCACTATCGTGGTTGCAATTCTGGCCGAACCGGCACCTGAAACATGGCTGGTTATGGCGGCGGTTTTGGCTACGGGCGCGTTGGGCTTGTTTGATGACGCATCGAAGGTTATTCACGAACGTTCTTTGGGTTTGACGCCTAAGGCAAAGCTTATTGGTCAGTTTCTCATTGCGACCGCGTTTGTTTTAGCTGCGGTAAATTGGCTGGGTATTCAGCCGACAATCGAAATTCCTTTTGTGTGCACGTTGGATTTGGGCGTGCTTACCACCGAACTTCCTATTGCTGTACCGGCAGGGGGTAATTTCACCATTCCATGGCTGTATGTCATTTTCGCTGATATCCTGTTGGCTGGCCTTAGCAATGCCACCAATTTGACCGATGGTCTGGATGGATTGCTGGCTGGCACCATCATGGTGGTTATGGTGGTTATGGCCGCTATCGCTTTTCGTGCTGGCCTGTTGGATGGTGCTATTATCGCGGCAGCTTTGGCTGGTTGCTGTATTGGTTTTTTGTGGTTCAACTCGTATCCGGCAGATATTTTTATGGGCGATACGGGCTCTCTTGCCTTAGGTACGGCACTGGGGTGCTTAGCAATTATTGCTAAGGTGGAAGTGCTCTCGCTGATTATTGGCGGCCTGTTTGTGGTGGAGGCACTTTCGGTAATGATCCAGGTGCTCTACTACAAGCGTACGCACAAGCGTTTATTTTTGATGGCTCCTTTGCACCACCACTTCGAAAAGAAGGGCTGGAGTGAAGTTAAGGTTGTTATACGTTTTTGGATTGTTTCGGCGGCATTGGCCAGTATCGGTTTCGTTTTATATTTCGCCGCTTCGTTGATGGGGTAGTTTCTCATGGCTGATCTGAATACTGTATTGGATACCACTAAACATTACGCGCCCGTATCGCTCGGTCGTGTTTTGGTGTTGGGACTAGGTAAGTCGGGCAAGGCTGCCGCAACGTTTTGCGCAAGCGTTTTAGACTCGCGTGTCAAGTCGTTGACGGTGTATGGTGGCGCCTCTAATGATGAGGCTCGTGCTTTTGCTGACGGCCTTCCTGGACAGGTTAGGGTGGTATTCGATTCGGAGGATGTACAGGGCGAATACGATCTGTGCATCGCAAGCCCTGGTATTTCGGAGCATTCTACGTTCTATAAGAATGCGAAGGCTCACAGCGCTGAAGTTATCAGCGAAGTGGAATTTGCATGGCGTGAAAGCTGCGCCACATCGAAATGGGTAGCTATTACTGGCACCAACGGTAAAACCACAACCACATCGCTTATTGCTCATATCTTGCAAACCTGCGGCATCGTGGCACGCGCTGTAGGCAACATTGGTGACACGTGCTTGGAGCATGTGCTTCGTGGTGATACTGATGTGTACGTGGCCGAAGTTTCGTCCTACCAGTTGGCAAGCACCGTACGCTTTAAGCCCGAAGTTGCCGTTATGCTCAATATCACGCCTGATCATTTGGCATGGCATGGCTCATTTGAGGCATATGCTCAAGCGAAGCGCAAGATTTATGCCAACTGTGGTGCCGGCGACGTGGTGGTAATGGATGCTACCAATGATGTGGTGCGTTCGTTTGTGCGCGAACTTCGTGCTTGTAAATCACGCACCTTTGATTACATTCCAATGGGTACCGGCGATGGACTTTCCGGCAATATGATCCAGGCTTGCGGCGCCGATAATGCCTGCTACCTTGATGCACAGGAGAAACTCTGCGTGGATTTCAGGGGCGTACATCATGTATTGGTGGCTGCGTCGGATCTGTTGATTAAAGGCGAACATAATGCTTCCAACGCACTGGCCTCCGCCGCAGCAGCTGTTGCGTTGGGCTGCGATGATGAGGGAATACGCAAGGGCCTCACCACGTTTGAGCCGCTGGAACACCGCATTGAGCCCTGCGGCACTATTGCGGGTATCTATTGCTATAACGATTCCAAGGCAACCAACGTAGACGCCACGTTAAAGGCGTTGGCAGCGTTCGGCGAGGAAAAGCCTATT
>UQDJ01000045.1 GCA_900539675.1 uncultured Coriobacteriaceae bacterium | reverse complement strand
ACGATGTCTTCGCGCTTGATACCACGCAGCAAGCAGCCGATGTTGTCGCCAGCCTGAGCCTCGTCGAGCAGCTTACGGAACATTTCAATACCGGTGCAAACGGTCTTCTCGGTTGGCTTAATACCAACAATTTCGAGTTCGTCGTTTACATGCAGAACGCCACGCTCTACACGGCCGGTAGCAACGGTACCACGGCCGGTAATGGTCATGGTGTCTTCAACAGCCATCAAGAACGGCTTGTCAACATCACGTTCAGGAGTAGGAATGTACTCATCAACTGCGTCCATGAGCTCCCAAATCTTGTCCTGCCATTCCTTGTCGCCCTCAAGAGCCTTGAGTGCAGAACCGCGGATGATCGGAGTGTCGTCTCCCGGGAAACCATAGTCGTTGAGCAGTTCGCGAACTTCCATCTCAACGAGCTCGAGGAGCTCTTCGTCGTCAACCATGTCGCACTTGTTCAGGAAAACAACGATGTAAGGTACGCCTACCTGACGAGCCAACAGAATGTGCTCACGAGTCTGAGCCATAGGACCGTCGGTTGCAGCAATTACGAGGATAGCGCCGTCCATCTGAGCAGCACCGGTGATCATGTTCTTTACATAGTCAGCATGGCCGGGGCAGTCAACATGTGCATAGTGACGCTTGTCGGTTTCATACTCAATGTGAGCAATGGAGATGGTAATACCGCGTTCACGCTCTTCAGGAGCCTTGTCGATGTCCTCAAATGCGGTGAAGTCTGCATGAGCAGTGCCATGAGAACCGTCATTCATGGACAGGGTCTTGGAGATCGCAGCGGTCAGCGTGGTCTTGCCGTGGTCAACGTGGCCAATAGTACCGATGTTAACATGCGGCTTAGTACGCTCGAACTTTTCCTTAGCCATTATTCCTCCTAGTGAAGATTTGGAAGGTTGCATCTTCCATTATTGTAGAAGAAGCAGAACGATAAAAAGTAAAAGCTTACCGTGCGTAAGCGAAAAATTGTCTGGTAGCGGTGACTGGATTCGAACCAGTGACGCCACGGGTATGAACCGTGTGCTCTAACCAACTGAGCTACACCGCCATTGTAAAATGGTGCCCACAACCAGACTTGAACTGGTGACCTCTTCGTTACCAACGAAGTGCTCTACCTGCTGAGCTATGTGGGCGAGATGGTGGGAGTGCAAGGATTCGAACCTTGGAAGGCTGAGCCAACGGATTTACAGTCCGTCCCATTTGACCGCTCTGGAACACTCCCGAATTCGCTTGTGATCATGTGCAATTTTCAAGCTGCTGCTCGGTTGAATTTTGCCGGAGCAGTTCAAGCGAGCAAAGGAATAATACGCTAGGATTTCGGCTGTGTCAACGCCTTACACGCCCCCGGGCATATCCATTCCACAAGGTGACCACTAACGGTCCCCTCATCGTGCGTTTTTGCAGGTAGTTTGCCTGGTTTCATAGGGGCAATGAACAAAAAAGATGGCTAGAACATCCCCGCTCTAGCCAACTTTCTAAAAAAAATTATTTCGATTATTTTTTCGACAATCCGTTGCTCTTGTACGCCACTTTGCGCCCTGACTCTTTTATGCCAGTTATCTTTTGCGTCCCAAGCGATTAGCAGTCCGCTTCCAAGTAGTGATCAAATTCATCAGTAATTTCCTTAGAAGGCGCTGGCGTCAGCAACGACACCACAATGATTGAGACCGTACTCAAAATAAATGCCGGCAGCAATTCATAAACCGCAAATATGCCACCTAACGGTGCAACAAAGAAGTGCCATACCAAAACAACAGCGGCACCCACAATCATGCCAGCCAGTGCGCCCTGCATATTAGTACGACGCCAATACAGACTCATGATCATCAGAGGACCAAATGAAGCGCCAAAGCCTGCCCACGCAAAGGAAACTACCTGAAAAATAGAAGAATTTGGATCCAGCGCGATAATAATGCCGAAGATCAAAATCACGGTAAGCGTAATGCGCGTAACAATCATTACCTGCGCATCGGTTGCATCCTTTTTCAGAATGCCTCTGTAAATGTTTTCCGCAATTGCCGATCCTGAAATAAGCAGATAGGAAGAAGATGAAGACATCGATGCCGCAAAAATGCCCGACACCACCAAACCACACATAAATGAAGGCAACAGCATATTCGATAAAACAACAAAGATGTTTTCTGCAGCAGATTGCGTTAGGAATTCAGTCGGAATTACGGCCCTACCAATAAGACCAATTGATACTGCAGATGCCAGAGAAACAATAACCCACACCGTTGCAATGCGCCGAGACTTCGTCAGCTCATAGGAATGAGTTGCACTCATAAAGCGAACCAAAACCTGTGGCATGCCGAAATAGCCTAAGCCCCAAGCAATGCCAGAAATAATGGTTACGATGCCATATTCCCCCGCTTCACCAAACAGAGGTAATCCATTTTCAATCACCTGATTGCCATTTGCATCCAAAATTGGTGTTGCCACTTGAGTGCCCGATAAGAAGCCCGGAATGGACTGCAGGAATGCCACCGTATTGTCTACGCCACCTGCCGCAGTCACCGACCCAACAAACACAATCACCAAAGCACATACCATAAGAGACCCCTGAATAAGGTCGGTCGTGCATACCGAAAGATAGCCGCCAACAAAGGTGTACAAAAATACGATGATGGCGCCCAAGATCATCATGGTTGAATAATCCAGACCAAACAGTGTGGCAAACAATTTGCCACATGTCACAAAGCAGCTGCCTACATAAATACTAAAGAACAGCAGGATAACCAGAGCGGCGATGGTCATCAGAATGTTCTTGTTGTCGTGAAAACGATTCGAAAAGTAATCAGGCAGCGTAATGGAGTTATTCGCTACCTGGGAGTACTTGCGCAAACGCTTGGATATTAATAGCCAATTAAAGTACGTGCCGAGCGCCAAACCAATGGCTGTCCATATAGCGCTTGATGCGCCCATAAAATATGCAATGCCAGGTAAGCCCATAAGCAGCCACCCAGACATGTCTGACGCTTCAGCGGAAAGCGCGGTAAGCCACGGGCCTAACCTGCGGCCACCCAAGAAATAATTCTCCGTGGACTGATTGGATTTTTTGGCATAAATAAAGCCAATAATCACAACCACCATGAAATAGATGAGCATTGCGAGCAATACCCAAAAATCGTTATGAACCATACTTCATCTTTCTACACTTTAGTTAAGCAAAGCCTTAGCATTATAAAACATTGATAAGCCCTAGCGGGCGTCTCGGCCAAACCCACCTGAACAACGCCCCGAAACAAGGTTAAGCGGAGCAAATTGTGCAATAGTGACACGCAGACGCGAAGCCATCATAGGCGCACGAAAGCCGATCGAATTAGAAGCCGTCACATCAATCCGAAGCAGTGTTCCTTTGCAGCCGTATTCTCCTTCGGTTGCTTCTTTACCCTACAAAACACGTCACTGCATTTTCCCTCTCTCTCAAATCGGTGGCGTGTTTCTTTATGTTCACATCAGCGCAACATCATTATTGGTGCCATAATAGATAGGTATGCAAGAAAGAGGTCTCTGCGGCTTGTCACGTTATGAAATAGTGTCGTGCCGCACCGCAACAGGTCTCGTTGAAGCACAAGACGGAAGGAAGAACCATGTCCACCTATGCGGAAATGGGAAAAGAAGAACTCACCACTCTCAAGGCAGCACTGACCGAAGAATACGAAACCTATAAGGCGCAGGGCCTGTCTCTTAATATGGCTCGTGGTAAGCCGGGCAAAGACCAGCTGGCACTGAGCATGCCCATGCTTGACGAAGTATCATCGTCCGACGAATGCAAGGCAGCCGATGGTACCGATATTCGCAACTATGGCGTTGTAGATGGCCTGCCTGAAGCAAAAGAACTGATGGCTTCCATGCTGGATGACAAGCCTGAAAACGTTATCGTTTGCGGCAACTCCAGCTTGAACATTATGTATGACACCGTAATGCGCTGTTGGGTATTCGGCACGCTAGGTAGCACCCCTTGGAGCAAGCTCGAGAAGGTAAAATTTATCTGCCCTGTTCCTGGCTATGACCGTCACTTCGGCGTAACGGAAGCATTCGGCATCGAAATGGTTCCCGTTCCGATGACCGCCGAAGGTCCGGATATGGACAAAGTTGAAGAACTGGTTGCCAACGATTCCGCCTTCAAGGGCATTTGGTGTGTGCCTAAGTATTCCAACCCCGGTGGCGTTACGTATTCTGATGATGTCGTACGTCGCCTAGCTTCTATGAAGTGCGCTGCGGATGACTTCCGCATCTTCTGGGACAACGCCTATACCGTCCATCACCTCTATGACGATGTTGCACATCAGGATCAGCTACTGGATATAGCTAAGGCCTGCGAAGAAGCTGGCAACCCGAATCGCTACTTCAAGTTTGCTTCCACTTCAAAAGTTACCTTCCCTGGTGCTGGCATTTCCGCTATTGCAGCAAGTGCAGAAAATATTGCAGAAATTAAGAAGCGCATGGGCGTTCAGACCATTGGCCATGACAAGATTAATCAGCTTCGTCACGTTCGCTTCCTGAAGGATGCCAAGGGCATTGCCGAACATATGGCAAAGCATGCAGCTATTCTTCGTCCAAAATTTGAGCTGGTACTCAAGATGCTCTCTGAAGGTTTGGAAGGCACCGGCTGCGGTACGTGGAGCAATCCTCGTGGCGGTTACTTTATTTCCTTTGATGCACCTGAAGGCACCGCAAAACATATTGTCACTCTTGCCAAGGAAGCAGGGGTAACCATGACGGGTGCAGGTGCAACCTGGCCGTACAAAAACGATCCAAAGGATTCCAACATTCGCATTGCTCCTACCCTACCTCCGCTGGACGAACTGGAAGCTGCTATGAAGGTGTTTGTATGCTGTGTGAAGTTGGCTTCGGTAGAAAAGTGCCTGGAAGCTTAATCTAAAAAGCTTGATTGGGACAACCTATCAAAAGAAGTCTTACATACCTGGCATCGATAAGCCACTGAACACACTAAGCCCCCGCCTCTGCCTGAAGAGCCGGGGGCTATTTTATGTCCCAGATTTGAAATGGGGTGGGTAAAAAGGTTGCCTGTGTTACTAGCTCTATACTTGCCAGCACCAACTTAGCGGCTTTACGCTTTCCAACGCATAAGAATATCGGGCTCCCCGGTATTCTCATCCAGCGCATGATCCACCACGACGAAGCCCTCGCGCAGATAAAATGCCTGAGCGCGTATATTCTTTTCATACACATTGAGCGTAAGCTCTCGATGGCGCTTCTTGACAAAATTGAGTAACTGCGTACCCAAACCTTGACTGCGTACCGATTCACCGATAAACAATCCTTCGATATGACTGCCATTCATACCCAAGAACCCCAGAATAGTATTCGGCGATGCAGTAACACCATTCTTCGCATCATGTACCTGGTCGTCTGGTCTCTCAATTACCCATACCTGTGCCTGCGGCATCATCTGAGACACCAATGGAAACATGGAATGCCAATATGATTCGGAAATGAAATGATGGGCCTGTTTGTTGCCCTGCAGCCAAAGAGTAAGCACCGCATCCAAATCGTCTGACTCCATTGGACGGATTACGGCTGTGTTATCAATCAAAGATATATCATCAAGCTTGTTCATAGCACCATTGTACATGCTGTATGCCCCGTATGCAACCGATACCATCCCTATATAGACAGCCTCATGACCCCAATTCCTCCAAAGCGGCCCAAACAACGCGCTGGGCTTCCTTGTTAAACAAGAGCATAAGGACACGCAATTCGTTTAAGGTAAGCGTCCCAGGATTAGATTCTTTGTTTTTATATGTTGCGTCATTTTGACAAAGGGCTTGAGCACAGTCAGAAACACTGAGCTTGGATATCGTGCGCGCCTGTTCCAACCAGCTTTTCATTGCATCCCTCCGTCCTCTTTTACCAGTTTAACCGGTAAAAACCGCATGTCAATTTAAGAGGAAAGATGCCTTTGTTAGAATCGAAAAGTAGCATGTAAGAAGGGATTATGGACAATT
This sequence comes from uncultured Coriobacteriaceae bacterium, assembly GCA_900539675.1. Lineage (GTDB taxonomy): Bacteria > Actinomycetota > Coriobacteriia > Coriobacteriales > Eggerthellaceae > Anaerotardibacter. The sequence goes on along the minus strand of UQDJ01000045.1, from coordinate 6,791 downwards.
TCATCGGCAACAATATCAACGCACTGCGCTTTCATAAAGGCCTTAATCAAGAAGATTTCGCCGCTATTGCTCACGTGAGTCAAACCTCAGTTTCGGCATGGGAAACTGGTTGTTCGATCCCACGCAGTAAGGCTATAGACCATATTTTGAATGCGTATCCAGAACTTACTGCCGATGACATTTTGAGTGAAGAGAGAGGATTTGCTCGTCGCGTTCTTGAAAACCCGTTAGGGAAACCCATCAACGAGGACCCCGATTTTGTTGAAGTACCCCTGTATGGTTCAATCGCTGCAGGTACCCCACTTGAAATGATTCCTGCAGACGAAACGCATGCTTTGCCTTATGCCATCCATCAAAAACATCCCCACGCATTCTTTCTAAAAGTGTGTGGCGAGTCCATGAATCGCGTCATTCCCAACGGAAGCTATGCACTTGTTGATCCCGACATGACCGATATACGCGATGGCAAAATATATGCAGTCAGCGTAGATAATGCTACTGCCACCATTAAGCGGGTGCGTCTTCATGAGCAGTCTATTGAGCTTGAACCGGATTCAAACAATTCATCGTTTATCAGCCATACGTTTGATCGCGCCAGTTCCACCAGGCGAAAGCTGCACATCCTCGGTCAGGTGGTGTGGTACACCATTCCCTACGGATTTAAGCTATAAGCCCAATTCAGCAAAGGCCTTTCGCGGCCATTCAGAATCTTTGAGCACGGCGCGCCCTACTCCAATAAGGTCAGCTTTGCCTTCTTCTAGAAGATCCTCAGCACCATGGCCCGTCTTAACACCGCCCGTCAACATAACTGGTACCTTGACGGCAGCACGAATTGCTTGCGACTCTACTCCAAAATAGCCTTCGCTTTGAGATCCTCTGCCTCGGTATCCGCACAATCCACCAGACACATCAATCAAATCCACCCCTGCAGCTTCGAATATCCGCGAAGCCAAAACGGCATCTTCCACCGATGATCCACCTGGTTCATAATCGCATGCACCCAAACGAATAGCCACCAAATAGTCATTACCTACCGTCTGACGTAGCGCATCAATAATCTGACAATGCAGACGGGTTCGTCCCTGAATGGTAGCGCCGGTATACACATCATTGCGCTTGTTGGTGAGAGGTGAATAGAACTGGTTAAGAAGGTAGCCATGAGCCGAGTGAATTTCAACGCCATCATAACCGGCTTCTTTCGCGCGGCGTGCCGCCTGAGCAAAGTCCTTGATTACCTCGTCAATATCCGCCTGGTCCATCGTAGCCGAACGAATCTTTTCGCCACGCGTGGTGGTGTACTCCATCCCTGTTGGTGCAAGCGATTCACTGCTTCCCTGTAAACCAATAATACCCTTGCCGCCCGCATGGTTAATCTGAGCAATTACCTTTGAACCATTGCGATGAATCACATCCACTAAACGCGATAAGCCCGGAATGGCGAAATCGCTTGCGCATGATACCTGATGCACGCTCGCTTGCCCCATTTTAGAAACATACGAATGCTCGGTTATCACCAGACCAAACGCGCCGCTTTTCGTTTTATCGTTGTAGTAATCGCACAGCTCCTGGCTCACCAGACCTTCACCCTGGGATTTTTCAGTAGCCATCGGAGGCAACACCAAGCGATCATGTACCGTAAACGTTCTCAAGTTAAGTGGTGTATCAATAAGCATGGCTAGATCCTTTCGACTAGATCCTCTTGAGTACGAGTGGCGCTAAGAGTCTATCTGGGATTTTAGCTGATATAAGGACGATTGATCACCCAGGGCAAACAAAGAACAAGGTGCACCAGGAATACTCCCGATACACCTTGTACAAATCTATTGTGTGTTACTGACAATCCGTCGTAACCATAAAGATCAGATCAGCCATCGAAGCGATTTAGCGCCCGAGTAGCTTACAGATCTTTAGTGCCTTCTACGCGGCCTTCAAGATATGCCCAGTAGTTGTCCACATCCTGCTGAATTTCTTCAAGCAGATGCTCATTACCCGGCTTAAACAGATGCTTAAAGCGACCCTGGGGACGCAAGAAGTCTGCCACCGGAATTAAGTTCTTATCGCGAACAGGCGTCAGTTTCCACTTGCCGTTTTCGACCTCAAACAAAGGCCAGAACTTGGAGTTGACTGCCATACGGCAAATTTCAGCCGTCATATTGGATGGCACACGCCAACCACGAGGACACGGTGCCATAACGTTTATAAACGCTGGGCCATCAACCGCAATGGCTTTTTCAGCCTTATTCACCAGATCGCGCCAGTTACCTACCGTTGCCTGGGCAACGTAAGGAATACCATGTGCTGCCATGATGGAGGTCAAGTCCTTGCGAGCCTGAATTTTGCCCTGCTGAACCTTGCCTACCTCAGACGTGGTTGCCCAAGCACCCTTTGGCGTTGCAGACGAACGCTGAATGCCCGTGTTCATGTAAGCGCCGTTGTCATAGCACACATACACAATATCGTGGCCGCGTTCCATTGCACCCGACAAAGACTGCAAACCAATATCATAGGTGCCGCCATCGCCGCCGAAAGCAACGAACTTAATCTTTTTGTCAGCCGGAATCTTGCCGGCACGCTGCAAGCCTTTATAAGCAGCCTCTACACCAGAAATGGTGGCACCCGCATTGGCGAATGCGTTGTGAATAAATGGAACTTCCCATGCGTTATCGGGATAGATGGTCGTGGACACTTCCAAGCAACCCGTTGCGCATGCGCATACCACATCGTAATCATTGCGACCCATGAGTACTTGACGTACCGCCATGGATGCGCCACAGCCGCCGCACAGGCGATGGCCAGGAGCCAAGTCGTCGGGGCGAGCAGCAAGTTGTTTAATATTAGCCATAATGTGCCCCTTACTCTTCAATACCAAGATACTTGATGGAACCGTCGTAGGTGCCCTTCGCACGCTGTTCGAGCTCCATGAATACTTCGTTCATCTGATCCAGAGTGATATCAGCGCCACCCAGACCAGCTACATAATCGCTTACGGGAATAGACACACCTGCGTTCTGGAATGCAGCACGCACTTCAAGCGAAAGCGGCGCGTGAGGCGATCCGTACGAATCGGAACGATCAATAACCGCAACCGCCTTTGCATGCTTGCACGCCTCCACAATCTGGCGAGCCGGGAAGGGGCGGAACACGCGAGGACGAACAACGCCTACCTTCATACCCTTAGCACGAAGCTGGCGAGCCTGATAGCGCGCATTGCCAGCGCAGGAACCCAGAACCACCACCAAATAGTCAGCGTCTTCAGTTCCCCAGCAATCTACCAATTCAAAGGGGCGACCGGTAATATCGGCCCATTCCTTTCCATGGCGCTCAAACGCTTCCATAGCATTTTCCAAGGCATGGCGCTCAGTCAGCTTGTACTTCATGTAGCTGTTACCCAGCGTAGCAAACATGCCCTGGCCCACCGGATTTTCGGTATCCAGCAAAGGATAGAGCGGATGATAATCGCCCACATAATCTTTAACCGTCTGATCTTCTTCCATCACACAGCAATCCATAGCGTGCGTGGTAACAAAACCATCCAGCGTGGTCAGCATAGGCAGCAACACGTTGGGATCTTCTGCAACCTTAAAGGCGATGATGGTGTTGTCATAGGCTTCCTGTGCCGTTTCTGCAAACATCATGCCCCAGCCGGTATCACGGGCGCTCATGATATCTGAATGATCACCGTGAATATTGATAGGGGCAGACAAAGCGCGGTTCGCATTAGCCATAACAATTGGGCAGCGCATACCGGAAGCAATGTTGAGTTCTTCCCACATAAATGCCAAGCCCTGAGAGCTGGTAGCCGTTGCTACGCGAGCGCCTGCAGCAGAAGCGCCAATGCAGGCAGACAGCGCCGAATGCTCAGATTCAACAGGAACATATTCCGTAGTTACCCGACCGTCAGCTACAAACTTATCGTATGCTTCTACGATCGTGGTCTGAGGCGTAATGGGATAAGCGGCCATAACATCGGGGTTTACCTGGCGGAACGCCTCAGCCACCATCTGGTTGCCCGTAGCGGAAAACATAGCTTTTTCTGCCATGGTTTACTCCCCTTCCTTTTGCTTGTCCTGCTCCTGGGCTTCCGCCTCAGAAACGAGATGCAAAGCGCCAAATTTGCATTCCTGCACACACACACCGCAGCCCTTGCAGTGGAACAGGTCAATACCGGTCATTGCGCCATCTTCAATCTTGATCGAAGAATCGGGACAATACATCCAGCACAACATGCAATTCGTGCACTTTTCAGGATCCCACATTGGACGATCCGAACGCCAGCCGCCGGTATAGCACGCTTCAGATGTGCCACCCTCAGGGCAAACGTAACCTACTGGAAAATCGGAGGGCTTCCAATTCTCGTAATTCGACGGATCGAACTCATGTTTAGTCATTATTCTTGCACCTCCTGGTAAGCACGTTCGACCGATGCCAAGTTTGCATCAATCATCTCTTGCGAAAACTTCTTGCCAAACGTGATAACCAAGCGCTCTTTTACCAGATCAAGCGGGAATAATCCCGTCACTTTTGCAAGAGCACCAACAATGGGAGTGTTAGGCATATCCTTTTTTATAGTTGCCATAGCAATGCCAGAAGCACCTACCGTTGCCACACGCATAGAAGCCGGAGCCTTTACTGCCTTACGAGCTTCTGCTGGCGTCATAGTGGTATTAAAAATAAGGATGCCATCTTCATGCATGCCTTCCATAACATCGGTTGATGCTAGAAGCGTGTCATCCATAACGATAACGATATCGGGATTCAAAATATTGTTGTGGACCTCAATGGGCTCACTTGATACACGGGTATACGCCTTTAGGGGTGCACCGGTACGCTCCGGGCCATATTCGGGCATAGCCTGGATATAGTTGCCCTGCAGCAGCGCCGTGTCCGCCACGAGCTTTGCCGCCGTAACCGCACCTTGACCGGCACGGGCATGCCAGCGGATTTCTGTCAACTGTGACATACCTCTCCTCTCGCTAATAAATTCGCCTTGAGCAAGTACCTCAATTCTATAGAGCGAACTTATAGGCACCCGGAGAAGATCCATGGTGTGTTGGTTTTAGCTCGGTGGGCGGAAATGCCCTCGCCTCACTGGTTGACTTCGCGGGGTGAACGGCGCGTAAAATTCTCGGTGAGCGGTTAGGCCTTTCTAACAGGGAAAATTAGAAGCACCATCAAGGCTTGGCCAGCCTATGTCCAAAATTCAACCATTTCAATGATGTCCTGATAAGCCCAGCCGTAAACATCGGAATACCAGCCTGTTTCTGGAACCAGACACACCAACGTGCTGTACAAAAGGCTTAACGCCACCAGCACTTGAATAACTCGCAAGAACAAGGTGTGCGATTTAGCATAGAGCAGCTTTCCTTCTGCCGTCTTTGCCTTGTGAGAGAGCGCATCATTGGCAACAAAGACCAACAGGGCCGCAGGAATCAGGAAAAGCGAGCTGTAGTCTGCTGTATAGCGCTGTAAAATGCCTGCCATCTGCGCATCCATACACGCCACAATAACGCCCGCAACCAGCATAACAACCACCACACCTGCAATGGTATGGGTTGAGCGCACCTTAAAGCGATATGCCAAAATGGGCTTCGCAAACGCCAAAATCCAAAGAATTGGCAGGCAGACCAAAATGCCACCAAACGTAACTTCTTTAATTGTCTGACCTAAATAAGTGGTGTCAAAGGGCGCTGGCTGGATCCAGGGAAACACCCCTGTGGTAGTAGGTGTCTGTAGGAAGTACGCAAAGAGCGCTGGCAAGAAACGCCCTGGATTGGTCCCACGCTGCGTCATGTCATTAACCGTTAAATTGTAGTTTGCGCCAAAGTCTGTCAGTGAACCGAAGCGGGCTTTGTTATACATCATGACACCAATAGCCACAACGGCATACGGTGCCAGCAAGCATATGAATTCTCTGATGCCTTGAGGGGTAAACAGATGGCGTTCGGTAATGAACTTGCGCCAGAAAAGCGGAAATGCTACCAGGGAAAACACAATAAACTGCGGACGGCAGGCCACAACGAGGGCCATACATAACGAACCGGCCAAATACCAACCCCAGGCACGATTGGACGATCGTCCATGAACCCAGAAATACAAGCCCCATACCGTAAGCGCCATAGCAAGCGCTATCGGTAGCGAATAAAACGTTGGGAACTTCGCCAAATACAGCATGCCCGAACACGCCACCAAAGGCATCTGCAGCAACAAAAACAAGCCCAAACTCATCCGTTTAAAGTGATAACGCGCAAAGCGATCCATCAGGGCTGTGGCTCCCAGAATAAACGCAATACAGCTTATCAGTACCCCAATGGCGGTTGGGAAACTGGATCCGGTTAATAGATAAAACGGCAAGTAGAATAGCAGTACCGGAAGCACGCCAAAATACACATAGTAGTGACCATCATGATAGGCTACGTCAAACAGATACGGCTCCCCCGTCTGCTTTTGCAACTCGTCGCGAGCACCTTTATCGTAGGGATTATCCATATCCTGAAGCCACTGCGGCGGCTCTTCTTCTAGATACAGCTGACCATGAGCCATCGCCTTGGCTAATTCGGCGTATTGCTGGGCATTATCGCCACCCACTTGATAGGTATTAACAATGCTGTGACCATCCCATGAACCTGAATTGTAAAACGATGTCGCAACTCCTACCTGATTGGAACCAAAGAACAAGTAGGCACATAACACCAGTATTTCGCAGCCGGTAGCCAACACAACAACTGCGCGACTGAAGCGAGGATGCTCCTTGATAAAACACTTGTAGATGCTGGATTTTGGCCTAAATGCAT
>UQDJ01000044.1 GCA_900539675.1 uncultured Coriobacteriaceae bacterium | reverse complement strand
GAATTTGTTGGGTATCATCGTCAACCGACACAATAAATTCATCCACCACAGGAATTAACACGTCATGATCACCCTCAGCGCTCACCACCAGTAAGGGATGCGCAGGGTTTTCTTCGATGCGCACGACCACGCCCAACGGCCCTAAATCCTCATCGACAACGCTGTAGTCAACCACATCAAATCCTTCGGCGGCATCATAACCAGCGGGTAGATCGGCCTTGCGCACCAAACAGAAATGTCCTTCTAGCTGTTCGGCATCATTGCGATTAGTAATATCTTCGAAGTACACCAGATGCTTGCCTTGGCTACCTTCAATGCGCACAACCTTAGAATGGCGTGGGAAACGCACCAGCGGTGGCACAAACGTCACATCCATGCCAGGAGAAAGCAAAAAAGGAAGACCTTCTGTTGCACGAACAGAAAGTCCTCCTTCGTTGTTTTTGGCACGTAACAGACAAGCTATGTTAGCCCAGGAACCCATAGATTCGTGGTTCCTAGTCAATAACTTCTACCTCAACGGAAACACCGTTGCGAGAACCAGCAGCACGGCACAGGGTACGAATGGCCTTAATGACCCTACCCTGACGACCAATAACCTTGCCAGCATCGCTTTCTGCAACGCTAATTTCAGCTAATACAGCACCGTCTTCGGTGTCTGAAACCGAAATCTCAACGGCATCAGGGTCGTCCACTAAAGGAAGAACCAGGGTTTCAACTAACCCAGCAATATCTTCGCGGAAGTCCGCCATGATTTATGCGTTCTGACGCTGAGCCTCAATGAGGCGTGCTACGGTGTCGGTCGGCTTTGCGCCGTTAGCAATCCACTGATCTACCTTTTCCAGATCGATCTTAACTGCAACAGGATTGCTTACCGGGTTGTAAGAACCAACCTGCTCAATATAGCGACCATCGCGACGAGCGCGAGAATCAGCTACAACAATGCGGTAATAAGGTGCCTTTTTAGCGCCGTGACGGGCGAGACGGATCTTGACTGCCATCGAGATGTACTCCTTCTAAAACTTTTCAATCGACCGATGAACTTCTAGAGACATCAGTCGCAAAACAGCGACTTGTTATTCTAGCGTTTAGCTTGGGTGTCGTCTAGACCACTCATCATATCTTGCATCTTTTTCATATCCGCTACAGACATACCAGCCATTCCGGGAATGCTCATGCGGCGACGTCCGCCCTTCTTCTTTCCCTTCTTGCCTTTCTTGCCCTTGCGTTGCATCATGGCGTCCTGCTGATCTACCATGCGGCGCACCATACGCTTCGTTTCACTAAACTGCTTGAGCAACTGGTTTACCTGAAATACCGTCACACCAGCACCTGCAGCCACACGAGCCTTGCGTGAGCCATTTAAGATTTCCGGCTTTTCACGTTCGGCTTTCGTCATCGAATTGATGATAACGATCATATCGTCGAGGGCGTGTTCGTTAACCTGCCCTTCACGCATAGCCTTATCGCCGCCGGGCAGCGCACTGATGAGCTTTTGAATGCCGCCCATCTTGCTTACCTGCTTTTTCATCATGACGAAGTCATTCAGCGTCAAATTACCGCGCGCCATGCGTTCAGCTTCTTCGGCTTCAACCTCTTCAGCCTTAAGTCGCGAAGCGGTTTCGATGATGCTGACCACATCTCCCATACCCAAGATACGCTTTGCCAAGCGATCGGGATGAAATTCTTCAAGCGAATCAGGTTTTTCACCCTGGGAAATAAAGGCAATGGGCTTGCCGGTGACCTGCTTGATGGACAGAGCGCCACCACCACGAGCATCGCCATCCATCTTAGACATGATGACGCCATCAAAGTCCACGCGATCAGCAAAAGCCTTTGCCACATTGACGGCGTCCTGACCGGTCATGGCGTCAACCACCATGAAGATCTTGTCGGGCGCTACCGCCTCTTTGATGGCTTCAGCTTCTTGCATCATATCTTCGTCCACATGCAGACGGCCTGCCGTGTCAACGATAACCACATCGCGCAGTGAATCGATAGCATCTCGCACGCCTTCGCGAGCAATCTGTACCGGGTCTTTGCCGTCACCACGATACACGCGCACGCCCATCTCATCGCCTAGGGTTTGCAACTGGTCGGCAGCAGCAGGACGGTACACGTCGCAAGCACATAACAGTGGATTGTGATTTTGGCCCTTTAACAGATAAGCCAGCTTTGCTGCCGCAGTCGTTTTACCAGAGCCCTGTAAGCCTACCAGCATGATGACATTGGGAATGCGGCTGGAAAGGTTGAGCGGTTCGCTTTCCCTACCCAAAAGTTCCGTCAGCTCGTCCAGCACGATCTTGACCACGTTTTGAGCCGGCGTCAGCGAATCCATAACCTCAGCGGTCAGGCAGCGCTCTTTGGTGCGGGAAATAAACTGCTTGACCACCTTGAAGTTAACGTCAGCTTCCAACAGCGCCATGCGAATTTCGCGCATAGCCGCATCGATATCGGCCTCATTTAAACGGCCCTTACTGCGCAGGCCGCTAAAAATGGATTGAAGTTTATCGGAAAGATTATCGAACATATACGTAAATCCCCTACTCGCTCATATCGCCAATCAGGGCGCGGGCAAAATCGTGAGCATCGAAATCCTGTAAATCATCAATGCCTTCGCCAACCCCAATTTTGACAATAGGCAATGCTAGTTCGTGAGAAATAGCAAGCGCAATGCCGCCCTTGGCAGTACCATCAAGCTTGGTCAATATCACGCCATCCAAATCGAGCGCCTTGTCAAATTCGCGCGCCTGCTGAAGGCCATTCTGTCCCGTGGTGGCATCGATCACCAGAAGTGTTGCCACCGGAATCTTTGAACGCTTGCGCACCACATTGACCACCTTCTGCAATTCGCGCATCAGGTCATCGGAGGTATGCAGACGCCCCGCCGTATCGATGAGCACCAAATCTGAACCCTCATCTTCGGCGCGCTCGATAGTCTCATAACAAACGCTTGCCGGATCGCTGCCACGTTCGCGCGTTACGATGGGCACATCGGCACGCTGCGCCCATACCTCAAGCTGCTCAATGGCAGCCGCACGAAATGTGTCGGCACTGCCCAGCAATACCTTGCGAGACTTGTTATGGGCCTCTGCAGCAACTTTGCCCACCGTAGTGGTTTTGCCCGATCCGTTAACGCCCACAAACACTACCAACTGAGGGCTCTGTTCGAACACCTCTTCTTTCTGCGGCGTAAAGGTGGAAGCAATCTGTTCAGTCAGCATATCGAATACCGCATGAGCATCTGGCGCCGCCTTACGGCGGGCCTGATCGCGCAGCTCTTCGACTATCTGATCGACCGCAGAAGCACCCAGATCAGCCAGGATCAGGGTTTCTTCCAGTTCATCCCAAAAATCCTCATCAACATCAGGACCACGATCCAACAGAATATTCATCTGCTCCTTGAGACGTTGGCGTGATCGGGATAAACCGGCGTTAATCTTATCGAAAAAGCCCATCGGACTAGCCCTCCTTGCGCTTTGCATTGTCGAGTTTTTGACTTACCACGCGGGTAATACCATCAGCCTGCATTGACACACCATACAATATATCGGCAGACTCCATCGTACGACGCTGATGCGTAATCATAATGAATTGCGTCTCATCGCGAATAACCTGCAAGTATGCAATCAAGCGGCGCAGGTTCGTATCATCAAGCGCCGCCTCAACTTCGTCCAAAATATAAAATGGCGTCTGACGGATGCGATAAACCGCAAACAACAAAGCCATTGCAGTCATCGATTTTTCGCCACCGGATAAAAGCGACATCTTCTTGACGCGCTTACCTTTCGGCTGAGCGTTCACATCCACGCCGGTATGCTCCAAATCTTGCGGATCTACCAACGAAAGGTGAGCCGTACCACCTGGAAACAGCGTGGAGAAAATCTCAGAAAAGTTTTGATTGACCTGTTCAAACGTGGAAACAAAGTCGTTTTTCATGCGTTCGTCAATCACTTTGACAATGCGTGCTAGCGATTTACGCGCCAAGCGCATATCTTCAAGCTGGGATGCCAAATAATCGTAGCGCTTGGAAACCTCTTCATATTCCTGAGCTGCATCGGGATTGATGTTTCCCATATTCTTGATGCGACGCTGCAAGGTTTCCGCATGTTGTTTTACTGCCTGAACATCGTCTATCGGCTCAAGCTTCATAGCGGTTTCCAGCGAAGTGTGGCAATCTTCAACGATTGCCTTCACGCCCGCTTCCACCTGAACTTCCAGACGCCCCTTTTCAACGCGCACTTCAGCCAAACGCGCTGCTAATGGTTCAAAACGCTGGCGAACTTCACGAGATGTTTGAGTGGCCTTGGCAATTTCGTCGTGTAAGGTACGAGATTTTTGTGCCTCATCACGAGAATCTTGTTCCAAGCGAAGCGAAACAAGCGATGCCGCATCCGACAGGGATGCCAAAGTTGCAAGCAGGCCATCAGCGCGATTGGCAGCTACGCGAGCTACCACAATACGCTCAGAAGAAGCTTCATCCTCACGAGCAGAAGACGAAATTTCTTGTTTGCGCGTTTGCGCCATACGCTGTGCATAGGCCAAGCGTTCCGACAAACGCGCCGCCTCAAGGCGGGCATCACTCAGTTTTTCTGAGAGCTGCACGATGGTACGACGCAATGGAGAAAGCGAATTTTCAAGGGTTTTTACCTCGTCTTTATTGAGCGAAAGATCAGCCATCACCTGAGCCAATTCACGCTCGAGCTCATCGGCATCGGGCTGTGCCTTTTCCAAGAAAGCAGTGTTTTCCTGCTGTTCTTGTTCAAGACGTCCCACCTCAGCTTCGCTATCACGCAGAGCAGCATCGGATTGCCGTGCATCGCGCGCGGCGGCTTCGTTGGCGCCCTTGATCTGTGCCACCTGTTCTGAGAGCTTGAGCGACTCTGTCTGAACCCGGCGCATCTCATCTTCCAACGTGGTGTTAGATGCTTGCTTGGCATCATATACTTCCTGACAGGACGCCTCCTGCACACGCGCCTCATCAAGCTGACGACGGCGGGCTACCGCGCTGTTCTTTTTGTCTTCTTCAGTAAGGCGCTTAATGGTTATTTTGCCCGAAGGCCATACCAAGGTGCCCTCCAACGTGGCAAAACACAGCGTATGAATGTGTGCCCTCGCGCACAGGCGCTGGGCAGTCAGGGCCTGTGCGAGACTATCCACCACATACACGCCCCCGACAAGCGCTGTAACCTGTGCTGCATACGCATTATCGATTGAAAGCTTATCTATAAGACGCTGCGCCTGAATGCCTTTAGAGCAGATGGCATCTAAAATGCGAGCAGTACCACTCACGTCAGCACCTATCGTTGCGGCATCTACAGCATCTGCAGCATCCGCAGAATCCGCAGCAGCATCCCTAACAGCAGCATCCGCAGCGCCGCCATCAACATCAGCACCAGCACCAACACCCTGTAGCTCCGCACTAAACAGGGTTGCCTGACCAGTGGCTGTACCATCCAATGCCTCGGTAAGGTTGACTACCTCAGCATTGTTAGCAAGCAGAATGCCCTGCACGTCATCTTCGAGCAGCGCCTCAATCAAAGTGTCGTATTCAGCGGGCGCCTTAATAACATGACTTACCACCTGAGATGCAGGTGCGACTCTTTCACGTGCCTGCGCAAGCAATGCTAAAAGCGGATTAGAGGTTTCGCCAGCACGCTGTAGTTCTTCTAAAGCTTGGCGGGCAGCCGATGCTTGCGTTAAGGCCTGACGCGCTTCGTCTAAAGCCTTACGAGCTTGATCGCGCTTTACCACCAAGGCGTTCAGCTCTTCGCGCACCTTAGCTTCTCTTGCCCGCAAGTCTTCAAGTGTGTTTTGGGTTTCTTTTGCATGGTGGCGAAGCTTTGCATTCTGTGCGCGCACCTCTTCAAGACGCTGTTTGGCATCTTTAACATGCGCCCCAATCACTTCAGCACGCGCACGCTTTTCTGAGAGATTTTCACGCAAAGCACTCTGTGTTGCCTGAATAGTTTCCTGACGATGCACCAAACTGCGCTGCTGCGACATGAGGGTATCGATGCGCTTGCGCAATTCGTTGCGGCGACCAATGTGAGATTTATGATCAGTTTCAAGACGTGCAAGTTCGTCATGCGCCTTCTTATTTTCAGCTTCGGCTTTATCGGCAGTTGCCTGCGCTTCAGCAAGCTCCTTTTCTGCCGCCGCACGACGAATGCGTCCCTCTTCCACAAAGCGGGTTAAACGCTGTACTTCAGAACGATAGCCATGCTGTTTTTCACGCACCACCATCGCGGTGGAATTCAAGCGTTCAAACGATGCCTGAGCACGGCGATAGTGTTCATTTAAGCTGGATTCCTGGCTGCCACGGTCATGTAACTGCTGCTGCAGTGCATCCAATGCCGCTTCCGATGAATCGAGTTCCTGCTTTACAACCTGCTGGTTGTTGGCTAGCTCAGCTTCATTTTCAAGCGTGCTATCCCAGCGCTTCTGCAAGAGGCGCAAATCTTCAACCGCCAAGTGCAAACGTACATCGGCCAATTCGTCTTGCAGAATTTGATAGGTGTGCGCCTTTTTCGCCTTGCGCTCCAGAGGCTTGAGCTGGCGTTCCACTTCAGCCGTAATATCGTGAACACGATCCAGATGGGCATCCATCTGCGCCAACTTACGTTCACTTTTAGCCTTGCGTTCTTTGTGCTTTAAAATACCGGCCGCTTCTTCAATAAGGGCGCGCCTATCTTCCGGGCGCGATGAAAGCGCCGAATCCAAGTTGCCCTGAGAAATAATCGAATTGGTGCCTGTGCCCAAACCGGAATCATGCAGAATATCCAGCACGTCCATACGACGCACTATGTTGCCGTTGATAAGGTATTCACTTTCCCCCGTGCGATACATCCTGCGACCAATAGACACTTCGGAAAAATCGACCGGCAAGGTGCCATCGGAATTGTCCAAGCACAATTCAACTTCAGCCACTGAAACAGGCTTTCGGGCAGAAGAACCTGCAAAGATAACGTCTTCCATGGATTGGCCGCGCAAGTTTTTCGCATTGCGCTCACCTAATACCCACAAAACCGCATCGGAAATATTTGATTTACCGGAACCATTTGGACCCACAATAGCAGCAACGCCGGGTTCAAATTTCATCACGGTTCGATCGGCGAAAGACTTAAAGCCTTTAAGGGTGAGTGACTTGAGATACACGTCAGCGCCCCTTTACTGCTTCTTCTGCTTTTTAGCACGCTGCGCCGCCTGGCGACGTGCTTTTTCTTCCGCCTTTGCTGCTTTAATAGCCGCACGAGCATCAGCCTTGCGCTTCTTATCCTTGGAATCCTTCGCTTCAAAAAATGAGCTCAAGATTTCAAGCGCCGACTTTGCTGCCTGGCTTTCGGATTCTTTTTTCGTACGACCCACGCCACGTGCAATGGACTGCACGCCAACAAAAACCTGCGTCACAAACGTACGATCATGTGGTGGACCCTGCGTTTCCACCAAGCGATACGTGGGGGTAATACCATCTTCCTGTAAGCGTTCCTGAAGCACGCTCTTAGGATTTTCTGGCTCCTTGGCCATATCGGCACTCATGTGGATGATCAGGGTGCGCTTTACAAAGGCGGTTGCCGGAGCCAATCCCCCATCCAAGTACAGCGCTGCCACCAACGATTCATACACGTTTTCCAACGCGGAATGCAGGCCCCTTCGACCCGTACCCCGCTCAGACGAACCGAAGAAGATGCAGTCCGCCAGGCCCAAATCTTTGGAGACCTTAGAAAGCGAAGCACCAGAAACCAGCGAAACCTTAATGCGCGTAAGGCCGCCTTCATTCAGCTCAGGATACGCATGATAGGCCTCATATGACACAATGCCGCCCAAAATGCTATCGCCCAAAAACTCCAAACGCTCATACGAATCGCTGATGGAGTGACCCTCGGCTGCAGATGGGTGGGTAAGGGCAGCCAGCAACAGTGAGCGATCCTTGAACTGGTGTCCTAAAATCTGTTCAGCTTTATCGAGTTTTTTTGTATGTTCTGGCTGCTCATTCACGAGTTTTATACGAATGCCTTTTCTTGACGCACCATGCGTCAGTTATGACCAATTAACAAGTGTGTATTCTAATCGACGTCCTCAGGAGCCGAGATAGTCTTAGCGATTATTCCCGAAACATCCAAACGAACCGTACGTGCTGCCACCAAAATGCCATTTTTAATAGCGATTTCATTGGAAGAACCATGTCCTACAAGACAGGCACCCTTAACACCTAAAATCGGAGCGCCACCATACGTGTCGGGCGAAAGTTTGGTCTTGAGCTCCTTAAGGCCGCTCTTCATCGTCATGGCACCCAACTTTGTCAACGCGCCTTCCATCATGACGTTCTTCAAGCTACCAAACAAAACCGAAGCAGCACCTTCAATGGTCTTCATGCACACATTGCCCGTAAAGCCATCGGTCACAATAACATCAACAGCGCCCGTCAAGACATCACGGCCTTCGGTGTTACCCACAAAAGCTGGCATTTTTTTGCGCAGCAATACGTGCGCTTCCTGAGCAAGCTTAGAGCCTTTTGTCTCCTCTTCGCCAATGTTTAAAAGGGCAACCTTAGGATCTTTGATGCCAATAACGTATTTGGCATACGGCAAAGCCATCTGAGCGAACTGCAGCAAATATTGTGGCTTGCAGTCAGCATTAGCTCCCACGTCACACATGACCACCGGCTTGGTAGGCGAAGGGAGCACCGTGCACAAAGCCGGACGAGCAACGCCTTTAATACGCCCTACCACCAACGTGGCAGCAGCCAGACAGGCACCGGTAGAACCAGCAGAGAAAAAGCCATCGGCTTTACCCTCTTTCACCAAGCGGTTACCCACTACCAAGCTGGAGTCCTTCTTTTTGCGTACCGCATTAGCAGGATGTTCTTCCATCGTTATTTCTTCGGTGGTGATTTGAGCGTGTACACGCGCCACCTTGTCAGCGAAAGGAACTACCACGTCTTCTGGACCACATGCAATGACTTCCAAGTTTTCGTCGGCCATAACAGCCATTTCGATACCGGGAAGCGTCATTTGAGGACCAAAATCGCCACCCAGTACATCTACTGCAATTACTACCCTATCGGACATGAAAACTCCCTACTAAAGGTGCCTATACAAAAATCCCCCGGACACGGCCGGGGGATGAAAACTTCACCAATCAAGGCGTGCTTTAAGCGGTCTGAATAACCTCGCGATCGCGATAGTAGCCACAGTTCGGGCATACGCGATGAGGAAGCTTAGTTTCGCCGCACTGAGGGCATACGGAACGAGAAGGTGAAGCGATCTTATCGTTTTCACTCCTACGTGCATGAGTACGAGCACGACCGGTTTTACGCTTTGGCACTGCCATGATTAATCTCCTTCTATGATGCAGGCTTAAACCTGAAATATTGCAATCACGCGAAGACCAATTTTAGCAAGGCCATCGCAGATATCAAGAGAAATTTGCTCAGGATCCAGAAATTTCTATGTCTGGGACACACAATACGGTCTTTTTGTCTTACAAAGGCGCTGCAGACCCCACGTATCCACTACTCTTTGTCGAATGAAATGTTACGCAGAACGGCAAATGGATTCTGGGAAAATTCATCCTCTTCATCATTTGTCTTGTTGCACGTGCACTCCTCATAGTTAAGGTTTGCACCACAGCCCGCACACAAACCCTTGCAGTCATCATCACACAGAGGTGTGGTGGGCAACTCAAGCGAAAGAGCGGCCTGCAACAAGGCAGATAGATCGATGATGTGATCTTCGCTTAATTCTTCACATTCATCCTGCTCTTCTTCGGTCAGTTCCACATCCGTTCCAGGAATAACAAAGTAGCCCTCTACTTCCCCTTCAAGGTTGTAGTGCGCCGGATCTAAGCAACGCACGCAAGTGGTGGTGGCGTCTCCTGCAACAACGCCAGTTACCAAAAACGTGCCGCCCGTGTTGCTCACCGTCACCGTCCACGTAAGCGGGTGGTCGAAAGTATACGTATCAGAGCCCAGCGTTAGCGAAGGCAAATCGTATTCCCCGGAAAACGTAGCGCTTTCCGCAGGAGCAAACAGTTCATCGGGAATGGTGATGCGAGGAATGTTCATATGAGGCCTGATTTTTAACGACCCGAATTGATGGAGTTAGCGTTCAGACGATCGCGGCAACGGCGAACGGAATTCAATGCCGTATCTAAGCTCTGCTCCACATGGCTGAATACTTCATCAGCAAAATCTTCAGCACCAGCACGCGTCTCGCGTTCCAGTTCACGGGCTTCTGCCAAAATAGCATCGGCCTGCTGCTGAGAGATACGTACAATTTCCTGCTCGCTAGCGATGGTGATAGCCTGGCTGCGTGCATCCTCAATAAGACGGCTTGCCTGTGCTTCTGCTTCATCCAGCAAAGCTTGGCGTTCACGAATAACCTGACGCGCCTGAGCAAATTCGCTCGGAAACGTGTCGCGAATCTCATCAAGAATTTCAAAAGCAGCTTGCGCATCAACCTGCCTCATGGTGTTCTTACCAAAAACCGGCTTTGAATCTTCGATGAGTACCGAAAGCTCTTCAATCAGATTCAATACTCCTGTTTCGTCCATAAAAACCCTTTCCGAAAGTCGTGCAGGAAAAAGCACCGCCGCCTTAAACGCAATCGCATAAAGGTACAATGCCTTATTTACTAACCTTAGAGTGTATCAGAAAGACACACAATAGGGTCAGTGACCCTATTCGAGTGCACAGAAAACTGAAAGATACCAATACTTGAAGAAAATGAAAAGGTCACATACTTGTCGCCTTTTTACCAGTGAACTTTCTTGTGTGCTGGAGCGAAATTAATTCACGACTCTTTTATTGGCTGCCTCTTTGCGAGCATCCGCGAAGTGTTCATAGAGCGCTTTTTCTACACAGGGAGGCACGAAGCCAGTAACGCTACCACCCATAGAAGCAGTTTCACGAATGATAGAAGAGGACAAATACATAAACTTCGGAGGTGACATGATAAAGAATGTTTCCAAATCATGGCTCAGCTCATAGTTCATGGCAGTCATCTGGAATTCATACTCAAAGTCAGTGATAGCGCGCAGGCCCTTCACCACAACATGAGCATCAAGTTCTTTGACGCAATCGACCAATAAACCCTCGAAGCTTACAACCGAAACATTTTTCAAATCGGCCACTGCTTCTTCAGCAAGATGGACACGGGTTTCCAGATCAAAAATGGGATGCTTCTTAGCGGATTTAGCTACCGCTACCACGACGTTATCAAAAATCTGCGCCGCGCGCTTAATAACATCAACATGACCCGCGGTGATGGGATCAAATGTTCCCGGAACAACCGCTCGTTTCATTTCGTTTCCTTCCTAAGGGTAATGATTGAGGTGTCTCCATAATCCCTGCAAGACACTGTGCTGTATTCTAGCGCAACGCATGCATCCAACACGGATTGCTTATCCTTTTTTGCAAACTCGTAGTACAAAAGTGCGTTTTCGACCACCAATCCAGCAGCGTCAAGAGACGCAATGAGATCGATCACCGTCTGTGCTTCAAAGGCATACGGCGGATCGAAAAACAACAGATCAAACGGTGCGAGATGCACCTGTGGCAACGTAAACGTATCGCCTCGGCGAATACGATAACGCGAAGAATCAAGCTTAAGTGCCTTGATATTTTCTTCGATGATGCGAAAAGCCTGATAGTTCTGCTCACAGAACAGGGCAAATTCTGCTCCACGGCTTAAACATTCCAGCCCCAAAGCTCCAGAGCCTGCAAATGCGTCTAACACTCGTTCGCCAGCAAATCCATGACGCGCACTAAACACTGAACTCATCAGCGCTTCGCGCACGCGATCAGTGGTAGGACGGGTATCGAGACCCTTCAGGGATTTCAAAGGATGGCCACGAAATTCACCGGCTATAATTCTCACGCCTGCCTCGCTTTCTTTAGTAACGCAAGCTCGCGCTCTACAAGTGATTGCTCTTCGGGGCTGACCAGTTTACCTTCAACACATGCTTTAGCATCAGCATACGCCGCTTCGATCATGGCTTTATCGCGCACCACATTAACCAGTGCCAACGGAGATGCCCCGTGCTGACGATCACCAAATATATCGCCCTCACGGCGCATCGCCAAATCTTTTTCAGAAAGTTCAAAGCCATCTTCAGTTTGCTCCATCATGCGTAAACGTTCGAGCGCCTGAGGTGATTTAGAACGCGACACCAAGAACACCTGGCCTGGTTTAGAGCCACGTCCCACGCGGCCACGCAACTGATGGAGTTGCGCTAAACCAAAGCGATCGGCATCCTCAATGATCATAAGCGTGGCATTGGGCACATCAACACCCACCTCAATGACAGTGGTAGAAACCAAAACATCTATTTTGCCAGCTCTGAAATCTTCCATCACCTGGGCTTTTTCTGAAGCCTTCATCCTGCCGTGAAGCAGCCCTACCCGTGCTTGAGGTACCACCTGGTTTTGCAATACTTCGGCATGAGTCTTTGCGGCAGACAGCGTTGCCCCCGCTTCATCGTGCTCAAGCCCCCATTCCACAACGGCATATTCTATGGATGGATATCCTTCCCCACCTAGGCCAGCTGACTCGTCCGAACGTGTCTTCATATCATCGGAACCGTCCGGGTTTGCACTCATATCATCTAAGCCGTCTGAACGCCCGAGTGGAGCGTCGCATCACTGCGTGTAAAGAGGTCTGAATCTTTGTCGTCAGGATTGGAAATAGTACCCAAATTTGACCCAATTAAAGGACAAATGACGTATGCCTGTTCCCCCCGTGCAAGCGTTTCTCGCAGAGCATCATAGGCAATACCCTCTTCGCTAAAGTGACACACCTTGGTCGTACGCCCACCCTGATTTGCGGGCGCTTTATGCAAGTACGACAGGGTAAGGCCACCGTAGAGCGCCAGGGCCAATGAACGCGGAATTGGCGTTGCGGTCATAGAAAGCACATCGGCACCCGGCGCTTTAGCCACCAGCGCTTCACGCTGTTCAACGCCAAAGCGCTGCTGTTCATCAATGCACACCAAAGAACAGCGCTGCGGCTGCACGTCAGGCTCAAAGAGCGCATGTGTCCCAAAAAGTACCTGAATTGCACCGGAAGCAAAATCGGCCAACAGGGTTTCACGCTGTGACGAAGAAGTAGCACCGGTCAAAAGCCCCCATGAAATGCCAATTGAACTCAACATGTCCCCAAGCGATGTGGCATATTGTGCGGCCAATACCTCAGTGGGACCCATCATCATAGCCTGAGTACCCGTATCAGCACAGGCCGCCAGCGCAAAAGCGGCAACCATGGTTTTGCCAGTGCCAACATCGCCCAAAAGCAGATGGTTCATAGGATGCGGCGCTGCCATGC
>UQDJ01000043.1 GCA_900539675.1 uncultured Coriobacteriaceae bacterium | reverse complement strand
CAGTTTGGTAGCGCGCCTGCTTTGGGAGCAGGATGTCGCAGGTTCGAATCCTGTCGTCCCGACCATTTTTTATTTATACGCGGGTGTAGTTCAATGGTAGAACTCCAGCCTTCCAAGCTGGTCACGCGGGTTCGATTCCCGTCACCCGCTCCAGTTGTTTCAAGCCGTTCTGCCGAACGGCTTTTTGTTTATATAAGGCGCACCCAGGGCTTATGACACGAACACATGATCACAGCCTGTGATGAAGTGTTTCGCCTATACGGAAAGGAAAAGAACGTGGAAGCTCATTATGACTTTTTGGACGCTGGTGTCAGTGCGTCTGGAATTGTTGTTGCTGCTCTTTTCTTGTTGTTTATGATGGGTTTTATGCTGGTGGGTCACATGTTTTGGCGCGGCAAGTGGTTGGCTTTGATCCCTGGCAATCTTTTGGCTGCTTCTGAAGAGCAGGGCAGTACATTTCAGGACGGTTTAGGTAAAAGGGCTGCGATTGCATCAGTTTTAGCTGCACTTGTCTGTTTTTGTATTGCAGCGTTAATTCTTGGTGGCCAAGCTACTATCGATGCTGTTTGCACCGCAGCGAGTTTCGGTATTGCAGCTGGTTTTATTGCCATCATTCTTTTCTCCTTCTACATGGTTATTTGGGCCAACAAGCAGACGAGACAGAAAGACCATCAGCATGCGAATGAGGCTTATACCTCGATGAATGCAAAGCACTGCCCCTATGCTCAGGCAAAGCTGAATATCCGAAACGTTGCCGGCATCATCATTGCAGCAATTGGTATGTTTTTGTTCTATCTGTTCATCATTCCTCTGCTTCAGAATCTGTAATTGACTCTGAAATGACCAATATGCAGGCAAACCATGTGTCCGGAGTCGATCGGATGGTCGAGAAATATGACAAGAATCCTTGTTAAGTTACAGCTCGGTAAAACAATGGAAAAATACTTCAAAATCGGTCGAGACATAGCTCCCGATAAAATGGCCGTATGGTATACTCGTCAAGTCTGCCAAGAGGGTAGACAGGAAATTATAGGCCCCCGAGACATGTTTGCTGTTGGCGCATAGTTATACGCGTAGCACGCATGGTAATTGTTTAACCGCAAACACGTACGAAGGGTCCCCGATACATTTTTGAAAGGGGTCCATTTTGACCGAAATTAAGAACACCTCCGTCATCGATTTTCAGGACATTTCCGACGACGAAATGAACAAGATGATCGATGGTACCTTGACCGACTTTGACGAGGGTGATCTCATCGACGGTACCGTCGTCAAGATTGAGCATGATGAAGTTCTCGTTGACATTGGCTTTAAGAGCGAGGGCGTTATCCCTGCTCGTGAGCTTTCCATTCGCAAGGACGCAGATCCTTCCGAGGTGGTAAACCTGGGCGACAAGATTGAGGCATTGGTACTGCAGAAGGAAGACAAGGACGGTCGTCTGATTCTTTCCAAGAAGCGTGCTGAGTACGAACGTGCGTGGATTCAGGTTGAAGAGAAGTTCAAGAAGGGTGAAGTTGTCACCGGTGAAGTTATCGAAGTTGTTAAGGGCGGCTTGATTCTGGATATCGGTCTGCGCGGCTTCTTGCCTGCTTCTTTGGTTGACCTTCGTCGTGTTAAGGATCTGTCTGCATATCTGGGCACCGAAATCGAAGCTCGCGTTATCGAGATGGATCGCAACCGCAACAACGTTGTTCTTTCTCGTCGTGTTCTGCTCGAAGAAGGCCGCAAGAACGAGCGCGCTGAAATCTTGGAGAAGCTGTCTAAGGGCATGCGCCTGAAGGGCACCGTTTCCTCTATCGTTGACTTTGGTGCATTCGTTGACCTGGGTGGTATCGACGGTCTGATTCACATCTCTGAGCTTTCTTGGAGCCATGTAAATCATCCTTCCGAGGTTGTTAAGGTTGGCGAAGAAGTTGAGGTTGAGGTTCTCGATGTTGACTTGCAGCGCGAGCGCATCTCCTTGGGCTTGAAGCAGACCACGGAAGATCCTTGGACGAAGCTTGTTGAAACCTACCCGGTAGGCACCATTGTTGATGGCAAGGTTACCAAGATTGTTCCGTTCGGCGCATTCATCGAGCTGGGCGATAACGTTGAGGGTCTGGTTCATATTTCTGAGATGGCTCAGAAGCATATTGACTCTCCTGCACAGGTTGTGCATGTGGGCGACACCGTTAAGGTTAAGGTTATGGACGTAAACGTAGAGCGTCGTCGCATTTCCTTGTCCATGAAGGCAGCTGCTGAAGATTTGGGTCTGGAAATTGCTGTTGCTGAGCCCGAACCAAAGCCTGCAGCTGAAAAGCCTGCTGAATAGTTTATCTGCCTCAAGGCGCGAATAAACAACTGAACTTTTTTAAATCCCCGTAGGTTTACCTTTCATAGGTGAGCCTGCGGGGATTGTTTTGTATGAGCCCCGTTACAGCTTTTATGTCACCATAAGATGACATAAAAGGCTCACAAATGATAATTTCGCTTGCTAGAATGCCGGAATAATCCCAGCCATACTGCTTCTAGGAGGTATGAATCATATGATTTCTCAGAACATTCAAACCCTTCGGTTGCGCCATGCTATGACACAGGAGCAGCTCGCAGAGCATCTCGGGGTAGCTCGTCAGACCGTTGCTAAATGGGAGTCGGGAGAGTCGTTACCGGACTTGACTAATGCCCGGGCTCTCTCTGCGCTTTTTGATGTTTCGCTGGATGATTTGGTCTCTCATGATGATGGTGCCACGGGCTATCCGGTGCCGCCGGCAGGTTTGTATATCTTTGGTGTCGTGCGCGTGGGGGAACGTGGTCAAATTGTTATTCCCAAGAAAGCACGCGAAGTATTTAATCTGACACCTGGTAGCGAACTTTTGGTATTGGGTGACGAATCGCAAGGCATTGCGCTTCAAAGTGTTGAGAATGTCCTGTCTTCTTTTGAGCCCTTTATTGGCGCCATCAAAGCAGCTCAAAAGCGTATCTCTCCTGAAGAAGACAATCAATCGTTATAAGGAGAACAGTATGACGACGGAATTTGCCACGCTTGATTTAGAGAATAATCCGGCTTGGAATGCGGAATTGGCAGGATATCGCCCCATTATTGAACAGTATGCTGAACGTGGTTTTACCTATAGGGGCTATATTCCGGTGAAATTTGGTCCTACGGGAAAAACGCTTGTCATTGATTTGGTGTTCCAAAAAGAAGAGCATGATCCTGAATAACAGGCAGAATATTCTGAATAACTGGCATGAACGTAGCATGCTAGCAATGTGCGAATGCTGGACATAAAGCGCTAATGTGGGAAATAGGGCATGGATGCCACAATCCTAGCAGCCGGTATTTGATCGGCTGGGCACACGATCGCAGAAACCTTCTGTCAACAGGCCTGTACAGTGCAGGCCTGTTTTTGATGGCGCGATACTAATTTTGCTACGATACAGAGCGTAACTAGTCGTGTTTAAATGTGAGCGATAAGGGTGGCTTCATGTTTTCAATCTTTGTTACTGGCGGCATTGGGTCAGGTAAATCTACGCTGGTAAAGTTTCTGGCTGAAAAGGGTGCGGGCGTGGTCTTGGCCGATGAAGTAGGTCATGAGAACTTGCACAACGTTGAAATGAAGGCAGAGCTTACTGCGGCATTTGGTGATGACATCTTAGATGATCAGGGCGAGGTTATCCGTTCTGCGCTTGCGGCTAAGGCGTTTGCATCTCCTGAGGCTACCGCGAAGATGGATGCTATTACACAGCCTCGCCTGTATGAGGGTTGCTTGCGTCATATTGCCGAAGAAGGTAAAACGCATACACTGGTGGTGCTGGAAATGGCTATCCTTGATGGGCGCGATGATTTCTATAAGCACGCCGATATGGTGGTGGCGGTTACCACCTCTCCCGAAGTGCGTATCAAACGCTTAATGGAATCGCGTGGTTTTTCTGAAGAAGATGCGCGCAACCGCTTAGCGAGCCAGGTTCCAGAATCAAAGCGCATCGCTATTGCCGATGTGGTGTTGACCAATAATGGGTCCATCGAAGAGTTCCAATCTGCTATTGAGTATTTTTGGACCAGCAAAGTAGAACCGCATCTATCGTAGCGCTGGTGTGTGAGTGACTCTGCAAAGCAAGTATTCCGAAAAGGAGCAAACCTATGGCACATCTTCAGAGTCTTGAAGGACACGCTATGGAGGGCAAACTGCCTATGGCGCGTTTGTCATCTCAGCCATTTAAAGTGGTGTCTTCATACGAACCTGCAGGTGATCAGCCCAAGGCCATCAAGCAGCTGACCGACAATAGTGAATCGGGCATGCGTTATCAAACACTGTTGGGCGTTACCGGTTCTGGCAAAACATACACGATGGCTAAAACTATTGAAGCGGTACAACGTCCCACGTTGGTTTTAGCGCCCAACAAGACGTTGGCTGCTCAGCTGGCAGCGGAATTGCGCGAATTCTTCCCGAACAATGCTGTTGTGTATTTTGTTTCCTACTATGATTACTACCAGCCTGAAGCGTACGTGCCTACCACGGATACCTTTATCGAAAAGGATGCTTCTATCAATGAAGAAGTAGAAAAGCTGCGTCATGCTGCTACGGCATCGCTGCTTTCGCGTCGCGATGTAATTGTGGTGGCGTCAGTTTCTTGTATTTATGGTATTGGCTCGCCGATGGAATATGCAGGCATGGCGGTATTCTTAGATAAAGAGGTTGAGCAGGATCGCGATGAGCTTATTCGCAAGCTGATCGATATTCAGTACGATCGCAACGATTACGAATTGAAGCGCGGAACATTTCGCGTGCGTGGTGATTCGCTCGATATTTTTCCACCCTATGCTGACAATCCGGTCCGCGTTGAGTTTTGGGGCGATGAGATTGATGAAATCGCTGAGATCGATAATGTGACCGGTGAAGTTCTTAATACCTATGAAGCTTTGCCTATCTGGCCGGCATCGCACTATGTTGCCGCACGTCCTGCTATTGAGCATGCCATCAAAACGATTCAAGACGAGCTGCAGAGCCGCTTAGCGCAGTTTAAGGAAGAGGGTAAGCTGCTTGAGGCACAACGTCTTGAAATGCGCACTTCCTACGACCTGGAAATGATTGAGACTATGGGCTTTTGCTCCGGTATTGAAAACTATTCGCGTCATTTAGATGGCCGCAAACCGGGCGAGCCTCCCTATACGCTTATTGATTATTTTCCGAGTGATTTCATTTGCTTTATCGATGAAAGCCATGTGACGGTGCCACAGATTCGTGGCATGCATGAAGGCGATCGTTCGCGCAAAATCACGTTGGCTGAACACGGCTTTCGCCTGCCTTCTTGCTTGGACAATCGTCCTCTTCGTTTTGATGAATTTGAAGAGCGTATCCCGCAGTTTATCTATGTGTCTGCAACGCCAGGTGACTACGAAGAGCGGGTCAGTGAAGCGGTGGTTGAACAGATTATTCGACCTACTGGCTTGTTGGATCCTGAAATTGATGTACGTCCGATCATGTCTCAGATCGATGACATTATCGATGAGGCGAAAGAGCGTGCTGCAAAGGACGAACGAACGCTTATTACAACGCTTACCAAACGCATGGCAGAAGATCTAACCGATCATTTACTTGATCAGGGTGTGAGAGCACGCTATATGCACTCAGATATTGGCACCTTGGAACGCGTCGAAATTTTGCGTGATTTGCGCAAGGGCGAATTTGATGTGTTGGTAGGTATTAACCTGCTGCGTGAGGGTCTGGACTTGCCGGAAGTATCGCTGGTGGCCATTCTCGATGCCGATAAAGAGGGCTTTCTGCGCAATTATCGCTCCCTTATTCAGACCATTGGACGAGCGGCACGTAATGCGCATGGTCAGGTTATTATGTATGCGGATAAGATGACGGATTCGATGAAGCAAGCCATCGACGAGACGCGGCGTCGTCGTGAGATTCAGATGGCCTTTAATAAGGCTCACGGTATTGTGCCGAAAACTATTCGGAAGAATATTTCTGATATTACCGACTATCTGGAAACCGATGAAGGTCAGCGTTCGGCAGATGAAGTCAACGCTAACTTGGCGGAATATTCGCGCAGTGAAATTCTGCGCGTGATTGGCGCGTTGGAAGATGAAATGCTCGAAGCTTCCACAGCCATGGATTTCGAACGTGCCGCTTCGGTTCGTGACCAAATTGTGCAGTTACGCGCTCAGCTTGAAGGTAAATCTGAAGAGGCAATTTTGGGCGATTTGAAAAAGACGGCTCGCAAGGGCAGCGCATTTGGATCGCGTAAGAGTTCCTATGGCGGTGGCCGTCGTAGCTAGCTGGCGGGCTGCTAGCCAATAGGCAGTTGGCTGCAGCTAGCTTTCGCGTAGGAGCGGTCGCAAGGTAGTAGGTAATGCGATTAACAGTCACTGTGGGCAGAAAACGCTCTTTACCAACAGAACATCGTTGCCAACAGAACATCGTTACCAACAGAGCATTGTTGCTAACAGAACATCGTTGCCAACAGGCGATACGAATTGCCGATGCTATGATCAACGGATGATGTCGTACATACTTTCTGCGAGAAATAGCGGTGTCGTGATTGGTTAATCGGTTTGCTTCAAACGATCAAAATACCCCTATGGTGAATATGTGGTGAGTCATGTTTGAGCCTTGCCGGAAGGCGAGACGATCTCTATCTTTCATTTAGTTAGTTAAACTAACTATTATTCGTAGCATAGTATTGTTCGATTTAAATTCGAGATCAGCTACAGATCTCACCGAAAGGAGTAGCGCATGGGTTTCGCTATCGTAACCGATTCGACATGCGATCTTTCTGCAGACGAATATGCATCTCTGAACATCACCATGGTACCGCTGAGCATTTTAGTGGGCGAGGAAACGTTCAAAGACCAGGTGGATATTTCTTCCCAAGAATTCTATGAGCGTATGGCCGCATCCGAAACGTTACCCCAAACGTCTCAGCCTACTCCTTACGATTTCAAACAGGTTTATGAACAGCTTGCAGCTCAGGGAGCAGACGGCATCCTGTCTGTTCATATTGCTGGTGCGCTGTCTGGCACGGTTAATTCCGCTCGTGCTGCTGCAGAAGAAGTAGATATTCCCGTGCGTGTTTTGGATGCTTCTGCTGCGGGTGCTACGGCTTCTTTGGGCATTGTAACTAAGCTTGCCTGCCAGATGCGTGATGCCGGTACATCGTTAAGCGATACTGCTGAAAAGGTTGACGAGCTGTTCCACAAGTCTTGCTTTTTGGTGGCTCCCGAAACGCTGGAAAACTTGCTGAAGGGTGGACGCCTTTCAGCTGATCAGGTAAAGACGGCAAGCCTGTTGAATATTAAGCCTATTTTCTCGTTTGACGAAGGTGGCGTACTGGGTGCATTTGGCAAAGCTAAGGGTATGCGCGGTGTCGTTAAAGCCTTCGTTGAAGAAATTCAAAAACACACTGAAGAACAGGGCAAACAGTGCGTCCGTTTCTGTCATACTGGCAACGAGAAGTTAGTAGATGACCTCAAGGCTGCTCTGGTAGATGCTGATGTGGATTATATCGATTTCGGCACGTGCCTCTGTGGCGCTACGGTTGCAACTCATTTGGGTGCGGGCGCTTTGGGTGTAGGCATGGTCGCTGCTGCTTTGATGGAAAACTAGTACCACCTCTGTTGTACGCACTGAAAGGTTAACCCTCGTGACTTTAGGCAGCATACACGAAGTTTCTGATGGCGCATCGCATTCGAATGCAACTACTACCAATGTCGTTTTGTCAGCGTCTGCTTGTGCTAATGATGCTTTTGGTGCCATTCCTGATGGTGCCGCTTCCATTTCGGCAGAAGAATGGCTTGAGCATGGTAAAGAATTGGTCGATAACATTTTGACCGATACCTTCAATTCGGTTTTGCGTATTGAAGAGCGCTCTCTTAACAATCGTCTTACCGAGGGGTTAAGCATTGCTGAACTGCATACCATCGTGGCGGTGGGGCTTCATGAGAAGAACCCGATGAAGGTGGTTGCCGCACGCTTGGATGTGACTTTGGCAACACTGACAGCGTCTATGACCAAGCTTGAACGCAAGGGGTATGTTCAGCGTACACGTGGCGAAGTTGATCGCCGTCAGGTACTGGTGGAACTCACCTCGAAAGGGCGCAAAGCCTTTCGAGCGCATGAAGCGTTCCATAAAAAATTAGTTGACAGTGCTTTGGAGGGTTTGTCGCCCGAAGAAGAAGTAGTGTTGTATAAAGCCTTAGCAAAAGTAAAATACTTCTTTGACCAAGAGAATGAAGTGGCTAAGAAGGCCTCTTCGCGCTGATGGGATATATAAGGCGCGTTACGAGCTGGTAAAACTCGTGAAGCGCTTCCCATAATTTCTCAGAGTGAGGGTCATAATAGTAAAGTTATGGCTTCGCATCCTGGGGAATGAAAGCCTCATGGGTTTGAAGTAGTAGTAAGAAAGGAAAGCAAAACCATGGCCACTATCGACGCAATCAAGGAAGTCCTCGAAGACACCCTGGATATTGAGCCTGATGAAGTTACCGAAGACGCAACGTTTGACGAGCTGGGCATTGACTCTTTGGATATGGCAGAACTGATTTGCGATATCGAAGAAAAGCTCGACATCGAATTCGGTGAACCTGAAGGTTTGGAGACGGTTGGCGATCTCGTCGAATACATCGATTCTCTCTAAGCTTGAATGTATCCAAGACGCCTGCGGCCGCAACACCGCAGGCGTACTTTTGTAGTAAAGAACGGCACGAAGAAAGAACGGCACGAAGCGCGGAAAGAGATGATCATATGAAGACACGGGTTACCGAGCTCTTGGGTACTCAATACCCGATTATTCAAGGTGGTATGGCAAATATTGCCGATGCGCGCCTTGCTGCTGCAGTAAGCAATGCTGGTGGTTTGGGTATTATTGCCTGTGGTGCAGCACCTACCGAGTGGGTTAAAGAGCAAATTGAGCTTGCTCGCACCTTAACCGAAAAGCCTTTTGGTTTAAACATTATGTTGATGAATCCCAACGCAGCCGAATTGGCTCAGCTTGCAGCAGATATGAACGTGGACGTGGTAACCACCGGAGCGGGCAACCCTGGCAACTATGTTCCTATGTGGAAAGAAGCAAACGTTACGGTTATTCCCGTAGTTGCTTCTGCTGCATTGGCGCGTCGAATGGAACGCTGTGGCGCAGATGCCATCATAGCTGAAGGTTGCGAAGCGGGTGGTCATATTGGCGAGCTCAATACGATGGTGCTTACTCCCGCTGTGTGCGATGCGGTTTCTATTCCAGTTATTGCTGCAGGTGGCGTGGCTGATGGTCGCGGCATGGTGGCAGCTTTCGCGCTTGGTGCCGAAGGTGTCCAGATAGGCACCCGTTTTCTGACGGCAACCGAATGCTGTGTTGCCGATGCCTATAAAAACAAGGTGGTATCTGCCAAGGATTCCGACACCATTGTGACAGGGCGTGGCAGTGGGCATCCCGTTCGCTGCTTGAAGAACAAAATGACCCGCGAAGTTCGTCAGCTTGAAGCAAAGGGTATGGAAAACACGGCTGAATACGAAGAGCACTTGGCAGGATCTTTGCGTCGTGCGGTAGAGGGCGATGTAGATAATGGCTCCATGATGGCTGGCCAGTCTGCTTGCTTGGTGCACGATATTAAGCCAGCTGGTGAAATCATTGAGGATCTTATCAACGAAGCTAATGGTTGGGCAGGTTTTTCCATGGAAGAAATGGCTGCACGCAACGCTACGCGCTCCTGGAAGTAGGGTTTATTCATGAGTGTTTGGATGATGCCCGGTCAGGGTGCTCAAAAAGTTGGTATGGGCGCAGATCTTTTAAGGGTGCCTGAAGTTTTGAAAGCATTCGAGAGTGCTCAAGCTGCAACCGGTATCGATGTGGTCTATCTGGCGCAACAGGGCAGCGAAGCGGAAATCAATGATGCCCTTAATTCTCAGCTTTTGACTGCCGCTATTTCGGTGGGCGTTGCCGATGCGCTGCGCGCACGGGGTTTTGCTCCTGATGCAGTGGTTGGTTTTTCGCTGGGTGAAATTAGTGGCTTGATGGTGGCAGGCATGCTTTCTCACGAAGAGGGTTTTGCTTTGCTCAATGAGCGTTCCCGTGCTCTAGCGAGCGCTTGTAAAGAAACCGCTGGTGCTATGGTGGCATTGTTGGGCGCAACGCATGAAGATGCTCAGGGCGTATGCGATGTATGCGCTGAAGGTGATACGCTGGTATGTGCGAATTACAATGCACCAGGTCAGGTTGTATTATCTGGTGATGTTGCTGCTATTGAGCGTGCTGAGGCGTATTGGAAAGAAGCTGGCAAGCGCGCAGCACGTCTGCGCACGGCAGGTGCTTTTCATAGCCCCCTGATGCAGAGCGCATCCGATAGGATGCGCACCTTCGCTTCCAAGCTAACTTTTACGGCGAATGGTTTATGTCCGCTGATTTGTAATACGGATGCCAAACCATTTGTTGCGTCTGAAGCAGCCGATCGTCTGGCTCGTCAAATTGTAAGCCCCGTATTGTTCGAACAGAGCATTGCTGGACTTGCTAGCAAGGGTGAGTCGACGTTTGTTGAAGTGGGCTTTGGTGGCGTTTTGACAAACCTGGTAAAGCGCATCGATCGCAAGGCAACCCGCATCAAAATTGGCAGTTATGAAGAGTGGGAACAAGCCTTGGAGACGTTAGTACCTCATTCCAACGAAGCGTAAAAGAAGGAGGAGGATTTCATGGCTCGAACCAGCCAGTCTGAAAAGAATAACGTAACGCCGGTAGCTGTAGTTACCGGTGCCAGCCGCGGCATTGGTGCGGGTATTGCAACAGCGCTTGCCGAAGCAGGCTTTGGTGTGGCGCTGAATTATTCCAGTGAACATTCCGCTCAGACGTGCATTGATTTAGCTGATGAATTGGCATCGGCGCACGGCGTGAAGACACAGGTGTATTGTGCAGATGTTTCTGACTTTGAGGCAGTAAAAGGCATGATAGAGGCGATCCACTCCGATTTTGGTCGCATTGATGTTTTGGTGAATAACGCTGGCATCAATAAAGATGGTCTTTTGGCGCGCATGACCGAAGATGCCTTCGATCAGGTGATCGAGGTCAATCTAAAGGGTGCTTTTAACTGCATGCGTCACGTGACGCCCATCATGATGAAGCAGCGCTCCGGGCGCATTATCAATATTTCCAGTGTGGTTGGTTTGTATGGCAATGCTGGTCAGGTGAACTATGCTGCATCTAAGGCGGGTATTGTGGGCATGACGAAAAGTGCTGCAAAGGAACTTGGTGGTCGTGGTATTACGGTAAATGCGGTAGCACCTGGTTTTATTGATACTGATATGACGCGTGCTATGAGCGAAAAGGCACGCGAAGGGGTGGTTTCCCATATCGCATTGCGTGATTTGGGCACGGTTGAAGATGTTGCTGCTGCAGTTTCTTTTCTGGCAAGCAAACAGGCTCGCTATATTACCGGTCAGGTATTGAGTGTAGATGGAGGATTATCACTATGAGTTCATATTCAGGCGTAACTTCGATGCCGCTGCATCGAGTGGTGATCACCGGTATGGGTGCTATTTCTCCAGCCGGTAAGGGTGTTGAAGCTCTGTGGGACAAGGTGACCAGTGGCAAAACGGCGCTTTCGCTGTTGCCTGAAGATATTCGTGAAACCTATGGCGTTTCCGTTGCGGGTACTATTCCTGATTACGATCCTCTTGAGGCGGGCTTTACGAAAAAGGAAGCACGTCGCTTTGCTCCGTTTGTTCAATATGCCATTCTTGCTGCTGATGAGGCCATGCAGCAGGCAGGCATTGATATGGAAAAGGAAGATTCCAATCGTTTTGCCTGCGTATTTGGTTCTGGTATTGGCGGTATCAATATTTTCGAACACGAATCTGTAGTTTTGCATGAAAAGGGTCCTAAGCGCGTAAGCCCTCTATTCATTCCTACCATGATTTCCAATATGGCCGCCGGCAATCTGTCTATTCGCTATGGCCTGCATGGCGATTGCCTGAATATAGTAACGGCTTGTGCTACCGGTACTCACTGTATTGGGGAGGCTTATCGTCTGATTCGCTTTGGCATTATGGACGCTGCTCTTGCTGGTGGTACCGAAGAAGGGGTAGCCCCAATGTCGTTGGCAGGTTTTGCTAATTTGGGTGCACTCACTAAAGCTGAAGATCCCGAAAATGCTTCGATGCCGTTTGACCGTCGTCGCGCGGGCTTTGTTCCCGGCGAGGGTGCTGGTGCTTTGGTTATTGAATCGTTAGAACATGCACAATCTCGTGGTGCAACCATTCTGGCAGAAATAACGGGCTTTGGTTCCACGGGTGATGGCTATCACATCACGGCTCCCGAGCCTACGGGTGAAGGCGCAGTGCGTGCTATGAAGCAGGCACTTGAAGAGGGCGGTTTTACGCCAGAGGATATCGGTCACTTGAATGCCCATGGTACGGCGACACCCGTTAACGACAAGACGGAAGCGTGTGCATGGAATACGCTGTTAGGCGATAGGGCCAAAGAGGTACCGGTTACCTCTGTGAAGGGTGTGACTGGTCATATGCTGGGTGCTGCAGGTGCCATCGAAGCTATTGTTGCGGCTTTGTCGGTAGAACGCAATGTTATTCCGCCCACAGCTGGCTTTGATGAACCTGATCCGGAATGCCCGGTAACGGTTCCAACGGCTGCTTTGGTAAACCGAAAGCAGAAAGTTGTCCTGTCAAATTCCTTAGGTTTTGGTGGACATAATGCAACGCTGGCGGTATCTCCATACGAGGAGGCATAAACCATGGCCGAACATCATTTTCCTTGCGAACGCGATGAAGTGTTGCAAATTCTGCCTCATCGCGATCCATTTGAATGGGTTACCCGCATTTTAGAATGTGATCCGGGTCATACGATTACTGCAGAGTTAGATGTTGATCCCAACCTTCCCCTATTTAAAGGTCATTTTCCTGGACACCCTATTCTACCTGGGGTTATTATCATGGAAGCGCTTGCGCAGGCAGCGTGCTGCTGCATTTTGACTGCAGATGACAAGGAAGGTTCCTTGGGGTATTTGGTAGGTATCGACAAGGCAAAATTCCGTCATACGGTTCTGCCAGGCGACACCGTTACGCTGAAGGCAACTATCACGAAGAATTCTTCTCGTATGTGCGTTGCTGAAGTGGAAGCATTGGTGGGGGATAAAGTGGCCGCTACGGCAATCCAGAAGTATGTTCTGGCTCATGCCAGTGAGTAAAGGAAGATGTGATCAATGACATCAGAAAGCGAAACGATGCAGCCAGACAGTCAATATAACAATCACACTGATACTGAGGTTAATGCAGGTGACGCTCAGGGCGTTAAGGTAGATCAGCCTGAGGTTGTCCAGACTGACCAAGCCGCTCAGGATAATCAAGCTGATAAGGGCAGTGTATCTGAAGCTAACCAGACTGCTAAGGCGGAGGTTATTATTGAGGATACCGCCTCGAATGAAGATGATGCCGATAAGGCTTCCCAAAAGCCGGTATCTTTAACGC
This sequence comes from uncultured Coriobacteriaceae bacterium, assembly GCA_900539675.1. Lineage (GTDB taxonomy): Bacteria > Actinomycetota > Coriobacteriia > Coriobacteriales > Eggerthellaceae > Anaerotardibacter. The sequence continues at coordinate 560 of UQDJ01000043.1, read as the reverse complement.
CGCTTTCAGCCGATTCGCCTACGGTGGTATATGAACTTCCCGTACTTGCAGAAAGACTTGATGCTCCCATTTTGGTAGTGGGCTATGGTTCGCCTATGAAAAACACCGTAAAGACTGCGGTTAAATGCGGTTTTTCAAAGGTGTGGGTCACTGGTACCGATGACAAGGCACGCGGATTTTCTTGTTCGGGTGCGGCTCAGGTGGCATCCATTGGCGCGAAATTTGATGCTCGTCTTTTCACTAATGAATACGCCGTCTTAGGAGCTATTAAGCAGAGTGCAGCCAAGATACTTTTGGTATGCGATTCCGAATTTGCTAATCGTCCGCTGCTTCGCATGGTGGCTTATCAGGCAGGCGCTCAGGTGCTGACGCCTATGAACAATGATCGCACGCATCTTATCTGGGCAGAATGCGCTCCCGATCCATCATTTGGCGATAGGGAAGTAACCTGGCGACAGTGTCCTAAGTGCAAGTTGTATCACGATGAAAAGCCGGTATTGGCCTCGGGCGGTGTATGCCCTACGTGTGGCGAATTGCACCGTTTGAATTCGACCGAGCGT